>JANPKJ010000045.1:0-9361 GCA_031425955.1 Akkermansiaceae bacterium | reverse complement strand
ATCTTTTCGGTGTATTCTTCGATGCTTGTCTCACTCATTTCCATGGCTGGCGCCATGGTGTCCTCATTTATGAGGCAACGGGACCCTCTCCTGACTTTCGTGAAATCTTTTCGGTGTCCGCTTCAATGAGGCAACACGCCGCGAGCCCGTCACCCACGAATGGCTGGCCAAGTCTCGGAACCTGAGCCATCCTACCCCCGGACGTCGAAGATCCCAGTTATGGAAAAAGCCTCAATTTCAACAACCGATGACCACCATTTTCGCCGCGAGGATCGCGTCGTCCGTTGGCAGTGCATCGCCGCACACATTGAGGCCCATCCCGCCGACCTCTCCATCGCACTCGACAACATCGACCGCTGGTTGGCCCTCGGCAGGGCTCACCCAGCTCCCTTGATTGAATGGCAGGAACGGATCCATGCGGCCCAAGATTCATCTGAAGCATTCCAAGATCTCGTCGCCTACCTCGCCGCGCCCAACCATGACAGCGAGCGAATCAAGTCCTGTTCGCCCTTCGTCGGCCTATCCTGCCTGAATCCAACGGAATGAACCTGGCAGCACTCCAACACCTCATCCGTTCCGCCCACGCGCTTGCCGAGGAGGTTCCCCTGCTGGTGCTTGGGTCCGCGTCGCTGCTGGCATCCTATCCGGAACTTGGCGACCCTCAAGGGCCGCTGGCATCCACCTTCGATGCCGATCTTTGCCCGGACCCATTTGACGAACTCACCGCCACCATGCTCGACGAGGCGCTGGGTGAAAACCGCGCTTACTTCCGCATTCACGGCTACCATGCGGACATTCTTCGGGATTCGATTCTTGAAACTCTGCCGACCGGTTGGCGGGACCGCCTGATTCCGGTTCCCGATACCGAAGCCGCCCACGCATTGGATCCTCACGACCTCGCGGCCGTAAAACTTCTCGTCGGTCGCCCCAAAGATTTGGCACTTATTCGTGAGTTGCATTCCGCGGGACAGCTCAAGCAGGAGATTGTTCGCGAAAGAATCGGTCTTCTGCCGATTCCCGTGGAACTGATGCCGCGGCTGCTCGATTCCTTCCGATCCAGTTTCCTCGGTTGATTCCGGTATCAAGAAAGACTCGCCATCCCGGCAAATGAACGCCGAAACTTCCTCCATGGCATGGCGCATCGAGGAGCAAGTCGTCCGCGGGGAAATTGACAACCGCACGCGCGGTCGGGTGAACGGGAAAATCTGGCTGGTCGGGCGTGACGAGCCGGTGGAACTGGAATTGGAAGGAAACCCCTGGCGCGATCTGGCAGGTCACTTCCTCAAGTTCACCAATCCGGAGGCAAAACCGGGCGATGGCCCGGGACTTGCCGTCTATCAGCAAGGAACCGTCGGGGACATGACCGCCTCGCGCAAGGCCAAGGTCCCGGAATGCACGATGGACGAGCTGATGGAGTTTTACAAAGCCAAGCAGCCGTTTCCGTGGCACTGGGGGAATTCGCTCTATCTGGAATGGTATAGCACCACCAACGGCCGCGTCGTCATCGAGGCCGCGCACTATCAGCTCGAGCTTGACGCGGAGCCCGCGTGGATCCTTAGCGAAGCGGATGAGGTCTCGCAGCAAGCCACAAGCGCGGAGGCGATGGAGGACTTCATGGAACAGATCGGGGCGGTCGTGCATGCGTCCGCCGTGAAGGATGAGGATGATCATCCGCAGTCACCGGAAGAAGCCGCTGCCGACGCGGAAGATGAGAGAATGCAGTTGCTGCTCGATCGTGTGACGGCGCGGCTCGAGCGGGGTGAACTCGACATCATGGACTTCGACCAGGTTTACGCCGAGGAACGCGCCCGCTTGATGCGGGAACGCGGTGAAAAAGAGCCGGAACTCACGCCGGAAGAAGAGGAAAAACGGCGGCGATGGATCGAGGAAATGAATGCCATCGCCGAAGAGGCACTCGTCGATCTCGAAGCGGAGAAATGGAAAGGCGAGGATCCGTTCGATGAGAAACGTCATCCGCTGGTGGAGGAATGCAGCGATCTCGCCATCAAACTCTATCACGATGTCCAGGACGCCGGATGGGTCGCTGAAGACTCGCAGCACGAGCACCCGTTGCGGGAAATCGTCAACGGCGTGAGAAGAGCCAGCGCGAAACTCGCCGGAGCTCTTGGTATGGCTTCCCGCTACGATGAATGGCCGCCGGACCGGTCCATCGCCGGAAACGTCATCGTCCGCCTCAAGAAAGCGCGCGGCTACCTCCAGGATGCCTTGAGCGCCCTCGACTCCGCCGAAGAGGAAGCCCTGGCCGTCCCGAAATGGCGTCATGAGACGCGTTTGAAAATCATCGATGTGCTCTCACAAACCGAGACTTTCCTGCGCGAGGCCCGCGCGGTGCTGGACCCCGGTGATGACGATGATCTCGGGATTTTCTGACAAGCCCCGCCGCGTCTGATTTTGCGAAGACTGTCCGGAGTTCACGGTTTACCGTGCTCTTCCGAGGACAACCTGAAGGGTTGAACTCCTGACGCCATTGAGGGCCGTCAAGCGATCTATCGACTCTGCTCCAGCACCAGAAAGGCCGCGCCCGCACCGTGTGGCTCCATCAGTCCGGGAGCGTCTTCCGAGCCTTGGAGAAACTCCGCGAAGCTCGTGAGTCTCTGCCTGCTAACAAAGGGCTTGCTCCAATTCCACAAGTCGGTGAAATTAACGTCCGCCGTGAGGTCCTGGCGGCCGGGGTTTTGATAGATGGCCGCACCTTCGAGCCGTTGCTGGAACAGATAGCCGCGGATGCTGCCGCGGGGGCGGCGGTGATAGAGATCTTCCGCCGTCGCGCCGTAATCGATGGTGAGCATGCGCCCGGACTTCCACAGCGGCAGCCACTCGCGGAGGAACCGGTGATAGGAATCGTGGACTTCGATCCATTGGCCAAGCGGATGGGATTCGAGAAAACCGGAGGAATCCGGCAGCGGGGCGGGGGATAGCAGGGACTCTTGCGCCTCATGCGTTTCATCGAAGCGGACGGCGAGTTCCTGCCAGCCGAGTGTGGTCTTTTGAAACCGGCGGACAGGGAACGCATCGACCAGCTCGTTCGAATAGATCACGGCGTTTCCTCCGCAGGCGGCGAGCGCTTCCTTCGGGCTGCGGTGCCAGGTGGCGCGTTTGCCGAGGAGTTTGCGTTGTTGTTCTGCGAGAGGTGCCGAGGTGTCCACCAGATGCAGCCGGGTCCTCAATCGGACGTGCCACGGAAGATGGCGCAGCACTCCGGCGGCCAGCGTTCCCACGCCCGGGCCGATTTCGATGAGATTCCGGCAGCCGGTTTCGCGGAAGGCCCGCACCACCCATGCCGCGATCGCCCGGGCCGGTGCTTCCGAAAGCATCGGCGCGGTAGTGAAATCCCCCCGCCGCCCGACACCGGTGATGCGCCGGGCGTAGTAGCCGTGCTGCGGATCGTGCAGGGCTTGCGCCATGAACTGCTCGAAGGGGATGGGAGAGTGAACATCGAACATCGAACTTCGGACGTTGAAGATTGAAGGAAGATTTGAATCCGGCTCACAAAAAAACCGTGTTCCTTCGCAGGGACACGGTTTTTAGAAAATTCGGAAAAAAGGTGAGTCAGGCGGAAGCGGCGGCCGCGGTGCGGGCCTTGCGGATCATGCTGTTCACGGTTTCGGAAGGCTTTGCTCCGACGGCGAGCCACTTGTCGGCGATCGCGAGGTCGATGGTGAAGTTGGTGCCTTCGATCAGAGGATCATAGGTGCCGAGTTGCTCGATGAAACGACCGTCGCGACGCTTGCGGCTGTCGACAGCAACGATTTTATAGTAAGGGCGGTCTTTGGTGCCCTTGCGGTTGAGTCGGAGAGATACGGACATGAGATTGAGTCGTCTGTTGCAGGTGCCCGGGATTCGGGCGGGCGCGGAAATTGCAAGATCCCCTGCGGAATGCCAAGAAGAATCTTGCTGAAAATCGGGATTCTTTTGGTTTTCCAGGAAATTTGCCTACCTCAGTCGGAGGTTTCCGGGCGGGAAACCAGCGCTGTGAACTGGGCTTCGATTTGCTTGAGCGGAACGGGATTCTCGATTTTTTTCCCGTCCTGCGTCGTGATGTAGAGCGTGTCCATGGCCATGCCCTTGTCGGTGCAGATCCGCGCGTGGGCGGTGTTCAGGCCGTGCTGGTTGATGACGTGGAAGAGGTCGTGTAGCAGCCCGATGCGGTCGAGCCCCTGGATTTCCACTGTGGTGCAGGTGGGGTGCATCTCGTTGCTGACGTAGGCGCGGACGGGCACGGTGATCCCGTGGTCGGACCGCGGCTTGAGGAAATTCACCTTGCGGCGCAGGTATTTCTCGGGGTCGTAACTTTCCGCCACCAGGATCGCCTCGAAGGTGTCGAGGAACCGCTTGCGGGTGGAGGCGGCCGAGACGGGCTCGAAGTTCGTGGTGCAGACGCGGAAAATGTTGACGACGATGCCGTCCTTCCGGGTGAACAGGTCGGCCGAGAGGATGTTGATTTGCTCGGAAGCGATGGCGCAGCAGATTTTTTCCAGCAGCAGCGGCTTGTCGCGGGTCGCGAGGACCAGCTCGGTGTAGCCTTTTTCCGCCTGGTCGATCCATTTGATGCATGAGGCGTGGGGATCGGACGTGTCGGCCTCGCGCTGGAGGAAATGCCGCACCGTGCGCACCTGGGTGACAATCTGCGCCGCCTGCCGGAAGCTGAACGCCGCGGCCGGCATTTGCTCGAAGTGGCGTTTCACGTCCGGCTGATAGTCCTCGCGCATCATGCCGAGCACTTCCTCTCGCAGCGCGCGGCGGTCGGCATCGAGCTTGCGCGAGTATTTCTCCCGGCCGCCATCCAGGAAATTCCGGGTGGCGGTGTGGAGCTGGAGCATCAGGCTTTCCTTCCAGCCGGTCCAGCCGTCGGGCGAGGTGGCATTGGAGTCGGCGAAGGTGAAGAGGAATAGGGCGTCGAGGTTCGAGGTGGTTTTGACGATGCTTGCGAATTCGGCGATCACCTCCGGATCATCAAGATTTCTGGCAGTCGCGGTGCGCCAGAAGCTCAGGTGGTTGTCTACCAGAAACATGATGAGCGTGCGCCGCGCGCCGCGGATCTGCAGGCGGTTGCAGAGACGGGAGGCGAGTATCGCGGAGCCGTCGATGTGTTCGCGCACGTTCTCGGCGCGGCCGGTATCGTGCAGGATCACTGCCAGATAGAGCGCGTAGGAATCCTCGATTTTATGGAACAGCTGCCGGTAGATTTCCCGCCGCGGGTTGGTCTCGGCGATGAGCTGGTCGAGTTGCTCCACGCAGCGAAGCGTGTGTTCGTCCGCGGTGTAGCGGTGGAAAAACTCGTGCTGCACCAGGCAGTCGAGCGCGCCGAACTCCGGCAGATAGTGCCCGAGAAACCCGACGCGGTGCATCTGCCGCAGTGTGCCGGCCACGTCGCCCTTGCGCTCGAGGATCGCCTGGAACGTCTCGCGGTTGGACTTCGCATAACGGAACGGCCGGTCGATCAACTCCCAGTTTTCCTTCACCAGCTTGCGCATCGGCGGGCTAAGCTTCAAGCCACGCACCTGGCAGTGCTGGAACATCCGCATCAGCCGCCCCGAGTCGTCCTTGAAGATATCGGGATTCGCCGGATAGATCCGTCCGTCACGGGCGATGAAGCCGTCGAACTCCTCGCGGCTTTTTTTCCGGAAGGTGAGGAACGACCGCAGCCCGGTATCCGACTGGTCCTCCTCCTCGATCTGGAAGCTCTCCATCAGCGAGCCGGTGTGCCGGTAGAGATTGCGCGTGTGGCGGTAGTAGTCGCGCATGAACGCCTCCGTCTTGCGAAGGATGCTCTTCTGCGGATAGTTGAAAGCGGTGGCGACCACGCCCTGAAGCTGGAGCGTGAGCTGGTCGGTGGATTTCTCCGCATGATAGTGCAGCTCGTTGCGCACGCGGTGGAGGAAATCATAGCCTTGCTCCAGCTCGTGCCAGGCGGAGGTGGTGAGCAGCTTGGCGTCGACCAGGTCCTTGGGGTGCGAGCTGCCGCGTTTCACCAGCGCGACCCACTGGATGTTCTGATAGTCACGCATTCCGCCGCAGCTTTCCTTCACGTTAGGCTCCTGCAGGAAGACGGTGCGCGAGTATTTCTGATGGCGGTTCCGCAGGTCCTGGCGGCGCAGGTCGAAGAACGCGGCCTGCCCCTTGTGGATGCACTCCTTGCTGAATTTTTCCTGAAACTGCTGGAAAAGCGCTGCGTCTCCGGCGATGAGCCGCGAATCCATCAGCGCGGTCTTGTTCTCCTGGTCCGCCCTCGCCTGTTCGATGCACTCGTTGATCGACCGGCACGCGTGGCCGACCTTGAACCCGACGTCCCACAGCAGGTAAAGCAGGTTCTGGATGAACTCCTGCGACGGTGGCGGCAGCTTGGTGGACGCGCGCGGCAGCAGGAAAAGCAAATCAATATCCGAGCGCGGATTGAGCGTGCCGCGCCCGTAGCCACCGGTCGCCACCAGCGCGATTGGCAGCGCCTGGCCCTTGTTCGCGTGGATCGACGCCGCGTGGATCGCTTTCAGCACCGTGTCGATCAGGTTGGCGCGGGCGCGGGCGACCTCCAGCCCCCCGGCGCCGGACCGGTGGATCTGAAGCACCCGGTGCTCCTCGACTTTAAGAAACCGCTTGTAGAGATCGATCTGTTCGGACTGCGAAAGCTGGCCCTCCAGCGCGGGCTTCAGGGATTCCCGGGCGTGGGATTCGAGGTCTTTCAGATGATTCAACATGCAGGGCGGCGAAAATGACGGCTTTTTCCGGAAAAGGTCAAGCCGTGCGCCCCATCCCGCTGCCGATTCGGGCGTAGAGTTCCAACTGCTTCGCGGAATTCTCCACCAGATCCGCCTCCAGCCGCACCCGGCCCGGCTCGAACAAGGTCAATGTCGACGAGCCGCCAAACGCGAAATACCCCTTCTCTGCCCCCTTCGCCACCGCCACGCCCGGCGTAAATGTCTGCCGGATCGTCCCCACGCACGTCGCGCCGATTTCCAGACACAGCACCGTCCCGAACCGCTCCGTTTCCAGCCGGGTGATCGTCCGCTTGTTCGTCCACAGATACCCCAGCCGCTTGCGCAGCGCGATCGGGTTCACCGAGAAAAGCGGCCCCTCGATCAACCTTGTCTCTCCCGGCACCCCCGCTGCCGGGAAATGAAACCGATGGTAATCCACCGGACACAGCCGCGACAGGACCAGTGCCCCGTCCGCATACCGCCCCGCCAGCTCCCGGTCCCCGAGCAGCGCCGCCAGATCGAACATCTGCCCCTTCACGAACACCCCGGATATCGCCGACGCCCGCTCGAACCCCAGATGCCGCCCGTCCGCCGGAAACACCACACTGTCATCATCCCCGTCCACTGGCCGCGCCTCAGGCTTCAGCTTGCGGTAGAAAAACTCGTTGAAACTCCGGTAACTGTCCGCCGCATCCGCGAAATCCGCCGGATCCAGACCATACTGCGCGATGAACGGAGCCACCCGCGCCGCGGACTCCGGCGCATCCATCCGCCGCCCGTACCATTTCGAGAAAAACGGCCGCTTCACGAAGGCCTCCAACGAGATCGCCCCCAGCGGATTCCCATACGACCAGCGCAGGAATCCCTCCCCGTACACCTGCTCCGTCTCCAGAGCGCCCGTGTGCCTATTATAATACCGGATCGGTTCCACGCACGCCTTGTAGTCCCGCATCGCCCCGACCGCAAGGCCAGCCCGCCCCTAAGTAGGGTGGGCACTCCTGTCCCCCGGCCAATGCACCGCGAAAGTAAAGCCCCCAGCGCATTCCCTTTCTATCCCATGGACCCCCCATCTCAATTGAAGAAGCCTAACCGCGAATGAACGCGAAGGGACGCGAATGATTCAAAATTCATCTCCATTCGCGTCCCTTCGCGTTCATTCGCGGTTAAAAAATGACTCTCTTCCCCGACAAATTCCCTAGCAATCCGCCGCCTCGACCGCGTCGAACTCCTCCACATCCTCAACACCCGTCGCAGCGCCATCCAACACGCCGCCGACGCCCTCTGGCCCTACTCCGAAGAAATCAACCGCCCCCGTCCGCAAGACCTTCGGCATCCCGCTGACGCGGCCGATGGGGATGTGATTTCGGAAGCATCCACACCACCCCTCTCAGGCACGGCCTTATCCAGATTTAGCTTGTGAGTCCGTCTCTGAGTGATAGAAATTGGCTCGATGAACGGAAATCTCAGAATCACGCCCGTCCACGCTGTAGAAGCAGGTATTATACAGCGTGCTGCATTTGCAGGACAAATACAGCGTGCTGTTCAATAAGTCTGTTCGGTAGAAATTTTCACCATTGGAGCTCAATGAATATTAAAGCAGTATACCTCGGGAGTGAGCCGCTAATTGAGATCTTCAAACGAGATCTTCAGATAGATGGCGATCACGTTGAAAATTTGCTTAGATCAGACGATTGGACCATGATGATTCTCTCGTGGGCGATTCTCGAGGCGTGTCTGAATCAGTCCATAATTACTCGTCTTAAAGACGAACGGATTGCGACGTTTGTGGAACGTATGAACATCGGAGGCAAGAGCGGCAAGTCAGAACTAGCCTACGTGCTTGAGATCTTAACTCGCGAAGAGAAGAAGTTCGTTGACGTATTTTCTGAGGTTAGGAATCGCTTTGCTCACGGCATCAAGCGATTCAAGACAACATTTGACGACTTTTTTGATTCTGTTTCCGACGCCAGTAAGTTTGAGAGTGCTCTGCTGATACCTCTGATCAACAATTTTGATGGCACGCAATCTACAACTTTCGCGACGGATAAGAGAACCGTGATATTCGGCAACGTAGTATCTGTTTGCGTGAATATTTCATGCCGCAAGAATACTTGAAACACAAGCCGAACAAGCCGCGTCATGACAACCACTACCAGCCGCCCTGTTTCGATGCCTTCCCGTAATTACAACCCTCACCCCGTGATCGACGCGCGCCGCCGCTGGTAGTGGTGCATGCGCTCATCGTTCGCTTCATTGGCGCACTAGCAGTCATCTTCGAATGAAACCACACCAAAGAGACACCGCCCTAATCCGGACATCACTTGCCGTGATCGCCCTGTTACTCGGGACGATAATATCCGCATCGAAGGCGCAGGAAGCCACAACGTTTGAGCAACGCCGCCAGTGGATCCTCGACACTGTCACGGCTGCCCCGGAGGACTGGTTGCGCGCCAATCGTCAGACCGACAATCCCTTCTTCGCGGCTTCGGCCTGTTTTGCGAGGCGGTTGGATGACAAAGGGAGGGAATTGGCCAAGGCTGGATACAAGGTTTGGACGACGAATCCAAAGCCAAATTTTGATGCCAAGAGTATGGACATGGACGACCGCACTAAAATGCGTGTGGTTGATTTCTTTCGACTCTGGC
>JANPKJ010000044.1:0-3646 GCA_031425955.1 Akkermansiaceae bacterium | reverse complement strand
CCTGTGGGTCAGTGACGGCACTGAAACGGTCAGCACCACGAAAACCCTTATCATTTACAATCCGCCGACAGTCCTGCCGCCGTCCAATTCTTCGGAAATTGCCTACGATTCGACAAGAAACAAAGTATGGGTCGTCCTGCCAGATGGCGACGATCACGACCAAAACCCCAGCACGGCGGCCCAAGGCACCGTGGTGCGGTTCGATGCCACCAGCTTCACCGTGGACAATCGGCTAAACACCGGTGCTAACAGCGAACCCGTGGCCCTGGCCATGCGCCCCGGCAATGCCGAGGTCTGGGCGGCAAATAAACGCGCGGGGACCGTCAGCATTATGGATGCAAATAGCCCGGTCATTCTGGCCACGCTCGACTGTGGCCGCGGCTCCATGCCCGTGGGAGTCTGCTTCGCGCCCGACGGCACGGCGGCCTTTGTCGCGTGCGAGGGGCGGCAAGGTGTGCTGAAATTTGATCCATCGAGTCGTAATCTGACGGGCGGTGTCCCCCTCAGCGGCACCGAGGAAGGTGTCGTCCCGCGCGGCATCGCTTGTTCCTCGGATTCCACTAGGCTGTTAGTCACCCGCTTCCGCTCGGCAGATGCCCGCGGTGAAGTGCTAGAATATCTGCCGTCGTCGCTCAGTTTAACCACACTCAGCGTCCCCATCGCGCCCGTCCGCACCTTTGCGCTCAACCGTGATACCACCACCGTCGATAGCCCCAGTGCCGCACGGGGCGTGCCCAACTACCTCTCCAGCGCGATCATCAGCCCGGATGGATTCAAAGCGTGGATCACCGCCAAGAAGGACAACATCTCCCGAGGCACTTCCACCGCACGCGATGGACAACCGCTCACGCATGATTCCACCGTCCGCTCACTCATCAGCCAGATAAGTCTCACGACGAACAACGAAGTCATCACCGACCGAATTGACCTCGATAACACGGGCATGACCGTGGCAGGCTGCTTCTCTCCGCGTGGCGATCTTTTCTTTGCCGCCACCATCGGCAATGAAAGCGTGGCCGTGATCGATGCCGCCACACGCAGCACCTTGCCAGCGATCTCCACGGCGACATCGGGAAATATGGTCGGCTTTGCCCCCAGCGGACTCTGTGTGAGTCCGGACGGCACAAAACTTTACGTCCACAATTTCCTCGAGCGCCGCGTGCGTGTCTTCAACATTAGCACCCTCACGTCCGGCACCAGCTCGACGGCGCCTCTCCTCGCCTCAGTCGTTCTTCCTAGCACCGAGCCTCTAACTGCCACCGTCTTGCTTGGTAAAAAGCTCTTCTACAATTCCAACGACCCACGCCTCGCCTCGGAAGGCTACATTTCCTGCGCCTCCTGCCACCTCGGCGGCGACCAAGACGGTCGCGTGTGGGACCTCACCCAGTTTGGCGAAGGTCTGCGGAATACCATCGACCTCCGCGGCCACGCCGGCATGGCACATGGAGCGCTGCACTGGAGCGCGAACTTCGATGAAGTGCAGGACTTCGAAGGACAGATCCGCGGCCTCAGCGGCGGCAGCGGTCTGATAGTCGGTGCGGTAAACACACCCCTCGGCACGGCCAATGCCGGACGCAGCACCGACCTCGATGCCCTCGCCGCCTACGTCACGAGTCTGAATGTTTTCCCCGTCAGTCCCTTCCGCCAAAGCGATGGCACCATGACCGCCGCAGCCCAAGCCGGAGCGGCCCACTTCACGAGCAAAGGATGCATCACCTGCCACAGCGGCAGTGAAATCACTGACAGCAACGCCACCACCTTCACCCGCTGGAATGTCGGCACGATCAACACCTCCAGCGGCAGACGACTGGGCAATGAGTCCATCGGCGCAGAGAATCCGCTTGCTCTGCTAGACACCCCGACGCTGCGTGCCGTCTGGAGCACTCCGCCGTATCTGCACCGTGGTCAGGCGCCCAATCTATCCGCCGTCTTCAACACGACGAATGCCCCGGGCACTACGAATCACGCCCGCTTCCGCGAGCTGAATGTGACCCAGCAGAGGGAGTTGCTCGATTACTTTGGCGAATTGGAGTGATGGAAGACCTCACGTCTTCAGATGAGCTTTCCCAATGAACTAAGTCAGATTCAATTTTAAATCAGATGATATCCTTTATCCAACGTTACCTCAGTCCGTTCATCCTCGCCGCAGGCTCTGCGATGGCGATGGATATCAAGCCGGCGGGACCCAGCGAGTTGTTCAATGGGAAGGATCTGACGGGTTGGGTCTCGACACTTCAGGACAGTTCTGCGGCATCCAAGGTCTGGACCGTGCAGGACGGCACGCTACGCTGCACCGGCCAGCCCTTCGGTTATCTCCGAACCGAGAAGACCTGGACGGACTATCATCTGACCATCGAGTGGCGCTGGCTAACGGAAAAGGCAGGCAACTCCGGTCTGTTCCTGCATCTGAACGGCCCGGACAAGGTCTGGCCGAAGGCTTTCGAATGCCAAGGGGCTTATCGCCATCAGGGAGAGGTCTTCTGCTTAGGCACGCAGGCGGTGGAGAAGCCGGCGGAGGGTGGCCTGAAGAGCATGGATGCAGCAGCCGAAAAACCCGTCGGAGAATGGAATACCTATGAAGCCATCTGCCAGGGAGATACGATCACTGTGATCCTCAACGGCAAGGAAGTGAACCGTCTAACCGGATGCGTGCCGTCAGGCGGTGCGATAGGACTGCAGAGTGAGAACGGTGCCTGGGAGGCACGACGCGTGACCATCAAGCCCCTCTGAACCTCTGTCCGGCGCTTTCATCAAGAACGGGCTGCATTCGAGTAAAGCCGGTTTCCAATTGCTGGTGGAGTCAGTCCGCCCCTTCTTGAACAAGTGACGCGGCGAGAGTGGGGCGGCCTCTGCGCATGTCCTTATCCCGTTAATTTTGATGGGTGGCACGGACCTTGGCATGCATGCAACCTATAGGCGGGTGTCGATTGCACCCAGCCCCGTCTCCCGGTTTTTTGTAACCCTTTCAAACCCGATTATGGCCCATCTGATCCACCGTCTGCGTTCCACATTCACCCGTGTCGCCATCATGGTTGTTGCCGCCGCCCCGCTCAGCGACGCGGAAACAATCAAGGCCCTCATCATCGACGGCCAGAATAACCACGATTGGGTGGCCACCACGCCGTTACTCAAACGCATGCTCGAAGATACCGGGCGTTTTACCACGGACGTCACCACCTCGCCTGCGGCAGGGCCGGAAATGCCGAAAAAGCCGAAGGAGGCCACTCCCGCGCAAGAGGAGGCGCACAAGACGGCGATTGCCGAATGGAAAATCGCCAAGGACGCATTCAAGAAAGCCAACCTACCCGCTTGGGAAGCATGGCGACCGCGTTTCGCCGACTACGATGTGCTGGTCATGAATTACAATGGCGACCGCTGGCCTGATCCGGTCCGCGCGGACTTCACCCGCCACATCGAGAATGGCGGCGGTCTGGTCATCTATCATGCTGCTAACAATACCTTTTCCGACTGGCCGGAATTTAATGAGATGATCGGCGTCGGCGGCTGGGGCGGCCGCAACGAGAAATCCGGGCCCATGCTGCGTTGGAGGGATGGAGCCATCATCCGCGATGAATCGCCATCGCCCGCAGGCACCCACGGACCGTTGCATCCCTACGTCGTCGAGATTCGCGATGCCGAGCATCCC
>JANPKJ010000043.1:0-21810 GCA_031425955.1 Akkermansiaceae bacterium | reverse complement strand
AACATGACCCAGCCGCCTTCCTTGATCTGCTCCCAGAGCGTCTTGGTGTGGATGGCGGGAGCCTCTCCCGGCTTGGCGGCTGGCGTGGCTTCTTCGGCGAACAAGGCGGCGCTTGCTGCGAGAACGAGTGCGAGGGTCAGTGCGATGCGTTTCATAAGTTGTGTGTAGAGATTATCAGGGTTCTTTGGCTTCCTGGACGGCGCGGCGGCGGCGGGTCCATTCCGGCAGCAAGGATTCCGCCGTGGAAATCTCCGGGATGCCGGGTTGGGTTTTGATGAGTTCTTCCAGCGTGGCGATGGCGCGATCGTAGTCTTCCATGCCGAAGTAGGCTTGGGCGGCTCCCAGCCGGGCGATGCCGCTCAACGCGGTTTCATCCGGCAGAAAAACCGGCAGTTCTAAAAACGCCTTCAACGCCTCGGGAAACTTCTTTTTCTCCAGATAGCCGAGGCCAAGCGCCACGGAAGCGGCCGCGACTGCGCTGGGTCTCACCGCTTCTTTGAGCACGGGTTCCGCTAGAGATGCCGCAGCGGAATGGTCGCCCTTGCGGGCGGCGATGAGCGCGCGCAAGGCTTGGGAATCCGCTGCCAGGCCGGCGTTCTTGCTTCTTTTCATGGGTGTGGCGAGCTCGACGACCTCGGCGTCCCTGCCCATTGCCAGCAGTACGTGCGCCTGCAACGAGTATAAATCCGGCCAGTAGCTGCCGGGCAGATCGGCATACGTTTCTGCCGTGGGAAGGGCCAGCCGGAGTTCAGACAACACGTTGGCCATCTTCCCGGAATTCAGCATTGCCGGAGCATTTTTCAGAACGGGAGGCTGATCGCACTCCACGCCCACAATTTCTGCCAGTGGGATGCTTGCCGCAGCCGTGACGGGTTCGCCATTGGGGCCGGAGACCAATACGAGGGCCTCCCCCTCACGGCGGAACACCTGGCCACTGACCGCCTGACCGCTTTTCAGCGTGATCGTATCGGCATCAAGGATAGTGAAGGACAAGGCTAACATCACGCACTGCCTCACCAGCGCACGACAGCCCTCGGGGCAATTCTTTGGTATTCTCTCGATCACGGTGCCACTCCCCATTTTTTTAAGATTTCACGCGCTTCCATCTTCACATCGAAACCAAGCCTTTCGTTGTTCTGCACTTCTTGAAGATGGGTTACCGCTTCCTTACGTTTTCCGATTTTGTCAAAACAGAGCGCAGCCTTGATATAGGCCTTCTCCACCCATGGTAAATATTTCTGATAAGCCACGAACACCCGTTGATAATAGGCGATGGCTTCAGGTATTCTGCCTTGGCGCTCTTCGACGACACCTAGATAGAACACCGCCTGCGCTGTGGATTCGCCGCGCCATTCACGGGTTCCCGCCACTTGTTCGAAGAGCTTTTTCGCCTCGTCAATGCGGGAACTTTCAAGCAGCGACATCGCAAGACCGAGCGTGCTTTCCTTCACTTTGGCACCTGCATATTCGTCTGCGGCCAAGGTATAGAGTTCGACCGCAGTCTTGAAATCACCTTTCGCCAGGGCCATTGCGCCCAGTCCGGAGTAGGCGTAGTCCAGCCATGCGCTCTTCAGGTAGTTGTCCTTGAGGTAATTGTAATAGACCGCCGCTTCCGCGTTGCGTTTCTGATTTTGTAAAAATTCCCCTGATAGAGCCAGCAATTGCGGACTGAGGAACTCGGGTTTAATGGCTGCGATCCCGGCCATCAGTTCATCCGCCTTGGCTTGATTTTTCAGAAGCTTGTAAAGCTCGATCCTTGCGAAGTCGAGGCGCGGGCGGCCGTTGGCATCGGCCATGGCGGCGAGCGGCTCGATGCGTTTTTCAAGTTCCGCCATGGCATCCCATGGTGGCAAGGGTGGCGGAGCGGGAGGCTCGGGCTGGGGGACGACAGGCTTGCCATCCTTGTCCAAAACCGGCTGCACCTCCGCGACTACCGGCGGATTCATCGTGCGCGGCCGTTTCCAGCAGAGCTGCGCGAGCTGGGTGAGCAGCATTTCAACGGATTCGTTTCTGGAAACGTTCAGGCTGCGCTTCAGCTGGTTCACGGCGATCTCCTTGGCCTCATCCACTTTTCCCTCACGGGTTTTGGCCTTTCCTATCCAATAGATACCGGAGACGACACTCGGATGATCCGGATTCTTCTCGATGAAGGTTTCCCACATCCGGGAGAGATTTTCCATGTCACCGAGTTTTTGAAGCAGCTTGCTCGCTTCGTTGAGCGCGTAGTTGAGGACCTCGTCGGTGGCTGCGGTTTGTGCGGCTGCCATGTAAGCGTCGGCTGCCTCTTTGGTTTTCATCATGGCGGCAAGACAATCGCCCTTCAATGAGGTAACCTCGGGCTCCATCACACCCTGAGGGTGTTTTGTCATCCATTTTGCCACGTCCGCCAGAACATCGTCATACAGATTGGCGGAGTATTTGCAGATCATGAGACGATACTCAGCGTCCTCGGTGAACTGGCTGTCGGGATACTCTTTCAGAAACGCCTCCAGCTCCTTCCAGCCTTCCTCATACTTCCCTTGAAACACAGGAATGATCGCCTGACGGTATGTCGCTTCTTCCAGTGCAGGGCCTTGCGGAAATTTGGTGATGTAGCGCTTGTAGGTGCGCCGTGCGTCGTCCAGTTCCCCAAGACTGAAGTGCGCGCTGCCAAGCATGAGATACATTTGATCGATGAAACCGCTGTCCGGTTGGGTATCCACCAGAGTCCCGAAAAGCGTCGCAGCGCCTTTCAAGTCACCACCTTGCAAAGCAACCGCTGCCTGTACGTAGGCCACGGTGCCGGCATTCTCGCCTGCAGGAAACGCTTTCAAATACCGCTCGCATGCCTGCTGGCAGTCCTTGATCCGCAACAGGTCCGCATAGCAGATGACATTTCCAAACAGGGCCGCCTCTTTTTCCTTGGTGGCATCCGGATGGCGCTCAACCAAGCGGTCATTGACCAGGATGGACTCCCAGATTTTTTCACGGCCATGCCAGCAGCGGGCATTTCGCAACATCAGTCCTGGCATGTAGTCCGGCAGCTTCTCGAATTCCGCCAGAAGTGCGCGTGACTGCTCCAGCACCTGCTCCAACTCGGAAACCTGGCTTTGTAGCGTGACTTCCGCCTTCGGATTTTTCGCAGCCGCCTTGCTCACCGCGATGCGCCGCTCCAGCGAGCTGATCCTTTGTTTTTGAAACGCGACCACCTCGGCTGGAGGCATCGCCTTCATGTAAGTGCGCGACGCCTTTTCAAACTGTTCCTTCCCCGCCTGCGCGTCCCCTGATTCCACGATGAGCGCATTGAGCTCCACCACGTTTTCGACAAACTGCTTCCGTGCGATGAGCTGGTCAAGCAAGGGCAAGAGCTTGTCGAACTCTCCCGCCTTCGCCCGCGCTTGCGCCAACATCAGCGCGGCTCCGGCCCGGGGTGCCGTCGTGATGCCGTCGGCGATCAATCTCTCCACCACCGCGACCATGTCCGCGGTATTGCCGGTTTCCTTGAAGCACTGGGCCTGAATTGCCAGCGATTGCTCCCGCACGGATGGAAATTTCTCCAACTCTGCGAACAGTTGCGCCGCTTTGTCGAAATCCTTGTTCATGAACGAGGCCCTTGCGATTGCAAGTCGCGCGAACGGTATCTTCTCGGACTTAGGGAACTGAGTCACGTAGCGGTCGAAGGCCGAAATCGCCTTCGGGTAATCCGGGAGATTGAATGCCGCCGCCCCCACCGTGTAATAGACCGGTGCCAGCCGCTCTTTCTGTGATTCCATCGCTTTCTTATCCGGGTAGGACTCACAAATCGAAATCAGTTTCTCCATCTCGGCGATGGCTGTCGCCCACTCGCGATTCTCAAACGCGGTCGTCCCACGATTGAACGCGTCGGTCATGGCTTGAACCGTTTGAGAGTCGATCATGCCCTGAGGCGCGGGTGTCTGCGCTTTCGCTGGCACCGTGAGTCCTGCCCACAGCGCGCAACAAAAGGCGACGGCAATCCACAGCCGCCTCGCTCTGAGATGAATTTGGGATTGAATGGGCATGTCTGGGTTGATTTTTTTAATTCGCCGCACCCAACAAACTGCCCACCTGCTTGAGCCATGGCGCAATGGATTGAAACGTGAAGGTCCGCGTATTGGAAAGGCTCCCACCGCCCCCGCTGAATTTCAGGTAAACATCATGCACGCCTTTGGTGGACGGGGACACCGCTGTCCCGAACTGCTGAAAATTGAACCACTCTCCGGTGCCCGTAACATTCACCGTGCCAATCAGCGGGCCGCTTTCCGATTCGGCCCGCAATTCAATCTTCCCACCTTGATACAGCGACAATCCTTCAATCCCGAAATAAGTGACGCCTGTGCCGGAGTCGAAATTCTTGCAAACTACCCTAGATTCATTGTTGATCCAAGCAATCTGATCGTTTTCGGATCGGATTTCGCTAGGATTATCCGCAGCGCTTTCCGATTCAAAATTCCCGGAAAGTAAATTCATGTCGATTTTGAATCTCGCACCATTGACTGGTGACGCAAGTGCGATGATGGAACAAGTGATGCTGATGAATTTTCGCATGAAGGAATTTGCTTTTGGGGTGAAGGCCGTTGAAAGAGCGGGTCGCCGGACCGGAGGCAGGAGAAAAGTGGGTGGACAGGAATAATGGAAAACTTGGGTTGGAACAGCCTCGAAATGTGGAGAGGTTGGTCATTAGGGAAAGTTTTGTAATCACTCTTTGGAGTGATTGCCGGTGGAGCACCTGCAAAGACCGGCCAGGTAGTGATGGATGTGCTCATTGGACTTCATTTGGTTGACGGCTGGGAATTTTCTTTAGGGGTGAAGGCCGCTGAAAGAGCCGGTGGCCGGACCGGAGGCGGGGAAAAAGGGGTTGTTTTCGGACAAGAACGAGGACTGGCTCATTTCCGAGCAGCTCTTCCCGCCGCCGGTGGTGGTGAAATGAGGAGACAAGATCGCACGGGATTTAATGATCTACCACGCTTACTTTTGTTGGGCAAGGACGGCTGTCTGCGAGTGATGCTTTTGAGACACGAGACCGGACCTTGATTGCAAGCCCCCCGGAAACTTTCAAGTGAGTCGGGAGGATTCCCAGTGGAAATCGCCGTCCTCAGTCGGCGGGTTGCAGGATTCCCAGTTGATAGAACCCGCTCGTCTGGCCGGTGGTGGCGGGCAAAGCGATGTCGCCATCCATGGACTCGGTGGTGTCAATCGGAGTCCAAGTGCTGAGATACCGGTGATTTCCTGACCTGGTAGGCGAGAAGTTCATCCCTGTTCCAGCGGAGCCGCTGGGTCGGGCTGTTGGGCGATTCCAAGGTCGGTGTGCCCCTCCCCTCTCGCGCGTCCTTGACCGCATGGAAAAAGCGGTCCCATTTTTTCAAGGGCAGGGCGTTGTTCGTATTGAGGACGTCGGCGCCGTAGAGTTCCACATAGGTCGAGCGGTAGTTCCTCCAAGCATGGCGGATTCCGGTGATGGGCGTGCCGCTGGCGACTTCCGGCGGCACCGCGTCACCTGACCTCAGGGTCCACGGGCGCAATGCTTGGAAGATAATATAGGTATCCGGCGATGCGGCGTGCAGCAGGGAACCGAGCGTGTCGATTCGCGGGCCGGCATCGCTCAGAGTTTCCTGGAAATAGCCGAGCGTGAGTTTTCCCGGAACGTTAAATTCCGTCCGTAGTCGATCGCAAACCGCTTGGTCCATCGAGATCCCCGCCTCGTTGTCGTCCATCAGGAACACCGCGAGGAAGCCGTATTTGTTGGAAAAGGCGGTCCGGTTGATCGAGACGGAGTCCACGACCGACTGGATAAATTTCGCCCGCGTGTAATCCGGATGGGCGACCAGCGTGTTTGATAGATCCCGCAGGCCCTGCAAGCCCACGATGGCGGCATCCACGGATTCCAAGGTGGGATGCTCGGCGATGTGCCAAGAGGTGCCCGGAACCGGGTGGTTTGCGAGATTTGAAATCATCGCCTGATAGGCCGCGAGCGAGCGCGGATCCCATGGCAAAGGCTGCAGGCCGCCCTGCGTGGGATGGGGACTGGTCCAGGTGGTGATGGCGGGCGGATTGAGAAGATAGGCCGGAGCCTTGTTGATGAAGATTTCCAGAGTCATTTTCTTGCCCCGTGAACGCAGATCCTCAAGCACAGTGACCATCCGGGAGAAATCGTATTGAGGCGCCTGGGCGGCAGCGTTCCACGTTTCAATGTCGCTCCACGGCACCCGCAGCGTGTAGCCGGAAACATGATCCAGATCGAACTTCGCGACTTCTCCGGGGACATTGAGGGTGTCGCCGATGACGTAAATCCCCGCCGGGCCGGCCGGAGCGGCGGAGGTTCTACTGACTAGCAGAACGACGGCCACACCGGTGACTTGGAGTGCCTACCTAAGGCTGGAAAAACCGGGACGGAAAAACTGTTTCATCAGGAGATGTCGGGGTTAATCTACTAAACTCCGGTCTAGGTGATTAGTTGCGCTGTTTGATGACAACTTGGTTAGGCTGGCGCGAGAAAACGAAAATGGAATCAGAGAAAATGGGGTGAGAGCGATCGGATTCACATCGGCGAGGTCTGAACCAACAAGCACTGGACTGCTAGAACTTTGCTTTTGAGGAGAAGGCCGCTGAAAGAGTGGGTGGCCGGACCGGAGGCGCAAAAAAAGGGAGGGATCACCTTCATTAAGCGCTGCCTCGTTACTGCTGAGTGAAGCGTAGGCGCATAAAACGCATGCCGCCTGTTCCGATCGGCACGCTATCCCGCACGGCAAATGCCGAGGGAGTGTCTGTTTCTACCACAGTGTTATCCGTGCTCCATGCAGACAAATCAGCCATTGTAACAGCGCTTAGTCCTTCAATCTTAATGTTACTTGCCATTGGATCGCGGATCACGCTCAACTTGAGATAAGCCCTGCCGTCCTCAACGATTTGCTCGAATTTCACGGGATTCGCACTAGCCACCTCTATGGGCTTGAGACCGAGAGCATATTTAATGAGATTAGGTACACCATCACCCGCTGGGCTAGCTGTGGCCAAGGCGCTGTATTCCGTTAGGCCGTATCCCCTCGACCAATTATTAAAACTAAGACTCATCGGGCTCTCTGCTGGACCATTTCCGGTTGGGCGGGTAAAAGCTGAATTCACCGTCAGTATAAGCTTGTCCACCACCACGCCGTCCTCGCGCATCCACACGTTAAGCATGTACATGCCCACACTGGGAACATTGATGACACGGGCTGTGGAAGTACTATCTGAGTTTGTCCACCCGTAGGCGCTACCCGTCGGGGTAGCGACATTTTCCCCACCCGTTGTCGCCACGCCATTTAGCCCGACGGTAACAGAGTTGTCACTGCTGCCTGCCCCCACGCCGCGCAGCCAGATGTAATGCGTACCGGTCTTGGTGAAATTCACCCGGAAATCCAAACGGGGACTATTGGCTAGGGCTGATAGATTATTTGTAGTCCCTGTATTGGGAAGAGCTTGAAGCGCGCCACTACCGCTGAAGGCGGAGGGACTCGTCACCTGCGTCCAGCTCTGTCCGCTTGGACTATTAATTCTAGTTCCTAGCGGATTTTCAAGCTCTAGGATTACCAAACCGTCCAAGGTGCTATCCTGTTGGAAGGTAACCACACTGGCATCATTGTCCGAGATGTTCACGGTGCCGCGAGTAGACGAACCAAGGCTGAAACCCGTGCCATTGGCCAAGGTGAGGACCACAGTTTCTACAGGCTCGACGAAGTTATCGTCTATAACGGTCACGGTCCTGATGGCCGTGGTCTGACCTGGCTCGATGGTCACCGAAGTACCAAGACTTTGATAATCCAAGCTGCTGGTGGCGGTGCCGCCGACAGTGAAGTTCACCGTCAAGGCCAAACTGGTGTTGCCAGTGCGAGTGAAGGTGAAGGTGCCGTTGCTCGCTGGCTCGGCCGCGTTCGCTGCAGTCGCCGAAACCGTCACGATGGTATCGTTGTCCATAATATACACTGCGGCACTTGTGGCCGAACCGAGCGTGTAGCCTGTGCCGCTGGCCAAGGTCAAAACCACCGATTCGATATCCTCTAATAAATTGTCGTCCAATAAGGTTACAGTCTTCGTGGTGCTAGTCTGGCCAGCGGCGAAGGTTACCGAAGTGCCGATACTCTGATAATCCGAGTCAATGGTAGCAGTGCCGCTCACATTAAAGTTTACTGTGAGCGCTTCACTGGCGTTGCCGTCGCGGGCAAAGGTAAATTCGCCGTTAGCGGCAGACTCAGACGCGCTTGCGGCGGATGCTGAAACGGTGACCACGGGGGGCATGGAAGGATCCACGCGTGTTGGCACAAAAATCATGTCCGAAATATTACTCGTGGTGAAAGCAATCGGGTCGGCGAGCATTGCATTATCCATCTTTCGGCCATTAATAAAAACTCGATCAAAATACAAGTGGTGCATCTGCACTGTAGCGGAACCTACAATTTCGTCTTTATCGGTTTTCTTTAACTCCCAAGTATAAGGATGACGATACTCGATATTTTCAAAGCGAATGCCGGCCAAGCTATAAGGGGGGGTATCCGTTCCTATCTCGAAAAGTCTTTTACTTGGACGAGGATCCGTCGCCCGTAAATTGCGAAAGACCACGTGTTGTGCTGTATTTTTAGTTCCGTCTGGATAGGTCCCTTGTCGCCATACATTTCCTAACCCAAAGAGGGCACCACCCCAATTAGACCGCATGTAGATGTAATCGCAATCCTCAACGACCGTCTGATCTCCCGCATCATGCGTTCCCTCAGCAATAAAGTCGCCTCTGACTTGAGCCCCATTACAATCCATCCAAAGTGTGTTGTGTCGAAAATCATCGCCAGAAACATAGGGTCCGTCGTCTTGAAGACGGAGAAAACAATTTTCGATCACCCCCTGCAGCCCCCCCATATCGGAGTTGGCACGCCAAGAGATTTGTTTCATCCAGCTTCGAACGTTCCCATACCCACGCTCGTTGGCAACTCCGTGGTTGGCCGGGTCGACGAGTGTAATTCCTTCGAAACGGCATGAAACAGCAGTAGACATTGAAATGCCACGATCATTGTAGATTGTGCCAGCCTGCGCAGGTTCATCCCAATATGAATCATTATAGTGAGGCATTTGGGAGCAGTTGATCGTTCCGTAGCCGTACATGCGCACTCTTTCTTTGGTGGAATTCTCCGCATTTCCGTCGAAGTTCCCGTAAATCATCGCGTCACCTGGAATGTAGCAAATTTTGTTACTCATGAGAATATAAGCATCTCCGTTTTTCCAAATTCCAGGAGTACTATCTGGATTGCGTGAAAACTGGTGGACACCTTTGCCAAAATAGAGCGTCGTCCAAGTTGGATCATTATACGCAGGCAAAGGATCACCAGGGTTGATGTATCTAACGTCGGGGGCTCCAATCACCGGTTTGTCCATAAGGACAGGATTGGCGAATATGGAAACGGCGTGAGAGCCATTGGCTTTGTTGGCAAAGGGCTTGGAGGACGCCAATTCAGCGGGATCGATACGCGGGGCGTCGCGAGCATCCATTTGACCATCGATATCAACGGTCACCAATGCAGGCTCTTTCATCGTGACATAAACATCTCCATTAATAATCTCGCAGGAGATGACCTTGTGGGCAGGATGGACGTTTGCCATGAAGATGGGTCCGGAAGGTGCGCCCGTGACGGTCTTGCGGGTGATCTTGACGACAATCGGAGTGTTTTTACCCAATTCAAAATTACAATAAGTATGCGACCAGCCACCAATTTCGTTTGAATAGTATGAGTTTGAAAACGGCATTCCTCCGGTCTTGCATTCAGAAAACCACGCAAATGGCTGTTCCCAATTCGTAGCATTCTGCTTCAGCGGCGCGTTGAGTACATCGACTTTTTGTACAGAGTAAGTGTAATAGGGTGAAGGGTCCAAACCCGGAACGGCGTCGTAAACGAAGAGCGTCCCCTCGTCATTGACTGTGGGCTTGGGAGTTTGGCTACCCACGGCAAAACTTTTGAGGGCGAACAGGTATGCACTGGTATTGTAAGTATCGATAAATTTAAAATTGAGGTTTTGAGTGCCACTTAATCTTTGAGTAAGAGCCGCCGTATAAGTACGAAAATTTGACGAACTTCCTGTAAAGGTAACGTCCACGGTAGCGACAAGGGGACCACTCTCTGAGCCAACCCGTACTTCTACGGCACCACCACTGCCAGCGGTCGCAGCATCGATACTAATCAGGTCTGAATTAATTCCAAAATCAAAGCTACTATAGGATACCCATGAGCCATTTGACAAAGAACTTACCAAACCATTTTCAACGATAACCGGCGCAATCCCCGGGTGGGACTCTTGGTCAAATAGTCTCGCATCAACGTTGCGTCCAAATGATTTGGAACCAGCCCCCGACATCGGCAAACTCGAAAACCGAAAGTTTTTGATATTGTAAAGATAGCCGCCACCTCCTACAAACCTAAAGTAGAGGTCTTTGACTCCAGAGACCGTCTGGGATAAAGGGATCTCATTTCTACTAAAGGGAGCGGAGATGCTGGCAGTTCCAACCAAGGTGCCGGTCGCACTGCCAAGGCGAACCTCAAGCGTACCGCCTGATCCTCCGCCCCATGAGCCAGGCGTTACCTCAAAATATTTAGCTCCTGCGCCGAAATCGAAATTATTATAACAGACCCAGCTTCCGTTCCTGATATAGTTAATTTCGCGTCCTTCCTTTCGAATCGTATTAGAATCAAGTGGATTGCTTTCGGTATTAAAGGAAGCTGCATCATTCAGCCCAAGGGCAACCACAGGTTTTACCCAGTCCGAAAATCTTTCTGCCGGCCTATAGTCCGGTGCGAGGCGTTGAAACCGAAATTTCCGGATGTTGAATAGATCAGCCCCGCCACCCACAAACTTCAAATAGAGATCATGGACACCATTGACCGCACCTGTTGTTTTGGCACTGAATGGTTTGTAAACACTCAGGCTACCAGTGCTCCTATTAATATTCACACTGCCAATCAAGGGGCCGGTAGAGCTACCTATGCGTAATTCGACTTGCCCACCCGCACGAGTTGCCGCCGCTTCCAACCACAAATAGGCGACTCCCGAGCCAAAGTCAAAATTCTGGAAGTAGATCCACGATCCATTTTGGATGGAGCTGACTACTTTGTTCGTAGTGTCCTTTCTGATTATATTGGCATCACTCGGATGACTTTCTGAAGTGAATTCAACGAAGTTAACGTCTGTATGCCAATCAAATGCTAAAAGTGGATTGGCAAAAAGAAGGAACCAGCAGGTAATCTTTATTACATTCATTTTTTTAATGGTGGGGTGGGATGAGCTATTTAGCCAAGGCTAGGTCGGAATTGCTAGGAGTTTGCTTCAGGGATTGGTTATTCGTTAGTGCAACGTCATGCAGCGTAGCCAGCGTAGTGAGCAGGTTGGCACAGAGCGTTGCTAGGTGAAAGCTCATGATTTAAGTTTCCCGATTGTGATGAGTTCGTCGGTGAGTTTCTTGACAACAGCAGCGTGTTTCTCGGCAACGTTATGGATTTCCTCGGGGTCGTTGTCGTGATCGTAGAGTTCCGTCTGACCATCGCTCCAGCGGGTGAACCTCCAACGGGAGGTGCGCAAGCTCTGTCCGTAAAGCTTGGGTCCCCGGGAGATGAGGGTAAAGGCACTCTCTTTCACGACGGCATCCGGTTTTTCCAAAACTCGCCGTAAGCTCTTTCCGGCCACGGCATGGGGAATCTTCAGGGCGCAATAGTCTGCCACCGTTGGGTAAAGGTCCACAAACTCGACAAGCGAGCGGCTGACTTGGCCATTCTCCATTCCGGGCGCGGCGATGATAAGTGGAGCGCGGCATGATCGTTCGAAAAGCGTGTCCTTGTTCCACCACTGACGCTCGCCGGTGTGGTATCCATGGTCGCCAACAAAGATGACGATCGTTTTATCCCAGAGCTTGTTTTTATCGAGCACATCAAGCACTCGTCCGAGCTGGGCGTCCATGAAACTGGTGCCGGCACAGTATGCCCGGAACAGCTCGCGCCATTCCTTATCGGTGAATTTTGCAAATGCTTTGCCCAAAGATGCGAAACCCACCGCCTCCTTTCGCACTGGGGTCATGTCAGCGGGATCATGCCAGAGTTTCAGGGAATCCAACGGATAGAGATCAAAATACTTCTTCGGAGCAATGAAAGGATCGTGCGGCTTCATGAAACCACAACCGATGAACCAAGGAGTGTCGCCCAATTTATCGATCATCGCCACGGTGGCAGCGGCGATCTGCCCGTCGGGTTGGTCGTCATCATCACCATCGGCGGCCCCCCACGCGCACCAAGGGAGTGAGCCAGCGGTGACATTGCGGCCTTCGAGTATTTTCCTGCCCAGCTTCGTGGCTTCAAAGGTCTGCGCACTCTGCCAGGATTTACCCGCATCCATCCAAGCCTGTTTGGACTCGGGGCTATCGCCTCCGAGGTGGAAGAGTTTTCCGAAAGCATGCGACTGCCATCCGGAATCTTTGCACAATTGGGGAAGCGTGACGATGTCGGGGTTCTTGTCGCGGAGGGAAATGTCATTGCCGACAATGCCGGTTTGCTCGGCGCGCAGTCCGGTCATCATTGAGGCGCGGCTGGGGTTGCACACCGGGTATTGCACGTAGGCCCGCTCAAAAGTGGTGCCATGCTGGCGGAGTCGGTCGAGGTTCGGTGTCTTGACGGCTTCACGCGTAAAAGCTCCGCCGTAGTCGCGCAAGTCATCGGCCATGATGAGCAGGACATTGAGACGCTCTGCGGCATGAAGCGCCTGCAACGGGACGAGCATCAGGATGACTATTAAAATCGTTCGGTTCATTGGTTTGGATACTGCGAGAATTTTGCTTTTAAGTTGAAGGCCGTTGAAAGAGCGGGTGGCCAGACCGGAGGGAAAAAGGGATACTGCCGGATTCGGCAGGTGAGGGGGACGATCACTGGTCCGGATCGGGTGACCATGGCCCTTTGGGGAAGTTGAATTTGGCGACGGGTGAAACGGTGCGCCCTCCTTTGAGCAGGGCATCCAACTCGCGGACGACATCGGAGTTCTGTGCGGAGACGTTGTTCTTCTCACTTGGATTCTTGGAGATGTCATACAGCTCAAGGGAGAATTGGGATCTGTCGCCACGCCGTAGCGGACGCCCTTCCAGTTTCCCTTCCGGATGGCGACCCGGCCTTCCTTCTCGTGAAACTCCAAGTAGAGGTAGTCGTACGGGCGCTGGGGAATGAAGTGAGGGACAATATGATCAGAATAAGGCCTCGTGCCTTTCGGGATCGCCCGGTTGTTGTCGATGACGCGGTGGCGGAAGGTGTAGAGTCCGGTTAGAATCGATGCCCGGCTGGGTGAACACAGAGCGGTGGTGACCAGCGCGTTCTTGATGTGGGCACCGTTCGCGGCCAGCGAGTCCATGACCGGGGTCTTGGCGAATTGGTGGTCCATAAAACTCATCGCGTCGTAGCGATGATCGTCCGAGAGGATGAAAACGACGTTGCGGGGCTTAGCGCCGGAGATTTTTGCGGGAACGATTTCCGTGGGAACGGGAGTGGCAGCGAGCAAGGCGGCCGGGGTGAGCAGGAGGAGTTTTAGCAGGGTTTTCATGGCGATTTTCTGATGAACGATCAATTTCCCGGTGCTTGCCATGGGGTGATGCCACCGCGTTGGATGTGGTGGCGGATTTCCGTGGAGAGTTCCTCGAATTTTTTGCGGTTTGTGGCAGCGAGATCGTTTTTCTCCTGCGGGTCTTCCTTGAGGTTGTAGAGTTCGTAGGGGCTGAACGGATCGTTGCGCAGGATTTTCCAGTCGCCGCGGATGAGGGCTTCGTAGCAGTTACCGCCGTAGGTGAGGCCACCCTCGCGGCGGACGAAATAGAGGTCGCGGCGGACGGTGATCGTTCCACCTTTGAGAATCTGTGTGAGACTAACGGCATCAATATCAGCGGCAGGTTTCGCACCGGCGAGTTCGGTGAAGGTCGGGAACAGGTCGAATACCAGTCCGGCGTGATCCGAGCGGGAGCCGGGTGCGATGGTGGCGGGCCAGCGGACCATGAACGGGACGCGCAAGCCGCCATCGTAATGCTCCTGCTTGCCACCGCGCCACGGATCGTTGTTCTGCGCATGGAGCAGCGAGCCGCCGTTGTCGGCGGTGAAAACGACCACGGTGTTGCGGGCGAGTCCGGAGTCGTCGAGTGCGGCGAGCACGCGCCCGATGCCGGCATCGAGGTGCTCGGTGAAGGCGACATTGTGCGCCCGTTTTTCATCCATTTCCGGGGAGCGTTGTTTGACTTTTTCCAGCCATTCGGCGGGCGGCTCGATCGGGAAATGCGGCGCGTTGTAGGCGAGAAAGAGGAAAAACGGCTGATCGGGCGTTTTTGCCCGCCCGCGCAGGTAGTCGGCGGCCCAGTCAGAGAACAGATCGGTGGCGTGGCCCTCGGGTGCGATCACCTCGGCATTGCGGCGCATGTAGTTGTTGCCGTGCCTCTGGTGGGTCGTGTAGCTGTCCATCATGTCGCCGAGGAAGCCGTGGAAGTGGGTGAAACCGCGCTCGTTCGGGGTGTTGGGCGATTCGAGGCCAAGATGCCATTTCCCGATAAGGGCGGTGTGATAGCCCGCAGTGCCGAGCGTGTTTGCCAGCGTCGGGACCTTCGGATCGAAATAGCCCCAAGATTCTTCTTTCTTGGTGCGGATGACTCCGGGCACGCCGACGCGGTCCGCGTAGCGACCTGTTAGCAAGGCCGCGCGCGAGGGCGAGCAGACGGTGCAGTTCGCACGCATCGTAGTGAAGAGCATGCCTTCCGCAGCGATGCGGTCGATGTGGGGCGTGCGCACGTCCGAGGGACCATAGGTCGAGACATCGCCGTAACCGTGGTCGTCGGTGAAGATCAACAGGAAATTCGGTTGTTCGGCGGTTGATCCGGTGGCCGTGCCGATGGCAAGCATGAGAACGAGCCGGAAGATGGAAGTGGGGAATTGAAATGATGGCATGACCAGGTGGAGGATTTCGTGGATTTGGGTTTTTGAATCCTTCGCGGATTCATTGGATTGGTGGTGGATAGGATTACCAAAGCGAGGGAGTAAGACTAAAATAAGAAATGAAACGCTTTTCGGGTGTTGCTGGAAATTTGATTTTTCAAAAAGCCTTTGAGGCTGTCTGAAAATTGCCTAGGCAGGGATCTTTTTCCAAAAGGTCCGGCGTGAGCGATGGGAATGAGGAGTCATAAAGGCTTTTTTCATTCACGCTTCCCGCGCCGCACGCGTCGGAAAAAGGTCCCTCCCGGCGGTACGCGTCCGGCACGTGTATATCAGGAATTTTACGGGCTTCAGTCCGGGATTTTCACCTGGATATCCTTGTAGAAAGCGGTGCTTTCCGGGTCGTGTCCCTGGAGGGCGAAGGTTCCGCTTCCCAGCTTGCGGCCTGCCATGTTGAGCAGCGCCTTGGCTGGATCGAAGCCTTCCGGTTCGGTCCACTCCACCGTGGTTTCACCGTTCACCTTGATCGTGACCGTGTTCCCCTTCGCCGCGATGTGATAGTCATACCACTCGCCATCGGTGTTCGGTGCCTTGTCGTGGACCTTGTGCGTCAGGCTGCCCTTCGGCGGTTCCTGCCCGGCTGCGAGCACCAACACATCCGAGACTCCATAGAGGCTACCGGTCTTGCGTGGGTCCATGTGCGAGGCATTCACCTGGCATTCAAAACCTTTTGTCGGCCAGCCCTTGTCCTGATACTGCGTGTGGAAATACACTCCGCCGTTGGCCTTCTGCAACGTCTTGACCTTGAGCTTCAGCTCGAAGTCTTTGAAATCCGCCTTACCGTCCGCACCGACGTAGAACAAATGCGCACGGCCGCCGCTCACTTTCAGCGCCCCATCCTCGACGGTGAAGCAGCCCGGAGTCTCTTCGTTCGACTTCCAACCGCTCAGGTCCTTGCCGTTAAAGATCGATACAAACCCTTCACCCGCCATGGCGGAGGACACCCACATTCCGATGGCGACTGCCATCCATTTCGTTAAATTTTTCATTGTTATTATTGCATGTTTTGGTTTCATTCTTGTTCAGCTGGGATTTCAGATTCTACCAGCTGGACGGGTAGATTTTTCCAGTCGTTCCGATCAGGGTCGGTTGCGGGATTGGAATTGGATTCAAACGGGCTTCGGCTCCCAGCCGGCGCGGTATTGGCGTTTGGTCATGGATTGCACTTCCGGCAAGCCGCGGGCATTCAGATTGCCGGTGTCCCAGTCGATTTTTTTGCCTAGGCGGACGGCGAGGTTGCCGGCAAGCACCATTTCCGTGAGCGGGCCGGCTTGGTCCTCGAAGTTGGAGACCGGCTTGGGGCCCTCGCCGCGGACGGCGAGTGAGAGTTCCTGAGTAGGGCCACCTTTGACGCGTTCGAAGACTTTCGGAATGGTCCGGGCCTTTTCCATGAGTGATTCCGGGAAGAGAATCGGCGCGGTGCTGCAGTAGGCGTCGTTGAAGAAAATGATGCCTTCGCTCCCGACGAAGACCTGGCCGAACTCGGGATTGAGTTTGACGTCGGCGGGAAGTCCGGGCGGGCGGACGAAATCCTTGTCGGTGTTAGGGTCCTTGACTCCATCCTGCCAGAAGATCTTGACGGCAGCACGCTTGCCCTTGGCCGGAAATTGATAGACGAGGTTCGCACGCTTCGGCGCGAAGGTGTCGTCGAACTCCGAGACCTTGCTAGCCTCGACCACGAAGTCGCCCTTGAGATCAAGCGCCCAGAACGCGGAGTTCATGCAGTGGCAGCCGATGTCGCCGAGCGCGCCGCAACCGTAGTCCCAGAAACCCCGCCAGGCGAAGGGATGGATTGCTTTGCTGTAAGGGCGGTTGGTCGCGCAGGATCCTTGCCAGACGTCCCAGTTGAGCGTATCCGGAACGGGCGCGGGCGGCAGCACGATGCCGGGGCCCTGCGGCCAGATCGGGCGGTTCGTCCAGTAGTGGACTTCCTTCACCTCACCGATCAACCCGGCCTCGATCCATTCGCGAAGCAGGCGGGTGCCTTGCATGGTCGCACCTTGGTTGCCCATCACCGTCAGCACGCCTTTTTCCTTGGCGTAGTTGGCGAGGGCGCGGGTCTCCCACAGATTGTTAGACAATGGTTTCTGGACCATGACCGGCTTGCCGAGGCGGATCGCTTCCATGGCGATCGGGAAGTGCATGTGGTCGGGAGTGGATACGGTGACAATGTCGATTTTGTTAGCGACCTCGGCGAACATCTCGCGGTAGTCCGAGAAGAAACGGGCATCGGGAAACTTCGCCATCGCCTTTGCGGCCCGGGCCTTGTCCACATCGCAAAGGAAGGCGATCCGGTTGCCGGGTGCGATTTCCGAAATATCGCTGAAGCCTTTTCCACCGCAACCGATCGCGGCGACATTGAGGGCGGCGGGTGCCTCCTTGCCGAAAAGGAGGTTCGGGGCGAACAAGCCGCCGGTCAGAGCGGTGGCGGACTTGAGGAAGTGGCGGCGGGTGGTGGATGGATGCATGATTTGTGGGGTTGGAAGCTCAGTTGATTGGAAGATTTCAGAACCAGAGAGTCTGCTGAGTGGTGGCCGGACCGGAGGCGTAAAAAAGGCGGATAACTGCTGGATTCGACCGCCTGAGGGGGCGATTACTGGTCAGGATCGGGTGACCATGGCGCTTTGGGGAAGTTGAATTTGGCGACGGGTGAAACGGTGCGCGCTCCTTTGAGCAGGGCATCCAACTCCCGGACGACGTCGGCGTTTTGTGCGGCAACGTTGTTCTTCTCACTTGGATCCTTGGAGATGTCATACAGCTCAAGTGGAGAATTGGGATCTGTCGCCACGCCGTAGCGGACGCCCTTCCAGTTTCCCTTTCGGATGGCGACACGGCCTCCCCTCTCGTGAAACTCCCAGTAGAGGTAATCGTGCGGGCGTTGTGTGCCTTCTTTCAATAGCGTGGGCAGAAACGAAACTCCATCGATCCCATCGGGTGTAGGCTGTCCCGTCAATTGGGCCATGGTGGGAAGCATATCCTGGAATCCAGAGACATGATCGGTCGTAGAAGCGGCAGCGATTTTGCCCGGCCATGTGGCGATCATCGGTACGCGGATGCCGCCTTCGTAGAGATCACGCTTGTAGCCGCGGAGGCCGCCGTTGGAGTTGAAGAAATCAGGATCGTGGCCGGCTTCCTGGTGGGGGCCGTTGTCTGAGGTGAAGATCACCAGCGTATTGTCGGCGAGTCCCAATGTTTCGAGCTTCGCCATGAGTTCGCCGACGTCTTCGTCCAGCGTCTCCACCATTGCTGCGAATGCCGCACGAGGCTCGGCTTGGGAGCCATACGCATACGAGCGGAACTCAGGGCCGCTATCCACGCCTTTGAAGGGTTTTTCGGGCGGGAACTTGCCACGGTACTTCGCCATGTATTTTTCCGGGGCAAGCATTTCCGCATGGGGCTGAATGAGCGCGTAGTAGAGAAAAAACGGCCGGTCTTTGTTAGTCTCTACAAAGCGGAGGGCGTGTTCCTGTATCAAATCCGGGGCATACTCTTGGGTTTCCATGCCGAAGTTCCCCCAGAGCATCTCGCGCTGGTTGTCATTCCAGAGAAAATACGGGTAGTAATGGTGGGCCATGCGCTGGCAATTGAAGCCGTAGAAGCGATCGAATCCCATTTTGAGGGGCTCGCTGGCTGAGCCCGGTGCTCCCAATCCCCATTTCCCGAAAGCGCCGGTTGCATATCCGGCGTTCTTGAACATTTGCGCCATGGTGAAGGTGTCGGCAGGCATCGGATGCTGGCCTTCCGGATATACTTCATAATTTCCCCGCACGGCGCCGTGTCCGGTGTGGAGGCCGGTCATCAGGGCGCCGCGGGCTGGTGCGCAAACGGGTGCCCCGGTGTAGTACTGTTTGAAGAGCATTCCCCTTTTCGCGAGGACATCGATGTTAGGGGTTTGGAAATGAGTCTGGCCGTAAACGCTCAAGTCACCGTAGCCGAGGTCATCGGCGATGATGTAGACCACGTTTGGCTTGGATGCGGCGTGGCTGAAGTTTGAAATGCAACAAAGCGCGAGGATGAGAAGTCGTTTCATTATGAGTGTTCTTTGAACCTTATTCGTAGCAGAAAAAAATCACGCCATCGGGGCTAACGTCGATATCAATGGGGGAAGCAGCGGTGACGCTGTATTCTTTGCGACCTTTCCAGATACTGTAAACCGTGGCGTCTACTGGCAATCCGATGCTTGCAGGTGTGAGGCTGAAGGTTTTCATGCGATCCGTGCGGTTAAAAACACCCACCCATCCTTTGTTGCTTTCACCTTTTTCCGGGGTTTTCCAAACCTCGATGCCGTCGTTCCGTGAGACGGGTTTCCCCATCACTCCATTCTGATTGCAGGCCAGCATGTCGGGATCGGTGAGAAGGCGCAGTGAGAAGCCGTCCATGCTTGGCAGATCGCCACCGACCATCAACGGCGACACTGATAGAGCCCGAAGGGTGATGAAGGTGAACATTTGATCCTGAGAAAACTGCTGCCACCTGCGGTATCCATGGCCTGCGAGACGCACGGAAGTTTCACCGCCATCGACCTGCATTTCCTTTTTGGGAGACATCATCAGCAACTGGCCGAAGGGAATCATGTCCATGTCGATCCAGAAGTTTTCGGACTCCTTGCCCGTCCACTTGGCCCACGCATCGAAACAATCGTCGATGTAGTGAGCGTGATCCCACACGTCCCGGGTGACGCGCAGCATCTGAGCTCTTTGGAAGCTCTTGATTGCTTCCACGGGGGCGTCGTTGCCGGGCGATAGACTTAAAAGAATCGGCTTCCCGGTCTTCCTGATCGCCTCTGCCACCGCCTCCACCTCGGCAGGGTAGGGCACGATGTCGTCGTATTTAATCATGTCCACTCCCATGTCCGTGAGATGTTGGATCAATCCATCATACCACTCTTGGGCACCCGGTTTGGACATGTCCACACCGTAGTTGTAAGTGCACCAAGTGCAGTTGTTTTTTGGGTTGGTATCGGCAACGTCACGGGCTGTAAACGAGGTGCCCTTGATGGGTAGGTTCATTTCATAGGCCTTGCGTGGAATCCCCCTCATCATGTGGATTCCGAATTTCAGGCCGAGCGCGTGACAGCGGTCAATGATCGGCTTGAGGCCGCCCGCGAAGTAGGTTTTGGAAGCGATTACATGGCCATATTCATCAAGCCTCACATCGCTGGCATGTTTTTCGAGCGGATAAAGCGTGCCGGGCTTGAGCTTGTATTCTCCGAACCAGCCGTTATCGATCACAAAGTATTCGTAACCATAAGGCTCCAGAATTTTGGCCATTGCCTCCAAGTTTTCCATGGCGGCCTTTTCGTGGAGGTAAACGCCGTAGCTGTCGAAGCTGTTCCAACCGAGAGGGGGCTTGGGCGCGATGGCTTTTGGCTCCGCGTGGGCTATTGAACACACAAGAGTGATGATGACTGTGCCGAGGGTGATGAACTTTGTGATTTGAGTCATAAAATAGGATTGCTAGGAATTTGCTTTCCGGGTGAAGGCAGTTGAAAGAGCGGTGGTCAGCATGAACAATGACGAGACCGTTTGGAGGAGCCTGCGCATCAATTTGAGGGATGGTGGCGAATGAGGATATTCAAAACTGCCCGCTTTTGTACTTCTGAACGGCTTCCCAAGCTGTCTTCTGCAGAAATAAACGCGCCTCATCCGTGAAAACTGTTTCAAGCGGTCCTCCGTCCGGATCGAGCCTCGTCGAAACCTCCTCGTCCTTGTTGCCGGCAGCAATGGCTTCGCCATGAATATTCTGCTTTTTCTTCTCTGAGACGGTGTTGAACTTCAGACCCTCCGGCGATTTCCCGGTGAGCGCCGCATAAAAAGTGCAGGCGGTGAGATAGGCCATCGTATTGTTAGGATGAAAGTCCTTTTTGTAGCGAAAGGTCAGCGTGCGGGCAATCGGGTCCTTGCTTTCCTGGGCAAGCATGAGCGCAAGCGGCACCGGCACCACCACCGCATTCATTTCCTTTTCTCCCTTTGCGGCAATGCGGCAGGTTCCCAGAATCTCGTCTTTATTTACAGCAGCGCTGACCGGTGTCTCATTTTGGCTGTTCGGCGCGGTCAAATAGAGGACCGGCTTCGCTCCGCTTTCGTTCGCAACGGCTGCGAACATCTTTGCGTATTTCATATACCCGGTCTCAAGAGAGTCAGTCACATCCATCCAACTCTGAAGCACTACGAAATCCAACTTGCCCTTTTTGTCATTCTCTTTAATCCATTTATTATGAAGCCCTGCTGCGTTGACCAAATACTTCGAAGCGTCCGGCCCCTTTGCCGCCGATGTTGGCATTTTGAACCTAGGATTAATTTTTGTATAGAAAGCATCCTGGCTAAGTGCTTTTGAGTATTCGAGAAAGGATGGTGGAAATTCATTTGCTGTTTTGAGTTGATTGATCGCGGTGATTTCAGACTCCCATTGTTCTTTCGTTAAATTTTTAGTCTTCAAACGGTTGTAGCTCCTGAGAAGTTCCCAATGCCAGAAGAGGTTGCGTCCCCCATAGCCGACGATCTCTGTCTTTACTGGGCTTTCAGGATTACCTTCCTCAAGCAGGGTCTTGACAAGAGTGGGAAGGTCATGCCGCATGGTGAAGCTGTTCCCAATAAAAAGTATATTCTTCTCAGCAGCGAATAAAGGCGCCGAAAGCAGGCACCACAGTGCCAATATTTTAAATTTTCGATTTCTCATCCTTTTGTTTCCACGCATTTGCTCATACTGTTTTTTATAAGTTTGGCAGCCGTTCTCAATCCGCAATCTTTTCAAAACGGCAGTTATCCACATAGTATTCCTTGAAACTGCCGTTTGCTTT
>JANPKJ010000042.1:0-12178 GCA_031425955.1 Akkermansiaceae bacterium | reverse complement strand
GCGGGGAGGCCGCTCCAGATGGCTTGGAAGACAGGGTCGGTGAGGACGAGGTTGGTGGCTTGGTAGGCGTTGGCTTTGTTGATTTGTCCGTTGGTCATGGCGGGTGGTGGTGTGGTTTGCTGGCTGAGATTGGGAAAACGGGTTTGAGGTGGCGGAAACGATGAGGGAAGGGGTGGGAATGGTTTTGAGGGAGGGGAAATGACTTGCGAGGGGCGGGAAATGGCTTTGAGCGGGTAAAAACGGAGTTGAGGAGGCGGAAAGGGAGACGGAGAGGGCGAAAACGGAGTTAAGACGCGGAAAACGAATTTGAGAGACGGGAAACGGGATAGGGGGGAGGAAAACGAGGTTGAGAGGCGGGCAACGGCGGAGAGAGGAGAATCCGCACTTTTCAACGATACCGAGTCTCTAGCGAAGTTGCGTGACCGGGACAAGTTATTTAACCGATAGATGATTGTTTTGCCACAATCCCTTGGCTTTTGAGCATGGGAGTCGGGTGTAAGGCGCTTTCCGGCGGGAGGCACCGGGGCTGTCGGAGGGTGGATCACCCGCAAAAGAAAAAATCGCGATTCTTGACGCGGATCGTCAAGCGGTGACAAGAAAGACCCGGAACGACAGCTTGCCGTTTTCAAATCCCTTGTCTAATTTCCCACTTATCAGACACCCATGAAAGCCACTTCCTTTCTCTCCCTGCTCGTTTTGATCACTCCGCTCCAGGCGCAAACCGCGGTGATTCCCACCAAGGAAGCACCCGCTGCCGATTCTAGAACGCTGATGCCGAACCAAGAGGCCTTCCTAAACCTTCCCGAAGAGCGCCGGAATGAATTCATCAAGATCCTGGGCGAGGCCAACCGGCTTTTCCAGCAGAAGCGGATTTTCGAGACCATGGAGGAAATTGAAAAGGCGGAGAAGATTTTCACGGACAGCCCGGAAATCTACAACCTGCGAGGCAGCTGTTTCGTGGAAATGCGTTCGTTCGACAAGGCGCTCGCGGACTTCCAAAAAGCACTCAGCTACACCAAGGACAATCCGAGCATCGAGTTCAATGTCGGGGAGATCTATTTTGTGACGAAGGAGTGGAAGAAGGCTTTGGAGACTTTCGAAAAGGTTTACAAGGCGCTGCCGGATCATCCGAGCACCCTCTCCCTGCGACGCTTGGTCGAATTCAAAATGCTGCTGAGCAAGAAGAAGCTCGGTATGGATGCGGATGCCAAGGCGCTGGCCGAGAAATACGATTTCCTCGATGATTCGCCGTATTATTACTACGCGCAGGCGGCGATTGCCTACGACAACAACGACTTGATCAAGGCGGAAGAGTGGCTCGCGATTGCCAACCGGATCTTCCAGGATCCCAATATTCTCGCTCCCTGGCAGGACACGCTGGTTGAGTACGGATACATCAAGAGTTTCTACGGTGATGATGCCGCAGGGGAAAAATAGCGGGCTGCGGCGTGGGGGCCGCCCTTGACCTTTGGCTTGCGTCGCCGCGGATTTTATCGATCTTGGGCGCGAATTGAATGTTCGTTCATTTGATCGGCAGTCGCACCATGCTTGGATTTCCTTCGAAAACCCTCTGTCTGAGTCTTGCTCTGGCGACCCTGTTCGTCGGGAGTGTCAGTGGTCTGTGCGCACAAGGGACTTCGAAAAAAGTCTCAGCTCCGAAGGTGGTGGTGCCCACCGGCAACACCCCGGTGGCTCCCGTGCGGGCTCCGTCCGCTCCGACGGGGCGAATCCTTTATCCTTGGAAGACCCACGTGACCAGCACGATTTTCTGGATCGGAGAAACTCCGACGGATCGAAATCCCACGCCGAACCACAAGTCCTCGTGGGATCAAAACTGGAAGGAGAACTTTGGCGGGTTCGACGACCCGGAACCTGCAAACCGCATCGCAAACCATACGACGGGCGAGTTCCGACCGAAGAATTTCATCCCCAAACTCAATCCATTTTACATCGCGCTACCTTACAATGACGTGCAGGGCTGGGGAAGGCACAAACCGGAAGCTCCACGGGTGATTCCATGGTTTTCACGGATGCGGCCGGAGCCCGGGAAAACCGTGTGCAAGGGGCGCTGGGTCCAGATTTACAACGGCAACCGCAGTTGTTATGCCCAGTGGGAAGACTGCGGGCCTTGGGAGACGGATGACTGGGAATTTGTCTTCGGCAACAAGCCGCCGAAAACCACGCAAAACGGCGCTGCGGGCATCGACCTTTCTCCATCCATCCGGGACTACCTTGGTCTGCGATCCGGCCAGAAAGTCCACTGGCGGTTTGTCGAAGCCGGACAGGTCCCATACGGGCCGTGGAAAAAATATGGCCAGGAAGTCCCCGTCGCCAAAACGCCGGACCTCGTGGCTCAGGAGCGCTATCTCGAGTATCTCAGGAAACTGAGGGACGAGCAGTTCCAGAAAAAGTCCGTGGATCAGATCCAGAACTAGCTTGGCCACTCGCCGGTTTTGAGGAAATTCAGGCTCAGACGGATCGATTCGGGATGCATCTGGATAAAAGTATGGTCGGCATGGACCACGGAAAAGCCTTTGAGTCCGTCGATCCGGCCCTTGGCGGCGGAGACGATTCCATCATTTTCGGAATCGAGCAGCTTGCGGAACACCGGGATCGAACAGCGGTCGCCCATGATGACCGCCGCTTCGATCTGGGGTGGGAGTGCGGGGAGTTTGCAGGGAATCCCGTCGCTGCCGAGGCACCGACCCGAGGGACCGAGCACCCGGTTCAGCAGCGGGTGGTCCCGCGACCAGTCCACGATTTCGCTGCCCGTACTGGGCGGGGCCAGCATGACGATCCGCCCCGGATGCCACGACACGCCCTCGGTCAGAAGTATTCTTGCGAGAATGCCGCCGAGCGAGTGAGTGACGAAATGCACCGGTTGGTCGCCGGCAATTTTTTCGATCTGCGGCCGGACTTGCTTCACGATTTCATCCAGCGGCATGCTTCCGGAACAATAAGGGATACTCAAGGTGGAGAAGCCTTCCCGCTCCAGTGCCCGCGCCATGGGGCGCATGGCGCGCCAACCGCGCCACAGTCCGTGGAGGAGAACCACCGGCGGCCCCTCACCGGGATGCCACTGCGGGCGGTCCCACGGAAGAGGAGGGGTCAACATTTCGATCCGGTCCCACCATTGAGAGAGTCGATGCACGCAGGAAACGATGGCTCCAAAATCCCAGGTTGCAATCTTGGATGGCTGGTTTTCCGGGCGCTGGGAAATTATTACGGTGTGGGAGAATTTTCATGAATGCCGTTGAATAAGTCTTCATTCTTCTTGACTCGTTTTGGGGCGGAGCCTAAATCGCCGCCCCCAAACGAACTTTTACCACTGATTCCCATGGCCAACGCACAAGTTATTCTCAAAGAAAAAATCGAAGGCCTTGGTGCCGAAGCTGATGTCGTCAAAGTGCGCGCCGGCTACGCCCGTAACTTTCTCATTCCCCAAGGCAAGGCGTTCGAGGCCAGCAAATCCAACCTCCGCCACGTCGAGGCGCTGAAGGGCAGCCGTGCCGCCCGTGAGGCCGAGGAACTGGTCGGATTCCAGGAACTCGCCGCGAAAATTTCCAAGCTCAAGCCGAAGTTCGTGCTCTCGACCGGCCAAGGTGGCAAGGCATTCGGATCGGTCACCAGCATCGACATCCACAAGGAACTCGAAGCGGCTGGAATCGTGATCGACCGCCACGCCATCGAGCTCGAAAAGCCCGTTAAAAAATCCGGCAAGACCGAAGTGCAAATCCGCCTTCACCCGGAAGTCACCACCACGCTCGTCATCTCGGTGGACGCGGGTGCCGAGGACAAGGAAGAAGCCTGATTTTCCCTCGCGGAACGTTTTCAAGATAAACCCCCGGTTCGTTAGACGGACCGGGGGTTTTCTTCTTTCGGGTGCGAACTCCAAAGAAAGGGGTCAGACGAGGCCTTGGCGCAAGGCCTTGGAAACCGCTTCGGTCTGCGAGCGGACCTGAAGCTTCCGGTAGACCGCACGCAGGTGCATGTCCACGGTGTGCTGGGAAATTGACAGCTCGTCGGCGATTTCCTTCTTGATCAGTCCCTTGACGAGGAAGCGCAGGACTTCCTCCTCGCGGCTCGTCAGCGGATCGATGTGCTGCACCGGACCGTAGCGCGCGAATCCCTGGAGGATCATGTTGGCGATCGGTGCGCTGAGGGCGGAGGTGCCGTGGATCACGTCGCGGATTCCGGACAGGATCTCGTCGGGGTCTGAGGTCTTGAGCAGGTAGCCGGAAGCGCCGTTGCAGATCGCACGGTAGACCTTTTCACGGTCGTCGGAAGCGGAAAGGATGAGCACCTTGACTTCTGGCAGAAGGATGCGGATGTCGGCCAGCACCTCGAGACCGTCGCGGCGCGGGAGCCCGAGATCGAGCAACAGGAGGTCCGGCCGTTCGTTGGTGAATTTCAGTTTGTCGAAGAGTTCCGCCGCATTGGAGAAATGGTGCGGGCAGGTGAGATCCTCTTCGTTTCCGATCAGGCGGCGGATCTGTTTGGCGAAGACTTCGTGATCTTCCAGAAGCCAGATGCAATGGGTGGCAGGGACAGCGATCATGCAAGGGTGGGGTGGGCGGTTAGGTGGGAGCGTTTGACAAACAACCGGATCCGGGTGCCGGTTTCCTTCGATGAGATCACTTGAAGCAAGCCGTCGAGGACGCGGGCGCGGTCCTCGAGTTTGTGAACGGTCGCCAGTTCCGGAGTCGCGCTCACGGGCAGACCCACGCCGTTGTCGAGGATTTCAAGCGCCAGCTTGTCGTCCTCGTCCCACAGGCGGATGCTCACGCTGTTAGCCTGCGAGTGCTTCAGCACGTTATGAATGGCTTCCTTGTAGAACAGGAATAGGTGGCGTTTGGCGTCGAGTGACAGCTTCGCCGCGGTCTTGTGGGACTCGCACTCCACGGTGTAGTTGATCTCCCGGAGCAGGCGGCCCGCAGTTTCGCGCATCCGCTGGACGAGATCGCCGATGGAATCCTGACGGCGTTCCAACAGCCAGACGATGTCACGCATGGCCAGCGAGCTTTCCCGGGCGATGGACTCCACTTCTCCAAGGTCCTGTGCCACTTCTTCCGGTCCGTGCAGGCGCACCAGATCCTTGCGGGCGGTGCGGGCGATGAGAGAAATGCTCCCGAGGTTGCTGCCGATATCATCGTGGAGGTCGGACGCGATGCGTTTGCGGATTTGATCGAGTTGGTCGCGCGACATCAGGCGCCGCCGCTCGACGATGAACACCGGGATGAGAAAGGTGAGGCCTAAAATCATCGCGGAGCCCCAGGTCGCGTTGAGTTCACTCTCCGACGCCTGTTGGTGTTGCACCGGCCGCAGCATGGAAAGCTCGCGCTCGATCCGTCCGCGCTCGGCGAGTTGATCCAGCCAGATGCTGAACGAGGAAATCCGCTTTTCCGAGGTGTTGCCGTCGGTGAGGGAAGGTGTTATCGCAGTTTGGTCCAGCGAGGTGCGGGTGACCGGGAGGCCGGTTGCCACATTTTTGCCACCTGACCAGACCTCGATTTCGGAGAGCGCGTGGATTTTCTGATCGCCGATGATGTGGGGTTGGAATCCTGTCACCCGCACGCGGGTTGCTTCGTTTCCGTTGAGAGGAATAACCAGGGGAGTCATGCAACTGGCACCCGCAACCGGGTTCCGCCACTCGTGAACGAGCTTTTCCTCGCTGGAACCGGGTTCTTGCAGATAGATCCGGATGGCGTCTGAGAGGATCAGGGACTCGAAGGATTTGTTCAGTAGATAGGGAAACAGGATGACCCGGTCCACAGTGGTTTCTTGGTCAAGGTCGATGGTCCATGAAACGGGATCTCCGACACTTGGAACGGCGACCTTGTCTCCGGTTTCGGAAAGCGGTTCGTTGCCGTTCTGCCAGACTCCGAGCGGGGTGCGCCCGTCCGTGAGGGCCTTGGGATACCAGATGCCAGGAACCGCCATCGATCCGCCGGCGCAGGAAACGCTGGCGTTGAAGGAAACTGGATTGCTGCCGGAGATTACGGCGATTTCCGAAAGCCCGAAAAGGTCCAGCATGCCCTTTTGGTGGCCCTGATGGACGGTCAACCGCACGTAGCGGGCGGAGTCATGCGCCTTGAATGGAACCGGATTACCATCGGACGAGAACGAGGAACTTGATCCCGAAGCGAAAAGGATGGTTCGCTGCTTGAAAGTGGGGTCGTTGGAAAGGTCGATGGTATACCGGATCGGGAAAATCCCGGAATCTTCTAAAAATTCCCGCTGGGCAGGAACCAGGAAAACCGTGTCGATCGGGTATTCACCACCCAGATCCAGGGTAATCGAAGGGTCCGCGGCACCGGCTTTCGTTCGAAAGCCACGGTAGCCCAGATCCACCTTCATTGCATGCTCTCGGCGCTTGGCGAAAGTGGCCACACGGTCGTCCAGCCAAGATACACGGTCCTCTGTCTTAACGAGTTGAGAGTCGAATATCCGGGCGATTCTGCCGATTGGATTGCCGATGGTAGCTTCCTCGACCGCACTCGTCACCATGGGTAGCCAACACGCCAAGGCCGACAGCGTCGCGCTGCGGATCGGTCGGGTTTGGCGGAAAGTCGACATGATTTCTGAGAGGCAATACGGTCGTGATCATGGGGATAATTTTCAAATATTCAATATTATTTAAATAAAAATTGAACGAAATTTTACATGTCTCCTGATCTGTTGGAAATCCAATGCAAATTGGGTTGGCGCGTTGGCACGAAATCTTTCCCGCCGCGGCGGCGGATCACGGCAAAAGAAACGTTTTCACCGCCTCGCGTTTAAGCCGGAGCTCGCGCCACTCATTGACGAGGCGACTCGCTTCAATGATGCCACAGCCTGCGGGAAGCATCAGTTCGCCTTTTGTCCACCAAACGCCACGAATGGCGACCACTGCGTGGAAATCACCGCGATCCCAGAGGCCAAATGGCGCTCCGAACTCCCTTGGACTGCCCAGCCGATTGCGCCAGTCCAGCAGCAATGCCAGCGTTTCGACCGTCCTCGGAAGTGGTCCCAGGGCGGGGGTCGGGTGCAGTCTCCGGATTAGCGATTCGGGCTTCTGCGAACCATGAAGCTCCAGGCTGATGAGGGTGAGAAAATGAACGATGGTTCCTAAATCGAGAATCTCGCGTGAACAGCGTTTGACGGTGCCGAGATCCAGAAGCTTGGAAACCAGCGTTTGAGCGACGTATTCGTGCTCGCGGATCTCCTTCTCATCCACGGCGAACACCTCCTGGTCCTCACTTCGGGCGGTGCCTGCGAGAGCCATGGTCTCGAGTTGGTCACCCTGAAGGGAAAACAAGAGTTCCGGACTGGCACCCGCAAAACCGGTTTCTCCTTGGACCCAACCATAGGAGTAGAGCGGTGCCGCTTGGCGAATCATCGCTGACTGAATCGTTTTGCCCGGCGATCCAGTGCTTTTTCCCGTTTCCGTAACGACCGGCACCGTTTTTTCAAAAACTCCGCTGTGGATCGCCGACATGATCTCTTGGAAAACCACGGAAAATGGTGCTGCATCCAGCGGTGCCCACTGGCAGGTCAAGGGTGGGGGAGCTTTCCGTTCGCCCGCAATTTTTTTAACGGTGGTCCGTTCGAGGCGGCTCGGGGTTTTCCACGGCATTGTTTCTCCAAGTCCGAAATCCTGGACATAGAACGACACTCCATCCGGTGACGGCTCCGCCGACTCTTGGAACGGACCATGGCCGATGACCAGCGTGCCATCCCGTTTTGCGAGCCAGGCGGTTGAATCCGAAGGGTTGTCCATGTGGCGGTGCTGAAAGATGGCTGGTGCGACCCGAGCCCGCAAGGAGGAATGACGGTTAGAATGCGTCCTTTACGTAGTTGATCCGGGGTTTTTGCCCTTCCGCCACGCTGACCTCAATCACGTCGAACCGCCACGGCAGGTCACGGGTGCGCAAGCGTTTGAGCCAGGAGTTCGCCCCTCGCTCGATCAATCCCTGTTTTTCCTTGCCCACCGCATCGAGTCCCCGGATCCGGCTTCCCTCTCGGCGGGTTTTGACTTCGACGAAAAGCAGCAACTTGCGGTCGCGGGCGATGATATCGACCTCGCCGCGCCTCGGCCCGCGGTAGTTTCTGGCGAGGATTTTGCAGCCTTGGGACCGTAGCCAGGCGCAGGCGATTCGCTCGCCATAGTCGCCGATCCAGATCCGGTCACGCGCCTCGCCGTCCGGTGCGGTCAATCGGCAGGGCGAGTTGAGCGACCGGTTGAAACGACCGACGATGCTGGCAACAAGGGCCGTGAGTCCGAAGGGCTTCAAGATGTGCCTTGGTGCCATATCCCTGGTGCTTCGCAAAGCCGAATTGGGGGAATTCCCGGTCGATCTCCGCCATGATCCGGTCCCGGGTCACTTTCGCAATGATACTCGCCGCGGCGATGGAGAGCGAGCGCCCGTCTCCCTTGATGATTCCGTCATAAGGGAAAGGGAAATCTCCCACCGGGAGCCCATCGATCAGGCAATGGTCAGGCAGGGGATCCAATGCCTCCACCGCCCGGCGCATGGCCAAATGAGTGGCCTTCAGAATGTTGAGCCGGTCGATTTCCTCCCGATCCGCCGTTGCGACTTTCCAGAAAACCGAGGAATCGGTGGTGATCCGGTGATAGAGGTCCTCGCGTTTCCCGGGGCTGATTTTTTTAGAATCATCCAATCCCGGGCAGAAGAAATCAGCCGGTAAAATCACGGCTGCGGCTGCGACCGGGCCTGCCAGTGGCCCCCGGCCCGCCTCGTCAATGCCGGCGATGCGCAAGCGCCCACAGGCACGAAGGGCGGATTCGAGGAGCAGATCAGGCATGGACGGCTCGATCAGAAGCGGCTGAACCGGTCCCGGGTGGCAAGCTGCGAGTAGCTGACGGTGGAGAACAGCTGGGTGGCGAAAACCATCCCGTCGCTATCCTTCACCACGCCGATTCCGGTGTGGGTCCACTGGCTTCGCATGTTGTATTCATGGTCCTTCGAGTTGACCCAGAGCTTGACCAGGGCGGGAGCGGGATTGCTGCCAGGGTTGCTGGCGGCAGCCACGTTTTCGCTGACACTGATCATCTGGTAACGTTCGCGGGCCGCCATGGCCCGCCCTTCGAAACCGAAATGGCTGACGTTTTTTCCATAAATCTGGAACTGGCCCCTGTGTTGGCGGAGATACTCGCTATGTTCCTGCGCGAGACGATCAAGGCCGGCGTGGCGTTGCAGGTCCGACCTGCCGAGGCTGCGGCGGTAGGAATTGACTTCCGTGAGCAGCCGCCCGGCGAGGGAGGAGTCAGGACGAAGGGATGCCGACACCGGCATCCTGGTGGTTTCTGGGATGGTCGCGCAAGATGCCAAAGCACCAACGCAAGCGACCGCGATCACTTTCAAGTATGGATATGTTTTCATGCGGGGACAGCACTGGAAACATCCCTAGCATGGCGATCCTTTATGGTAAAGATCTTTTTATAATATTGAAAACCTTGCGAAATCTTTGAAAATTTTTCCATCCTGCTAGGTTTGAATCCCGACGTGCCGGGCGCGGAATTTAGCTATGCAAAGTTTCCAGATGGGACTGCAGGACAACTTCGAAAAGTCACGCCTGGAGCCGCTGGTCGGATTCGAACCGACTGACTCCGCAATAAGCATCAACGACTTGGTGGGTGCGTTGTCACCGCTATCGTCACCCGATCTCCGGTTGTTGCTCCGCGTTGCGGAAAAATGGCCGACGCTGAACGGATCGCTCAAGCTGGCGATTCTCGCGATTGTGGACGCATCCTGAGGAGGGCCGAACTATGTCCGAATTCTCCCTCCAAGGGTGTAGCCGTGCCGAATTGCGTCTGACCGAAAGGCCGGGCGACAAATTTTTGCGCGAGTCTGTCGATCATTTGCCCCTGTTTGGCTATGGCAATCGCGTCCGAGGGATGCCCACGCGCGAAGCGCGGGGCGCCCCGGACGCGGCCCCCTTGTCTATGGGCCATATCTCCAGCACCTCAAAAAATGAGCCTGCTGCGGAAAAACCTAAACCTTCCCAAACCTCGGTCAGACTGTGGGCGAAAGGATCGCGTTGCGACTTTCCCGGCATCCAGTCGAGCAATCCGTTTCTGAAACATTCTCCCCCATCCGCCTGCGTTCCTCGTGGGAAAATCGAGACTCTTTCCGAGTCGTCGCGCCGGAATCTCAAGCTGATACTGCACACGATCACTTTCGATGCTCTGGCCTTTACGATGGCGCTGACGATTCCGGGATGCACTGACGGTATTCCCGGAGAATTTGCCAAGCGTCGTTTCATCATGCTCTGCAACCGCATGACAGCGTCGCGAATCCTCGTGATCAGGCTGTTCGGCATGATGTGGAAGCAGGAGCTTCAAAAGCGGGGCGAGGTGCATTTCCACCTGGTGCTTTACGGAGTGACGGAAGAAAACCGGAGGCCCGTGCAACGGTGGATTGCCGAACAATGGAACGAGTTGATCTGCGTCAGCTCGTCCGCGAAGGATCGGGCCAATCACCTTTGGTGGCATCTCCGCGACGGGTCCACGAGCTCCGGGGGATACAATCCCAAGGCCGACAACATGCAGGAGGTCCGGGACTTCGCCGGCTACTTCGCAAAATACCTTGGAAAGGACGAGAAGGCACAAGCGGCCCGTGATCCGATTCCGGGCCGTTGGTGGGGCAAGGTCAACAAGCAGAACATCCCGTGGGCGGAAATGAAGGAATTGGAGCTGCCCCTGCGGATGCGGATTCACTGCCAGCGGATCGCACGCAAAATCCGCCAGAAGAAAGCCGACGCAGCAACCTTCCTCTGCACCATGCGAGAATTAGGCCTTGTTCGCCTCTCCGGGCCGAATAAAGGCCAACCGATTTTCTCGCAGTTCTTTTTGACTTGCGGGCCTGCCAGCAAGGGAACGGAATTCGGAAACACTCTGCGCAAAATGTTCGGGATCGAAGGAAGGGGACTTGGGCGCGTTCGGTTTCCAGCCCCGCTGAAATTTTCGTCGGTGAAGCTGACAGGCAAAAGCGCTGTTTCGACGGGCAAGCGGATTCTCGAATATGCGGGCAACCGATTCCGGGATGATCTCGAAACCTGCCCTTTCTGATCCCGCCGAAGACCGAACAAGCAATAATGGGTCTTGCTATTTGGCCTGCCAGGTGAGATGCAATCCATCTGAAAACGACTACTTGGGAGTCGGTGGACGAAGTCCGCCTTTCCGGGTCGCCTTTTACCCTGATCACCGACCGGTCGTGTATTACCCCCCAAACCCGACCGGTCGTTCAATACTACTGTTCGGATAAAACATGAGACGCACCATTGGAATAATCTCTTTGACGCTCGCATGCACAGTCCTAGTGCTCGCGTTGGTGTGGAGGTGGCTGCTATTCGACTACTTCGAGGAAAGGTATCCTGCGTCGCTCTACTACTCGCAGATTCGAGCAATTGACGACGAGACATCGAAACCAATCGATTTTAGTATCAAGTGGGATTACGAGGCGATCAGTCCGTTCATCAAAGGTAGTGGACCTGCGAGAATCGATTTCAATCAAGACAAGACTAAGACTGTCGCGCTCGTGGGCCTGCACCTTAAGGAGGGCTTGCCTATCACGATAACCGCCAGTGGATACAGCCCTGAAGTGCTTAACATCGAGGGCAGTCAAAGTGGCTATTTAAATCGAGCCGCCCAAGTCGAAGAAGTGCGACTTCGGCGGAGCAACACGCCATCTCCAGCCGAGCCCTAAAAGGAAGAATAATAGTTTCAAGTTTGAAGTGCGACAACAGGTAATTGATAGTATATCTCGTTCGGAGTCTTGAATCCGAGGCGTTTCCTGGGTCGATTGTTGAGTGTTTTGGCAATTCGGGTGCATGTAGACTGCGCCAGATCATCAAGCGGCATTCCCTTCGGCAGATATTGTCTGATTAATCCATTGGTGTTTTCGTTGGTCCCTCGTTCCCATGCGTGATGGGGCAACGCAAAGTAGACACTCGTTTCCAAAGCCTTCTCAATCCGGCGGTATCCATGAAATTCGGCGCCATTGTCAGAGGTGATGGTTTTGATTCGATCTTTTTCTCTTTTAAGCAATTTGATGGTCCGCTTCTCGGTCTGCTCCTTGGTAATCCGTTTGAGCTTTCCAATGCGAACCAGGCCACTACGCCTCTCCACAATGGTAACCACTCCGGCCTTTGTCGTCCCGTGGACCGTATCGATCTC
>JANPKJ010000041.1:0-11864 GCA_031425955.1 Akkermansiaceae bacterium | reverse complement strand
ATCTTTTCGGTGTATTCTTCGATGCTTGTCTCACTCATTTCCATGGCTGGCGCCATGGTGTCCTCATTTATGAGGCAACGGGACCCTCTCCTGACTTTCGTGAAATCTTTTCGGTGTCCGCTTCAATGAGGCAACACGCCGGTAAATCCCGCTGGAAATGCATCTCGCCATCCGGGACGCGGTGGATTACCCTGCCGCCATGAACGAGTTGATCGAATCCGGAGATCCAAGGGCGAAAGTCGTCGGCAAGCGCCGCCCGCCAGCGGCGGGAAGCGAAGCGCTGAGGGCTGCGGCGGCTCTCAATTTACTCGCAACCCAGCTGAGAAGACGTCCGTTCAAAGTCAAACGTGGCGTCTATCGATTTACGAGTCACCAGGAAGCCGACCTATGGATGATGAATCTTCAACTCCGATAGAGGAGACCCGCCCGCCGTCCGACGAGGATTTGGCAAAACTGGCCTCCAGATTGAACGAGCTGGGAGCCAAGTATATTGTGGTGGTAGGGTTCGCAGTGATCGCCGCCGGCTTTACCCGCAGCACTATGGATATCGATCTGTTGGTTGACTGCTCACCGGAGAACGACATCAAGGTCCGTCAAGCGCTGGAATCGTTGCCTGACCAAGCCGTGCTCGAACTCGGCGCCGGTGAAATCGAGCAATATGTCGTGGCACGTGTCTGTGACGAATTTACCGTCGATCTCATGGCCAAGGCCTGTGGAATGAGTTACTCCGACGCAGAATCCCTCATCGAGTTTCGGGATCATCTCGGCGTGAGAATCCCATTCGCCTCGCCCACCCTGCTTTGGAAAACCAAGCAAACCCACCGCGACAAGGATGCGGTGGACCGCTCATTCCTCCGCAAGCTGCTCGAAGACCGCGGGGAGTGGCCGGTGGTGTGAAAGGAAAAAGCCCGCCGGAAGGGCGGGCTTTGGGATGATTGGGAGTTTATGTGTAAAATTAGAAGTTTTTGATATCGTCTCGCATGTCAGCATGTGTCATGTCACTAGCTGCCGTGCCAGTTCTTGTTTTTCCATCTTTACCAGCAGACCATAGGTCGAAGTCTGGATTCATCGCGTTTGTGCCTTTCCGGTAATAATACTCCTTACCCCAAGGATCGAGAATCTTTTGTCCTGTTTTTGGTGTACCTGTAGTAATTGCAGTTACCCAGCCTTGCTTAGTAGAAGTAGGATCGAGTTCGGAAAGATAAATTTTAGTCGCTTTGGGATCCGCAGGTGTATCGGCCCTAGCAGAATTTCCAGCATATTCATATCCCTGAAAAAACAACCGATCATACAGTTCGGCTGAAATTGTTCCTGCCGCAGGAGTATTTTCGGCAGATCCAGGGTATTTACCCATATCCAGTTTGTATTCTTCGATCGCCTTGGAGAGTAGAGCAATCTGCACCTTGGCCTTTTCCTTGGCCTGGCGCTCGCTGACGAATCCCAATCCACCGACGACGAGGCCGGCGAGGATGACGATGATGGTGATGACCGCCATCAACTCGATGAGGGTGAAGGCGGCTTTGCCTTTGCGCTGGGTTGTTTTCATATCTTTGAATTTTAAGCGGATTGAGATGGAGCCAGTGGGTTACTGGTTGCCCATCGTCGAGATCATCTTAATCAATGGTAGGAACAATGCAAATACGACCGCGCCGACGATGAGGGCGAGGATCACGATCATGATCGGCTCCAGAATCGAGGTCAGGGCGGTCACGGCGTTGTCGACTTCGTCGTCATAGACGTCGGCGACCTTGAGAAGCATTTCCGGGAGCTGGCCGGTTTCCTCACCGACGTCCACCATGGAGATGACCATGTTCGGGAACACGCCGGATGCTTGGAGCGGAGTGACGATGGTTTCCCCTTCCTTGACGGCTTCGTGGACCTTCTCGATGGCGTTGGAAATGACGACGTTCCCGGCGGTGTCACGGGTGATGTTGAGCGCCTGGAGGATGGGGACACCGGAGGTGACCAAGGTGCCGAGCGTGCGGGAGAAGCGGGAAACCGCGCTCTTGCGCTGGATGTCACCGAGCACAGGCATGCGCAGTTTCATGTTGTCGATAATCACGCGGCCACCCGCGGTGCGGCCCCAGAGATTGAAGAGGAAGACGCCGATTCCGAACATGATGAAGACGAAGACCACGTTCGGGACGAAGAGCGGCCGGGCGAGGAAGAACTCCGACATGCCGAAGACGATCTTGGAAATGAGCGGCAGCTCGGAATCCGTGTTGGTGAACATTTCCTTGAACTTCGGAACGATGAAAATCATCAGGAAGACTAGGATGGCGACGGCGATGAACATGACGATCACCGGGTAAACCATGGCGGAAACGATTTTGTTCTTCAGCTTCTGGGCCTTTTCCTGATACTCGGCAAGACGGTTGAGGACGATTTCCAAAACACCGCCGAGCTCACCGGCCTTGACCATGTTCACATAGAGCTTGTTGAAAATCTTCGGGTGCTGCGCAAGCGACTCGGAGAAGGTGGAACCGCTCTGGACGTTTTCCGCGAGGGCGCTGACGGTGGCCTTGAGCACGGGGTTGGGCTCTTGTTTTTCCAACACGGTGAGGCTGCGGAGCAGCGGCAGGCCGGAATCGATGAGGGTGGCCAACTGGCGGGTGAAAATCATCAGGCTCTTCGGCTTGATGCGGCCGCCGACGTGGCCCTTTGAGGCGGTCTTCGCCTTGGAAGCGGTCTTGCCCTTGGCCTTGGCGGGAGCACCTTTTTTGCCCTTGGTTTTCCCTTCTTCGACAATCTGGGTCGGGTAAAGCCCTTTGGCGCGGAGCTGCTGGATCGCTTCAGCCTCAGTGGCGGCAGACACGGCACCTGTGGTCTGTTCACCTTTTGCATCAAGAGCGGAATATTGGAAGTTTGCCATGGGAGTTGGGTTTTTTTGTAGGTTCTATGAGGATCTGTAAAGAATGGAAGTAGGAAAACGGGGCCGTTAGGTGTATTTGAGGACCTCTTCGATGGTGGTCGCGCCTGTGTAGATGCTGCGCAGTCCATCTTCGCGGAGCGTGTTCATCCCGAGTTCGACGGCTTTTTGCTTGAGCACCACGGACGGAGCGCGGGCGGTGATGAGTTCGCGGATCGGGTCGGTGATGTTGAGCAGCTCGTAAAGACCGCGGCGGCCACGGTATCCGGACTGGCCGCAAGCGTCGCAACCGGAACCGGTGAAGAACTGCTTGTCGCCGAGTTCGTGGGCGGAGACGCCAAGCTGGTTGAGAATGGCTTCGTTCGGCTCGTAAGGGGTTTTACACTCCTTGCAGATCGTCCGGACCAGGCGCTGGGCGAGAATCCCTTCCAGCGATGCGGAAACGAGGAACGGTTCGCAACCCATGTCCACCAGACGGGTGACCGCGCCGGGAGCATCGTTGGTGTGAAGGGTGGAGAGCACCAAGTGACCGGTCAACGCGGCTTGGATGCCGATAGTGGCGGTCTCCTTGTCGCGCATTTCCCCGATCATGATCCGGTCCGGATCCTGACGCAGGAAGGCGCGGAGAACGCGCGGGAAATCGAGGCCGATCGCCTCGTTGATGGGGATCTGGATGATCCCGTCGATGTCATACTCGACCGGGTCCTCGGCGGTGAGCAGTTTGGCATCGATCGTGTTGATGCGGCGCAGGGCGGCGTAGAGCGTGGTGGTTTTGCCGGCTCCGGTGGGACCGGTGACGATGAAAATGCCGTTGGGCTTTTCGATCGTGTCGCAGATGTAGTTGTAGATGTGGTCGGTGAGGCCGAGATTCTCGAGCGAGAGGTTGACCGACGAGCGGTCGAGCACCCGGAGCACGATCGATTCGCCGTGGTGGGTGGGCAGCGAGGAAACCCGCATGTCCACGTGCTTGTCGCCGAACTGTTTGACGATCCGTCCGTCTTGCGGGACGCGGCGCTCGGCGATGTTCATGTTCGACATGACCTTGACGCGGGAAATGATGGGCCCGGCGAGGTGAATCGGCGGCGGCGCCATTTCATAAAGCGCACCGTCCACCCGGTAGCGGATCTTGAAGTCCTTTTCAAACGGCTCGAAGTGGATATCGGAGGCCTTCTCCTTGATCGCCTGATAGAGCACGAGGTCCACGTAGCGGATGATGGGGGCTGAATTCGCCTCGGCTTCGAGGTCGGCCAGATTCGTGCTGTCGCCGCCGATTTCGAGCTGGCTGAGGATGTCCTCCATCGCCTTGCCCTCGCCGCCGTAGCACTCGTTGATCTTGGCCTCGACCAGGTAATCCGGCGCAACAACGACGGTAATTTCCCGACCGAGTGCGAAACGCAGGTCTTCCGGCGTCTGCGGGTTGAGCGGATCGACCAGGGCGACGTAGAGTCCGTGCTCGTCGAAGCTGACGGGGAGCGCGCCGTGCAGCCGGGCGGTGCCGGCGGGCACCAAGGCAAGCAGCGCCTCGGGCGGCGTCCAGTCCTTCAGGTCCACCATGCTGGTTCCGAGCTCGGAGGCCACCACCGGCCAGACGTCGTCGCGGTGCTGGATGACTTGGAAGTCCGCCAGGATTTCCGCGATTTCCTTACCGCTGTGACCGACTTCCGCGAGGATGTCCTGGGCAAGGGTTTGGTCGATGAGACCGCGGGATTGGAAGAGTTCGATGATCTGTAAATTGTCCATGGGACTGGGAAGCGGAAGGGTTTTCGAAAAAGAAGGAGGTGGGCGGCTCAGTCGAGGTCGGACATGGTGGTGTGAACGACCTCGCTGCCGGAGGTGAGACCGGACAACACCTTGCGGATGCCGTCTTCGCGAAGCGTGCGCATGCCGAGCTCACGGGCGCGCTGGCGGAGCTGGGTGGTGGTGAGCCCGGTGTTGATCATACCGCGGACTTCGTCGTCGATGGCGAAAATTTCGAAGATCCCCATCCGGCCCTTGTAACCGTTGCCACGGCATTTGTCACAACCGACCGGACCAAAGATGGTCGCCGTGGACATGCGCGAGACGTCGAGTGAAAGCGCCCGCATTTCCTTCTCGGTGAGTTCGGCGGGCCCTTTGCAGATCGGGCAAAGTTTCCGCACCAACCGCTGGGCGAGCACCGCGCGGACGGCGGAGGCGATGAGGAAGGGCTTCACGCCGATGTCGGCGAGACGGGCGACGGCGGAGGGCGCGTCGTTGGTGTGCAGGGTGGAGAAAACCAAGTGACCGGTGAGTGACGCGTTGATGGCGATGTTCGCCGTCTCCGCGTCCCGGATTTCCCCGATCATGATGATGTTCGGCGCTTGCCGGAGCATGGCGCGCAAGGCGGCGGCGAAGGTCATGCCGATGTCCGCCTTGACCATGACCTGGTTGATGCCGGGAAGTTCGTATTCGACCGGGTCCTCGACCGTGATGATCTTTTTGTCCGGCTTGTTGATGACGTTGAGACACGCGTAAAGCGTGGTGGTTTTCCCGGAACCGGTAGGCCCGGTGACGAGGAGAATCCCGTCAGGAAGGCCGAGAAACTGCTCGAACATCACCTGGTCGTCCGAGAAGAATCCGAGTTCGGGAAGACCCAGGACGAGTTGGGTTTTATCGAGAATCCGCATGACGACGGACTCGCCGTGATTGGAGGGAACGGTCGAAACCCGGAGGTCGACTTCTTTGTCGCCCATTTTCAACTGGATCCGTCCGTCCTGTGGGAGGCGTTTTTCCGCGATGGACATGCTGCCGCTCATCACCTTCAAACGGGCGATGATCGCGGGAAGCAGCTTCTTGGGGTGGGTGTCCACGTGGACGAGCTTGCCGTCCAACCGGTAGCGGACGCGGACGGAGGTTTCGAGCGGCTCGATGTGAATATCCGATGCCCGCAGGCGGAATGCCTCGGTGAGCGACTGCATCACCAGCTTGATGATCGGCGCGTCCTCACCGCCTGGACCCGCTTCGGCGTCGCCGCCGGTGACTGAATACCCGTCGACCGCCGAGGTCGCGGTTTGCTCGTCGTGATAGAACTGGCGGAGATAATCCTGGATGTCCTGCTGGGTGACGCACACCAAGTTCAGCTCGCGGCCGATGGCATGAGGAAGAGTGTCAAGCGCTTCGAAATCAAGTGGATCGGCGATTGCGATGGTGAGCGCAAGCCCGTCGTCCAGCACCGGGATCACGCGGAAGCGCTTGGCCACATCGTCGGAGATGGTTTCGGTGATGCCGGGGTCGAAAACGTGGTCCGCGAGGCGGATGAAGGGGATGCCCGCGTTGGCCGCCAGAGTTTTCGCCACATCATCCTCGGTGAGAGAGCTGCGCGAGAGAAGGTGCGCGACAATGGTTTCGCCCCCCGAGAGCGAACTTCTCGCATGGGCGACTTCTTCGGCGCTCACCAATCCGGCTTCGGTAAGCAATTCTGCGAGATAATCTTCGTTGGAAAACACTGGGCTCTGAGTCCTTAAAGGTGGATTTTAAATATCAGCAAAAAGCCCATCGCCCCTTGCTGCGTCTTGCGCAGATTGGTCAACCCACCCCTCCGTTGTCAACCAGCCACATCACTTGGATGGATGATTTTGAACCCACCGACGAATCGGAGTGCCAATGTAGTCACCATGACCATCCATTAGGGCTCTTCCCGATGCTTGGGTAGGATTGAGAAGCCATCGATGAAGGCCGCGCAGCGGGGACCGTTAGCCCCCTGATGGAAAAATGAATGCCATGTCCCGGATCGCCTCGCGGACCTTGGCCGGGGCGACCGTCAGCGCGTCACCGGGCTGGGTTGGGTCGGAGCGGCGGGTTCGGGTTTGAGCTTTGGCTGGGTGATCATCGGAAAGTCGTCCGTGCGGAAGGGCGTGACCGGCAGACCGTCGTCGGAGAACAGATTGCATACCGGATTGTCAGCCCATGCGTAACGCACCGCGACCGGGGCCTCGACTTCTTTGGCCGTCACTTCGATTTCAGAGCCGCCGACGATTTTTCCCGTGGCCGGATGCCATACCTTGTCGGCACCGCAGACGACGAATCCACGGGCTTCCGCGACATCGAACGGGCGGAGGGTTCCACCGAAACAATCGAGCGTGATCTTCGCCACGTTACCGTTGAAAGCGACGCTCTTGAACTCCGGACTGCGATACGGAAGCTTCATTCCATAGTCCTTGACCAGCGCCCAGCGGACGAGCCGCGCGGCGACGTCCGTCTTGTTCTTCGGGTGGATGTCCTTGCCCTCGCCGATGTCGATGATGACGGCCTGGCCGGTGTTAGGGAGTTTCAACGTCTGCGTCTGGGTCTCGCGGAGTTCCGCCCATTCGCTCTCACCCGGGCTGGGTGACTCGGGTTTGAAATCAGCCAGCTGCACCCAGTAGAACGGGAAATCCCCCTGCTTCCACTCCTTGCGCCACTGCTCGATCAGGAACGGGAAGAGCGTGGCATGCTCGTAAGCACGGCTCGCGTTGCTCTCTCCCTGATACCAAATCACACCCTTCAGGCCGTAGCCGAGTGTCGGATGCACGGCGCCTGCGAAAATATTGCCCGGGCGCTGGTTCCCACTCAGCCAATCCTGCGGCTTGCGCGGTGCCGGCTTGCCTTCGGCTTTGGCTTTTTCATTGGCGATTTTCCATGCCTCCAGGGACTTTTGGAAATCCGCCTGACCCTTCTCGGACATGAATTCGGTTTCCTTTTTCACCGCCGTCTCCATCAGCGTCTTGAACCGCGGGTCGTTTTCCAAAGAAGTGCGGCGCACCCAGGCCTCCGCCGCGGAGCCACCCCAGGAATTGTCGATGAGCCCGACAGGCACCTTGAGGATTTCGTGCAAGTAGCGACCGAACAGCACGCCCACCGCGCTGAAGTCGGAGGCCGTTTGTGGCGTGGATGGCTGCCATTGCCCTTTGAAATCATTTTGGAGTTCCTGCGTGCCGAGTTGCGGCACCTTGATGAGCCGGATGCCCGGAAAATCCGAAGCCGCGGCCTCAAGATCGCCGTTCCACGATTGGCTGAGCTTCCACTGCATGTTCGATTGCCCGGAACACATCCATACCTCACCGACCAGCACGTCCTTCACCTCCCGCGAAGTGGATCCAGCCACCTTGAGCGTCCGCGGCGTCGCATCGGCGAGCAGCGGCGCGAGCTTCACCGACCATTTGCCGTCCGCCCCGGCGGTCGCCGTCTGGGTCTGCTCCGCAAAGGTCACGGTGATCGAAGTCCCGGGCGTGTCCCAGCCCCAAATGGGATTGGCCTGCTTCTGTTGGAGGACCATGTGGTCACCGATGATGGCGGGTAGTTTGAGCTCAGCCCGGGATACGCAGGCCATCGCGAAACTGAGAGTAATGAGACACGTGGTTTTTTTCATGAGAGTTTTTGGCACGGGCGGGATACTGCTCGAACTCTGGGGATTTTCCATAAAAACCACGGAAAAACAGGATCTCTGTGAGGAGGGCTCGACATCCCGCCTCGGATTCCCTCTGATGCCGCTGCATGGAAGAATCGTCCCCCTATCAGCCCCCGCTGCCGCAAGGTCCGCCTTTAATCCCCCGGCTGAATGTCACTCCGCCCGCCGTCAAGGTGTTCGGAATCCTGCATCTGGTGTTCGCCGGCCTCGGGTTGTTCGGCGCGCTGTGGGCGCTGTTCATCGCGGTCGCGGGAAATCCATTTTTGAAAATTGCTGCGTTCAACGGCCAACTCGGGGCAGAGATGGCACCCCAGATCGCTATGCAGGAGAAGATCAACCCGATGTCGATCGCTTCATCCGCCTTTTCTCTGTTAGTGGCTGTTCCCATGATCGTCGCCGGCGTCCTGTTGCTCAAGGAACGCAAAAACGCCATCAAGTGGTCGAATGCCTACGTGTGGTCATCGCTCGGCACCAAACTGGTCAACCTGGTCCTCACCGTCACCATCCTGGTTCCTGCGATGCAGGAGATGATGAGCGGCATCACCAAAGCAACCCCCATGCCCGGCCCCGCGTCCGACATCATGTCGGTGGTCATGGCCGGCAGCGCGATCGCCGGCGTGCTGATCTCGTGCATCTATCCGATACTCGCCCTGGTTATCCTGAACCGGCCGGCGACGAAGGAGTGGTTCGCTGGAAGGCCGGCTTAGCGCCGCACTTTGGCGGATTTCCAGCCTTGGAATTCACCCTTGGAGCCGTTGCAAACTTGTGGCAGGGTTTTGGCATGAGCACGGCAAACGCGCTTTCACCCGTATCCTGGCAGCGCATGGCAGAAGGCATTGATAATGTGAAGAGCCGCCTGGACCGGGCGGCGAAGGCACTCAGCGATGCCGGCGTGAAATACGCCGTGGTCGGAGGGAATGCCGTCGCGGCCTGGGTTTCCCGGGTGGATGTGGCGGCCGTGAGAAACACCCGGGATGTGGATATCATGCTCCGGCGTGAGGACATGAGTCATGCCCAGGCAGCGCTTGAAGCCGCCGGTTTCGTGCATCGCCGGGTGGCATCGCTTGGCAAGGCCGCTGCGATGGATGTGTTTCTCGATGGCCCCGAGGCGAAGGTGCGCGACGCAGTGCATATCCTCTGGGCGGGTGAAAAGGCCGTGCCGGATGCGATTGAACCGACACCGGAGCTTGTCGGCACCGAACCAGGAGACGGCTTCGAATTGATTCCGCTAGAAGACCTGGTGCGCATGAAACTCACTTCATTCCGCGACAAGGACCGCATGCATCTGCGGGATCTCGCATCGGTTGGACTGGTGGACGCCACCTGGCCCGGGCAATTCCCCCAAGTTCTTGGAGAACGGTTGCAGCGGATTCTGGATGATCCGGAGGGATGATCTAACGAATCATACCACCGAAGGATGTTTCCACGGTGCCCGGTATTCGCGTTTGAGAAGTTTCGCGGCGGCCGCGTTTTCCGGGATCTGTTCGGTGGCGGCGTCCCAGGTGATCTTGGAGCCGGTATCGTGGGCGATCATGGCTAACTGAACGCAGGTCGTGGAGAAATGGGCGTCCTCGGTGGTGGCGGCGGGGGCCTTGCGGGTGCGGATGGCTTCGAGGAACTCGGCCATGTGGGCTTTTCCAGCATCGGACTTGGCTTCGATGACGCGGCGCTGTTTGTCCTTGCCGCGCGGGACGACGACCCAGCGGTTGTCGGTGGCGAAGACGGTTTCCTTTTCGCCATAGAGGAAGATGCCGTTGGAGGTTTCCGGGTCGAACTCTTCCGCGCCCCACAGGCGGTGGTTCCAGGTGACCGGGCATTGCTCGAAGTCGAACTGGGCCGTTAGGATGTCGGGAGTGGTGATTTTTCCCTTGAGATGATAGATGCCGCCGGCCGCGGAGACGGACTTGGGTGTGGTGGCTCCGAGAATCCAGCGGGTGGTGTCGATGAGGTGGATGCCCCAGTCGACGAGGTGCCCGTGACCAGTGGTTTTTTCGAGCCGCCAGTTTTTGTGACCGACCTGCGGGCTGTAGGGGATTTTCGGCGCGGGTCCGCACCAGAGGTCCCAGTCGAGGGTGGCAGGCGGGTCCTGCGGGGTCGGGTCCAACGTGCCGGCGGTGAAATTGATCTGGGCGACGGCCTGCACGATGCGACCGGCGTTTCCGTCAAGGACATATTGGCGGGCTTGCTCAAAGGCGGCGGCTTTGCGGCGCTGGAATCCGATCTGCACGATGCGGTCGCTTTTTTTCGCGGCGTCCGCCATCACGCGGCCTTCGCGGACGTCGTAGGCGAGGGGTTTTTCACAATAGATGTCGAGCCCGCGCTCGAGCGCGGCAAGGAAGGGCAGCGCGTGCCATTGCGGGGGCGTGGCGATGATCACGGCGTCGAGCTCCGGGGTCTTGAGCAGGTCCTCGTATTGTTTGAAAACGAGCGGCCGCTTGCCTTGGAGTTTTTCCACTTCGTCGGCGCTTTTGGTGAGGCAGGCGCTGTCCACATCGCAAAGCGCAACCACCTCGACGCCGCCGACCTTGAAAGCGGCGTTCACATCGACCATGCCATACCAACCGCAGCCGATGAGGCCGAGTTTGATCGGGCGGGTTTCCTCTGCGGCGTGGCTGGCCAGCGTGGTGTAGGCGAGGGTCGATGCGGTGGTTCCGAGAAACTGACGGCGGTTGAGCGGATTCATGGGGCGGGATTCAATTAGGGGGAAAACGGCGGGAGGTAAGGGACTAGAAAACCGTTTCCGAAACGAAAGAAAGCCATGGGTCCTATCGGTCCCATGGCTTTGGCTTTTGAAAGAACAGGCAGGAATGCCTGTGTCACTTGAATCAATGCTCGCGGCAGAATTGCTCGAAGCGGGTCAATCCTTCGTTGAGGATGTCCAGCGTGGTGCAGTAGCTGAGGCGGATGCCCTCGTCGTAGCCGAAGGCGATGCCGGGAACGGCGGCGACCTTGTAGCGGGAGAGCAGCTTGTCGCAGAGGTTCATCGACTTGAGGCCGGTGTTGCCGGTGTAGACGAAGAAGTAGAACGCGCCTTGCGGCTCGACCACGCGGATGTTGTTGATGGCCTTGAGGCGGGCGAACATGAACTGCCGCTTCACGTCGTATTCGCCGCGGAGGTCTTCGATGAACGATTGGTCACCTTCGAGGGCGGCGAGCGCGCCGTATTGGGAGAAACTGTTGGCGTTGGAGGTGGTGTGGTTCTGAATTTTCTCGATCGCGTCCGCCAGGGCTTTCGGGGCGGCGGTGTAGCCGAGACGCCATCCGGTCATCGAGTAGGCCTTGGAGAAGCCATTCACGGTGATGGTGAGGTCGTAAAGTTCCTGGCTGAGCGAGGCGATGGAAACGTGCTTGGCCTCGCCGTAGACGAGCTTTTCGTAAATCTCGTCGGAAAGGATGACGATGTCCTCTCCGAGAGCGATTTCACCGAGCTCAAGGAGTTCGTCCTTCGTGTAAACGGCACCGGTCGGATTGCCCGGGGTGTTGATGATGACCATCTTGGTGGCCGGGGTCATGGCTTCCTCGAATTGCTCGGGAGTCATTTTCCAACCGGTCGATTCCTTGGTCTCGACGATGACGGGAACACCGCCGGCG
>JANPKJ010000040.1:0-41040 GCA_031425955.1 Akkermansiaceae bacterium | reverse complement strand
GTCTTTGCGGTAGATCTTCATGCGAGTCATTCCCGGATGACTGGAAGGAGACTGGTGATTTCCGGTAGATTGTAGGCGTGCGGGCTGGTGCTGGATTGAACTTGGTCATCGGGGAGGGCGACGACGGTGTAGTCGCTGGTCACGTAATTGGTCCGCCCCAGGGTGCCATAGCGCAGTTTGTGGCCGGAGAGGGATTGCAGGCTGTTCTCAGGTCCGGCGACGAGCTCGATCTCCCCGGGCGCGGATTTCCACAAGAGGACTCCGGGAGTGCCCCGGTGGGTGAATCTCACGAGGAAGAGGTTCAAGTTCCCGCCGTCTTCGATGGCCACGCTGCTGGCATTCTCGATCTTGAGGGAATCCCGGATGGCCTCGCGGTGGTTCTGGTATTGGACGGCGCTGAATCCGGCGACTCCCAGGAGACAAACAAGCTTGAGCACCGAGGCAACATTTGAAGCCGGCTTCCGGACCGGGGCCGGGCGATCATTAACGCACGGCGCGGCGCGCGGTCGGAAGGTCCCGGCGCGGGGTGGCGGAGATCCTCGGTGCGCGAAAGCAGGAATCTCAGGCGCGGTGAGGGAAGGAGGTGGAAGCGGTTCGCTCATGGTGGGGGTTGGAGGATGTATTGATTATTATGTGGTGAATGAGGGTTTGGGTTTTTCAGTAAAAAAAGCGACATGGAACGATGAGGTAATTGAGCGAGAGCAAGTGGGACTGATCTCACTCTTCCACTTCCATGTTCGATGTTCGATGTTCGATGTTGGGAGTTGGATGTTCGACGATCAACGAGGGCCTCCTGACTTCCCCGCTGCGGGTTGGACGCAGCGGGGAAGAAGGAATTAAGCCGCGACTTGTTGGGTCACCGGGTTGGTTTGTTGGGATTTGCGGACTTGGATGTGAATCCGAGCGGACTGACCCGAATGGCGCTAACTTAAGGAATTTTCCCACATAATCAGTGAGTTGCAGTTTCCACCAAAACTCATGATGTGGTGTTATGAAAGCCTCCATTCTACAGGCTTCGCCGACGGCCGAATCGGCACACCAACTGGTTCCCCATGAAGCCCTGATTTCATCCCAAATGAACCTTAAGTTAGCGCCATTCCGGACTGACCCCATTTAGGTTCCTTTTCTGAATTTACGATTTTGGTTGTTTCAAATGTCAGTTATTTGGGACTGACCCCGGAGAGGTTCGCAATTGATTCAAGTTTAGCCCGCACTATTTTTTTATCTTCAAAGCTTAAATCAAGGCTATCAATGCGTTGATCTATCATTTTTATGACGATTTCCTGTTTTTCTGTGGTAAGCATTTTAATTGCTTCATTAAAAACGTTGCAATTTTTGCTGTACAATTTTACCGTGATTATGCTTACGCTTTCATCTGCGGATCTCTTGTAATACACGGCTCCCATTTGCAAGAACTCATAAATAAAATCTTTATCTATATTATTGTTAACCAATAATTCGAACAATTGGATGTTTTTTTCTAGGACGGAATTGCCATCGTCACTGGAATAAGCGGACATCATATTGATAATTAATTGTCCTTTTGGTGAGTTTGATTCTTCCATTTTGTTGATGCGATCCAATTCGCCACTTAAGTATAAGTAGTAACGAAATGCGCTGATGATCTCACTTTTTGTATGAGACTCGATTTCGATATAATTTATAGAATTTGATAAATTATGTTTTATAATCGGATCCGCAGCTTTGAGGTCTAAAATACTGCTAGCAGCTAGTGCAAATATAATTAACGTTTTAGTTTTCATTCTACTAAAAGATCTAATCCGACAATTCCAATATAGTTTTTAATTGACTGGCAGTCGCTATAGCTTTTTATGCCAATGCAGCCTTGGGTTCCACTCGGGCTACCATCAGGATGTATGCGGATGTCTGTTCGGTCATGTGCGTCATCAATATAATACTTAAATTCGCTAACGAGTGGTGCGCCGATTGCCTTGTCTATCGAAGAATTAGGATTGTAGTATCCTTCATTTGTATAACCGCTTTTATCCCATACAGACATGGAGCCTTGATTCCATATTCCAGTACTTGGGTCGATAGTTGTTTTTTGAACGTTCGTTAATCCATTTACGGTGAAGCCACTGACGTGCCACCAGCCATCATTTATTGGATCTCCAAAGCCACCAGACAGTGCACCCCAAGATTCCAAAACTTCACCAAAATCTACAGGGCAGCCTCCTTGCGCTCCCTGTCCGCTTTGAAGTGTAAGGGTTCCACCATGAAAATACAAAAATTGCAATCCATCCGAATCAATACCACAGACTGGCGCATTGCACGAATACATACTCCCATTCGCACCATCAGGAAAACCGCTTGGGTCTTCTGAGGTCCATCTCGCCATTTTCGGATTATAGCTGCGGTATTTGAATGCGTAGCTGTCAGACGAGGCAAGATAGGGTTTGCCTGTGTAGAAGGCAGTTTCCTCTGCTACGTAACCTTGGCTCGTCGCTTCAGCCGCTTTTTCAGCCCGCCACTCAGCGAGTTGCTTTTCATTTTTGAACTCCGGGAGAGGAGCTTTGAACTCCGCGAAGGCGGTGCTGGTCAGGGACGCCACGAGGGCGATTGTCAGTTTTATTTTCATTTTTGTTTTATGTGTTTGGTTTCTCCGTCGGGAGAGGGGTGGGAAGAGTGAACCGCAGAGGCGCGAAGGTCGCAAAGGGGGCGCAGAGGAAGAGGAGATCGGTATTGATGATTTTGGATTCTAAGTTGCAGAAGTCATTCAGGCGGAATAAATTCCGCGCTCCAATTTTCCGGCTCTGCGTTCCTTTGCGACCTTTGCGGCTTTGCGGTAGATCTTCATGCGAGTCATTCCCGGATGACTGGAAGGAAACCGGTGATTTCCGGTAGGTTGTAGGCGTGCGGGCTGGTGCTGGATTGAATCTGGTCATCGGGTAAGGCGACGACGGTGTAGTCGCTGGTCACGTAATTGATCTTTGCCAGCGTCTCAAAGCGCAGTTTGTGGCCGGAGAGGGATTGCAGGCTGTTCCCGGGTCCGGCAACGAGCTCGATCTCCCCGGGCGCGGATTTCCACAAGAGGACTCCGGGAGTGCCCTGGTGGGTGAATCCCACGAGGAAGAGGTTCAAGTTCCCGCCGTCTTCGATGGCCACGCTGCTGGCATTCTCGATCTTGAGGGAATTTCGGACGGCCTCGCGGTGGTTCTGGTATTGGACCACGCTGAAACCGATCAGTCCCAAGAGAGTGCAAAGCTTGAGCGCCGAGGCAACGTTTGAAGCCAGCTTCCGGACGGGAGCCGGGCGATCATTGACGCGCTGTGGGGCGCGCGGCCGGAAGGTCCCGGCGCGGGGTGGCGGAGATCCTCGGCGCGCGAAAGCAGGAATCTCGGGCGCGGTGAAGGAAGGAGGCGGAAGCGGGTCGCTCATGGTGGTGGTTGGAGGAGGATTGATTCTTGGTTGGTGAGTGAGGGTTTGGGTTTTTCAGTAAAAAGGGGGATGGAACACCGAGTGGAGAGAGCAAATGGGAATGATCTCTCACTCTTCCGCTTCGATGTTCGATGTTCGATGTCCTACGAGGGTCTTCTGACTTCCCCGCTGCGGGTTGGACGCAGCAGGGAAGAAGGAATTACCGGTGGTTTGCTTGGGGTTCCGCCCTATATGTGAATCCGAGCAAACTGACCCCATTTAATATGTGAATCCGAGCGAACTGACCCCATTTACTGTATTGATGCAATCAAACGCCGACTCTGTTACCCCATTTACTAGAGCTGACTCCATTTACGAATGTCAGTTATTTTGGAATGACCCCAGAGCCCGGATTACTTACCTCTGCAAGATGCCAACCCACGGACGGGGATTTATACCACATGGTGGACACATGGCCACCTGTTGCCTTTCCTGATTTTTTGTCAAACTCTCTATAGGTAGAAACCCAATAGCTATCTGTGCTAGAAGTCAAAAATTCAACTTTTTCAATTCTGTAAAGAATATCATTTGTATTTAATTTATCAGTCACGCTTTTGGCTAATCTGATTTCTTCGACCGTTAACTTCGCAGAGGCATCGGGCCAATGTAATCTTTCCGTTTCTGGTATTTTCGTTGAAATCATTTCACCAAATAGGAGCATCTTTACCACTAATACATCGGGAACACATCGTCTTATTGAATCGTCGGAGAGATCCTTTGCTGGCGAGGAAAAACATGTAATTACTGTCAACAAAACACTCCACAAGATAGTTTTCATAAGATTTGATTTTACTCGTGCCATTGGTCAAGTTTCGCATCGGGAGGCCTGACAATTTCAAACGAACCTCCTATTGATCCTGTCAGGTTTAACATCCAGTAGCCTTCCCCTTTGTAATGCCACAAGTTCATTGCTGGTCCTGTTCCCCGTTCTGGATCTGGAAGAAAAAATTTGAACTCCACAGCTACATTAAGACCAATATCTCCAAATTTGACCCCACCTGAAGAAAGTCCTTCTTGACCCGGATTAGCATTTACTTTCACTGTGTGGGCGTCAGTGTTCCACTGATATTCTCCTGTGTACTTGGGATGAAGACCAGCAAGACTTACTAGTGCTTGTGTCGCAAGGCCTTGAACTATCGACTGTGCCCAGCCCTGTCCTTCTGTTATGCTATTTAACTTATCAACAATAAGTTGAACAGATAGGTTTGAGTGGATCTGTTGAGTTGCTAACCCAGTTGGATCGCATTCACTTGTAGGACAGGGCGCAAAGACAAGTTGATTCGCCCCATCTGGAAACCCACTTGGGTCTTCCGTTGTCCATCTTGCTAGTTCCGGGTTATAGCTGCGGTATCTGAAGGCATAGCCTCCAGATGATGCGAGGAAGGGCTTACCGGTGTAGAAGGCAGTTTCCTCCGCCGCGTAGCCTTGGCCGGTGGCTTCGGATGCTTTCTCCGCCCGCCACTCGGCGAGTTGCTTTTCGTTTTTGAATTCCGGCAGGGGAGCTTGGAAGGCCGCGAAGGCGGTGCTGGTCAGGGCCGCCACGAGGGCGAATGTCAGTTTGTATTTCATTTTTGTTTTATGTGTTTGGGTTCTCCGTCGGAGATTGGGGAAGAGTTTACCGCAGAGGCGCGGAGGTCGCAAAGGGGGCGCAGAGGAAGAGGAAATCGGTATTTATGATTTTGGATTCTAAGTTGCAGAAGTCATCCGGGCGGAATAGATTCCGCGCTCCAATTTTCCGCCTCTGCGTTCCTTTGCGACTTTTGCGGCTCTGCGGTTCGAATTCTTAAGGGTCATCGCTTGGTCGGCGGGAGTTGGTTGGTGGTGGGAACGGGGTTGGTGGGCGAGGATGGAGCTTCGGTGCCGAGGGAGCCGCTGCCGGAGCTGGACTTGAGGGGCTGGCCGAAGGAGGTGAGGCGGGAGAAGTTCACGCCTGCGGGGCCGACGGTGGCGAGGGTGGTGCCTAGCAGGTCGTTGAGGTGATAGGTGATCTCCTCGGGCTTGCCGACGGGGTGCGAGGCGATGGGGATGCCGCCGCTGGGGTGGGACTCGATGATGTAGAGGGTGTCGTTCCGCTTGAGGAGGGCGAGGCCGTCCCAGAGGAAGGTTTCTGAAGAAGATCGGGGATTGGGGATCGGGGATGTTGGAGAAGAAGATGAAGAGATTGACGATTGAGGATTGTTGATTTTTGAATTTTGATTGGAAGAGGGAGAGATGGAGGCCAGGTGGCCGTCGGGCCAGTAGGTGTGGGTGGCGGTGGTGCCGTCGGGGAGGGCGAGATGGGTGAGTTTGTCGAGCCAGCCGTAGGTGTTCTGCGGCTGGGGGCCGGTGCCTAGCATCCGGCCGGCCCGGTCGTAGGTGTAGGACTGGGAGCTTTTGGCGAGTTTTTCGAGGGCTTCCGGGGTTTTGGGCAGGCTGGCGACGGTCTGGACGGTGGCGGGACCGAGATCGAGGGCTTTGACGAGTTGGTTCGCCGCGTTGTAGGTCATGGCGGTGAGCTGGCCATTCAGCAGCTTGGTCCGCATGTTCCCGGCCAGATCGTAGGTGTAGGCTTCGAGCACGGATTGGTCGGAATCGTCGATGACCTTGAGCAACTGGCCGCTCGGATCGTACTCGTAGCGCAGGGTCTGGCCGTTCCAGGTGCGGCGGGTGAGCTGGTCGGCGGGGTCCCACTCGTAGATGAGTTCCAGCGGGGAGGTGAGCATACCGCCCTGGAAGGTCATGCTCCCGAGGTGGCCGCTGGAGTCGTAGCCGATGTCCACGGTGAGCGCGGGTCTGCCGTTTTTCGCCAGGCCGTAGGTTTTCTGGACAGGTCTGCCGACGAAGTCGTAGCGGTAGCTGATGGCGGGGATGCCATTGGTGAGGATGCCGGTGAGCTGGCCCTCGGGATTGTAAGTCTGCTCGGTCTGTTGGAAGGTCTGGTATTCGGTGGGCTTCACCGGATCGGTCACCAGCTTGGAGATCATCAGCCCGGTGCGCTGGCCGCGGCGGTTGTAGCGGTAGCTGAGGAGATTCTCCTCGTTGCCGCATACGGCACGGGTGGCGGTGAGCTGGGCCAGCTCGTTGTAACTGGACTCGAAAATGGTGTCCGGGCCGTTGACGGAAACCGGGCGACCGTCCTTGTCGTAGGCATAAACAAGTTTCTGTCCGCCGCCGTAGTCGATGGTCGCGAGCGGGCCGGTCTTGTCGTAGGTGTGGCGGATGACCTGCTCGCCGTTGGCGCGTTCCAGGAGTTTTCCGGTCTTGGGATCATATTTCCAAGTCTGGGTGCCGCCGAGGGCGTTCGCCTGCTTGGTCATTCGCCCGGCACTGTCGAACTCGAAGGAGATCTTGTTGCCGTTGCCGTCGATCTGAGCGGTGCGGCGGTCGGAGGCATCGTATTCGTAACGGGTGACGGAGCCGTTCGGCGCGATCTGGGCGGTGAGATTGCCACGCACGTCGCGCTCGACCCGGGAAAGCCGGTTGAGGGAATCCTTTTCCCCGATCACGCGGTGGAATTCATCGCGCACCAGTTCCTTGGTCACTTTTCCATTACGCTTGATTTGCGCGACTTGTCCATCCGCATCGTACACCACCTCGGTCTTGGAACCATCGACGGCAATCTGGGTCTTCACCCGGCCGTTTTCGTCGTATTCCACACTCTGCTTGCGTCCGGCGGAGGCAACGGAGTTGATCCTGCCGAAGTCGTCGTAGGTGTAGGACACCTTGTCGCCGGCCGGATTCGTCACGGATTCCAGCTCGCCACGGGCCGTGTAAGTGTAGCGGGTGAGGTCTCCGTGGCGGTCCTTGGCTCCGATGACCTTGCCGTCGTCATTGTATGCATATTCCGCGATAATCTCCGACTTGCGGCGGTTCCCTTGGCGGACGCGCAGCGGCTTGGGTTCCCAGTCGAGGCGCTTGGACGGGCGGAACTTCGGATCATAGTCGAAGTAGGTGCTCACGCCCTTGTCATCGACCGTCTCGGTGAGCAGGCCGGTCTTCCGGTCGTAGCGGTACTCGACCATGAGCTTGCCGTTTTCCTCCACCCGGCGCAGCTTGCCGTCGTATTTCTGGCCGGGTGAGCGGTAATAGTAGTTCTTCTGCTGAGTTCCGTCCCGCTGGGTGGTGACGATGCCGCGAGCTTCGACGTAGTCGCATTTCTCCACCAGACCGCTGCGATGGGTGACCGTGATGTCGGCGGGATTCCACCGCTCTTTCTCCTTGGCCATGAATCCGTAAGCATAAGTGCGCGCCCGATCCTCCATCAGCCAGTAATTGCCGGGCTGCTTTCTGGCCGTGAACTCGTCGCCCGGCGTGAGCGCCGCCGGTGGTTTCACATACCGGGTCTTGAACTCTTCGACCCGCTGGGGATCCTCGGTATTGCCGATTCCCACCTTGGCCAGCACCCCGGTTTCCGGGTGGTAGAGAAATTGGGCGGTTTCCCCGACGGCGGGCTCCCAAGCCTTCAAGCGCTCGACCGTGCCATCCTTCACGTAGGCAAAGCGGTGCAACTGCCCGTCCAGCTTGAAGCTGCTCAGGCGCTTGTCCTCGCCGTAGAGGGCGACCAGCACGAGCCGCCGGGCATTACTGGGAACATCCAGGAAACGCACGCCCATCAGGCGGCCGTTGAGCCACTCGAACTCCAGCATCCGTCGGCTGGGGGAAACCACACCCTCCAGCTTGCCCTTGCTGTAATGGTATTCCCAGCCCTCCTCGTTCGTCACCGTCTGCTTGCTGGGAGAAACCTCGGCCTTCCATGCGCGGTCCGCGCTGCGGTATTCGCTGTTTCTGTCAGGATTCTGCTGGAGCGCGACCTGGCCGCCCGAGGGCATGCTCCATAACAGGACTCCCCTACCCACGGGCAGAATGGAAGACTCCAACTGCGGGCAGAACCAGCCGCTGCCGAACAGGCCCTCCTGGCTCCGCGTCGTCAGATAGACGAGCTGCAGCGGGAAATTGAATTCCGGGGAGGCGTTCACGGTTCCCAGCGGGTAATCCACCGTCCAGCCCCCGGTCTGCAGCGCCCTGCCGGTGGTGGGCGGACTGAAGGTCCAGGACGGTGCCGCCGCTTCAAGCGGGAGCGATCCAGCAAACAATGTTAGCAATGCGGCTGCTGTCAATGACTTGCGGAGGAAGCGGATCACGGTAACAGGTGCTCGCAAGGCGGAGGATCTGAGGTGTTTCATGGCAGATGGGGAGGTGGATTCATTGGCGGAAGCCGCAATTTTAAACGCGGAATCATCAGGCGCACTTGAATCACTAGCAATTAGACCCAGATCAGGAAGAGATATCAAGTGACCAATTCGGCACTCATTCCGGAATCCCTGCATTCATAGGCGTTGCAGCCCGAAAGATGGATAAACTTTCATGAAATTGCACGGCCGCCCCGCGGAGGAGTGACTGGATTGGCCGGCGAGTGGTCCCATTCGGAATCAGCCTCGATGAAAATAACACAATCAGCCGGAGGCGATGGTATTGTAGCTGATCAGATTGCACACCACCTGAGAAATCCCTGAAACCAAAGATGTGACTATTTGGTCAAGTTCGCCGGGACTCGTCCGACTATCAACTTGGACTCTAGCCGGGGTTTCCATGAAAGCGTGTGTGGGTCCCATCAAGCGGTCACAAGGTTCTGTCAATCAGACGATCAACACTCAACCAGGAATTCTCAAATTCCTCAGAAAAAGCGGGACATGGAACACCGAGGTGATTGAGCGAGAGCAAGTGAGAAAAATCTCTCACGCTTTCACTTCGATGTTGGGAGTTCGATGTTCGACGTTCAACGAGAAGCTTCCGGTTTCCCCGCTGCGGGTTGAACGCAACGGGAAAGAAGGTGTTGTCAGACAGTTTGTTGGGATTCGCCACCTTGGATGTGAAGACGAGCGCCCCGCCCCGGTTTAAGGACCGGCACTCCCGCGCCGGTCCTGTTTCCCAATGCTAGCCATAAGCTGAAGGGGATGCCCATTTCACCTCTTGAAACCTTCAATTGCTCCTCTGCTTCAATGACAAAAGGAATACGAAGTAGAGCTTACAGATAATGTTTATTGTCATATAAGAATCTCATGGATGCCGTTAATTCCGGAATCCTACTTTGGTTTTTTTTCTTCAGTGGAATTTTCTATTGAATCTAATATTTCTGCCAATCCGGTCATCATTTGAATTGAATTCGTGTCACTTAGTGGTTGAACTTGCGCAACCAATGGCAGAGTTTTGCCCGTGCTGATCCTGGCTTTCAGGTATCCATACTCATTCTTCGCGCCATTAAGACCAATTATGTGATAGTGAAAACTTGTATAATTCAGATTTTTATATGCGAGATCTTGGCTTGATATCCGTCCATTCGCCATTGACTTAAAAAAGTTTTCAACTTCACCAGTCGATGTAAATATTTTTACTGGAATCAACTCCGTCAGTTCATGATCACTTAAAAACCTCTTTTCACGTGTCTTGTAAATTCGCAGCTCTGAGATCGATCCACTTTGATATGGTAGATTTGTGAAATTAATCGACAAATCAGGATTGTGTTTCATTTTTGATTCTCCCCTGCAATTCACAAGCACGAACATGCAGATCAATACAACTGAAGGCAAAATAGCATACATTTTTCTTGGGATACGACCTAAATCACTCATAGCTTACATCCTTTGATCCAGAAAATGTTAAGGTGAATTCACTGCCGCCATATTTGGGATTAAATGCGGTGTTCGCTAATATCCAGGTGAGAATCTCATTTGGAACTGTACGATCACCCCACGGCCGTGAATCAAAGTTAAATATATCATCCCGCAAGGTTATTGTGCCGACAAAATACTTATCTCCATAAGCCCCGATTGAAATACTTCCATAAAGTTCGAAAGCCACCCTTCCAGCAGCATACGCATCGCCAAAGTTATGCTCATATGGCAATGTGATTATTGCTCCCTCCGATGCAGAATTAAACTGAGATAGAAAGCCATTGAAGTCAGTAGGCTTGAGATTCACATCTTTGTAGTAGTCGGTAAATTGTTCGGTCTTTGTCAATGGCCTTGGCTCATCGTTGTACCATATTGTTGTTCCTGTTAATGAAGTCATCTTGGCTAGTCCCGTTGGGTCGAATGCATTCAATGACGAATTTCCGACGTAGAGAAAATTATTAGCGCCGTCGGGAAATCCACTTGGGTCTTCCGATGTCCAACGGGCTACTTTTGGATCATAACTTCGGTTTTTGAACGCGTATCCACCGGATGAGGCGAGAAAAGGCTTGCCGGTGTAAAAGGCTGCCTCCTCCGCATAGCCTTGGCTGGTGGCCTCGGATGCTTTCTCCGCCCGCCACTCGGCGAGTTGTTTTTCGTTTTTGAACTCCGGCAGCGGAGCCTTGAATTCCGCGAAGGCGGAGCTGGTTAAGGCCGCCACGATGGCGAATATCAGTTTGTATTTCATTTTTGTTTTATGTATTTGGTTTCTCCATCGGGATAGTGGGGAGGAAGTGCCGAGAATGGGAGCAAAGCGGACATGGCCGAAGGCAAATCAGTTAGCAGTGATCAGTGGAAGAGAAGATGTTGGATTGGGAGCGCATTGGTTGAGCGGTAAGAATCCTCAAATCTGAATATCGGGAAGAAAGCGGGCGGAATAAATTCCGCGCTCCAGTTATCGCTTCGTTGGTGGTTGGTGGTTGGTGGTTGGAACCGTAACCGGATTCGTCGGCGAAGAAGGAGCGTCGGTGCCGAGGGAGCTGCCGCCGGAGCTTGCTTTGAGCGGCTGGACGAAGGAGGTGAGGCGGGAGAAGTTCACGCCTGCGGGGCCGACGGTGGCGAGGGTGGTTGTATCCAGGAAGATGGGGAGGTGGAGTCATTGCCGGGAGCCGTGATTTAAAATGAGGAATCCATCAAGCGCACTTGAATCACTATCGATTAGATCCAGATCTGGAAGAGATTTCAAGTGACCAATTCGGCACTCATTCCGGAATCCCTGCATTCATAGGCGTTGCAGCCCGAAAGATGGTTAAACTTTCATGAAATTGCATTCTTATCTGATAAGACCGGAGATTTGCACTTTCCATCAGTGGTGTGAGACTGAAAGTGGATCGAAGATCACAAACTGGCATTTCCAATGCTGCCAAGCTGAGAGACTCCTCGAAATGAGAGAAGCCGGTCACCATTCACGGTTGGAAGCCCATATTCTATCCTGCGGGTGGCATCAACCGACCGTGGAGATCAATCATCCGCGGTTGCGGACATTCTCAAGGAATCCCATCCGGCCCGGATCGTTCGATTTGAGGTTCTACATCGACCGGGAGAGGCCTGTTGGAGGATGAGGGAAGCGGGAAGCGAGGTGGCTCAAAGCACCGGGCCGAGCATCGCGACCGTGTTGTTGAGCAGCCTGCGCCGGACCGGCCACGCGGCGACGTCCTCGGCGGTCACCGGATGCGAGGTTTTCAGGAAAAACTCCTGCCGCCCGCGGAGGGCGGCGGTGAGGGCGGGATCGTAGATCAGGATGTTGTTCTCGTAGTTCAAATCAAAACTCCGGCGGTCCATGTTCGCGGATCCGATGAGCGTCACCTCGCCGTCCAGCGTCAGCGTCTTGGCATGCAGCAACCCGCCTTCGTATTCGTGAATCCTAACCCCGGAAGCTAACAACTCGCTGTAATAACTCCGGCTTGCCGCGCCGACGATCCACGAATCGTTGCGTGCCGGAAAGATAATCGTCGTCACCACACCGCGGCGAGCGCTGGAGCAAAGGGCCGCCTGCATCGACTCGTCCGGCACGTAATACGGCGTGGTGATGAACAGCTCGCGACGGGCGGCGTACATCAGCGTTTCGAAAACCTCGGGCATCGCGGAGTGGCGGACGGTGGGGCCGGTGCCGATGACCTGGGCGGTGAGGCCGGGTTCGCAAGGCGGGAGTAGTTCTTTCAGAAATGAAGTTAGATCCTCGTCCACCTCGGCCATCCAGTCGCTGGCGAAGAGGTGCTGGTTCTGCCGGGCGATGGGTCCGGTGAAGCGGACCATCACGTCCACCCAGGGGGCGAACTTCGCTTTCACCAGGAATTCCGGGTCGGCGCAATTCTGGCTGCCGCAGTAGGTGATGTGATTGTCGATCACTACGATCTTGCGGTGGTTGCGCAGGTCCACGCGGCCGAGCAGCGAGCGCAGGATCGGGATGCCGGTCGGCAGGGCGACGGCGAGACGCACGCCCGCGGTTTTCATCGATTTCCAATGCTCCGAATCGATGAGCGTGCGCGATCCGAGTCCGTCGGCCATGGCGCGGCAGGTGACGTTTCTAGCAGCGGCCCGTTTCAACGCCTCCACCATTCTGAGTCCGTTGTGGTCCGGCAGCCAGATATAGAACGTGAGATGCACGGTCGACGTCGCGGCGTCGATGTCGGCGATGATCGCCTCGATGGTGGCGTTGGAATCCGGCAGCAGCGTGGCCTGGTTCCCGCCGACCGGTTCGAAGCCGTTCACCGAGTGGCCCACACGGAAGAGCGGCGAGTGGATTTCCGGAATCTCCGGCAGCGAGTTCCCGGCGCGCATCCCCGGGGCGTCCGCCACGTCGGGCAGACCGTCCAGCACCGCGCGCACCCGCTCGCGCCGCTTGCGGCCGATGTTGGTCTCGCCTAGCAGGATATAACCGATGATGCCCACCACCGGCAGGATGACGATGACCACCACCCACGCGACCCGCGAAGCGGGCTCCCGGTGCGGCCGCAGGATCGCCCTCGCGACGAACGTGAGGTGAAACAGCAGCAGCCCTGCGGTGGCGAGGCCGGCGAGTATCTCGTTGGGAATCATCACTAGCAGCTCACCCGGCGACCGCGATGGCGACCTTCCGCGCCTTGAGCGCCTCGACGATGGCCGCCTCCGCCTGGAGCAGGGCGTAGGCCGCGACGAGAATGGCGTCCACGGCTTGCTGCTCGCTCTCGTCGGCGTGTTTTTCCAGCTTGCCGATTTCCCGATCCGTTTTCCAATCCTCGTATTTGGAAATCGCGTGAGACGTGGATTCCTCGATGAACTTCTTGATGCGCTGGCCCGCATGCTCGGCTTGCTCGCGCTTGGATTCGCATTTCGCCAGCGTTTCCTTGAGTCCGGTTTCGAGGGCGGCCACTCCGGTTTCGGACGAGGTCGTCAGATGCTGCACGGACTTGGCCAGGGTGGCTTCGGCGGATTGGATTTCCACTTCCAGGTTCTTGCGGAAATGTTCGAGTCGGTCGTTCATGGCGTTGGTGTTGGTTGGTTGGGTGTTAGCGCCGCGCTTCATCCGCGGCGGATTTTCGAGCCTTCGAAAAGGATGATCATCCGGTAAACCCTCTTTTCCCGGGTCTCGATTTTGCCCGTAGCGAGGTCGAAGCGCTCGGGAACTTCCTGCAGGTGGATGTCCACACTCATGTGGAATCCCCGCTCGGAGAAGATGTCGATGAGGATCGCGATGGCCACCGGATCATTGAACAACGAGTCTTCCGTGTTGATCAGCGACCTGCCACTGATGGCGTAACGCTTGATGATGGGCATCATCTTGCGCTGGATGAAATCGACCACGGACTTGAGCAACTGCGGATACTCGACCTGATAGCCGTCCAGCCGGTTGACGAGTTCCTGGCGGGCCTCGCGGACGAGTTCGTCTGCCAGCGGGATGTGGCGGAGCGTGTCGTAGGTGCGTGGGTCGAGCTCGAGCGAACTCTGATAGGCGAGCTCGCGGATGATGTTCTGTCGGACCACCTCGATCGGCGCCTGGGCGTTGATAAAATGGTAGTGGAAGATCTGTTTGAGCGAGACGAGCGCGTCGTAGGTCTTCTCCTTGAAGGTGCGGTAGCGGTTGCGGGCGAGATCAGGATCGAAGTCGGTATTGCGCTCTTCTTCGAGCTCGCCGACGCCGGATTCGCGGACCTCCGCGTTGTGCACGAGGGTTTCCCGACCGCGCTTGAGCTGGCGGTTGATGCTTTCCGCCTCATCGACGAAGAGCACCATGATATGGAACGTCGGCTGCCGGAAGCGGTGCGCTTGTGGAGTGTTGGAAAAATCCCGGCGCAGCGAAATCATCTCGTCGTAAAACATCTTGAGGCACTCGACCTGCACGGTGGTGCGAGGGAATCCATCAAGCACGGCGCTGTCGCGGAATTTTGATTTCAGCAACTCCCTGAGCAGCAGCCGGAGGACTTCCTCATCGCCAACCATGCCGCCGCCAGCTTTGATTTTCCGGGCCTCTGGAGAATCGAGCAGTTCACTGATCACGATGGGCGGTGAGGAAATCCCGCGGATCTTGCGGATGAATGAGGTGTTAGTCCCCTTGCCGGAGCCGGGCGCACCACCTAGCAGGATGAGCTCTTTGGGGAAATGGAGGTTTTTCCGGCCGACGTCCTGTTCCAGCTCATCCCACACCCGTTTGAAAATCAGTTGGGCGTCCTTGATTTCAAGGTCGGGAGAGGCGGGTGAGGCGGATGGAGGGCTTGGTTTCACGGCGGAAGAAATTAGACAGCATCGACCGGCGGCGGTCCAGAGCATCGCGCAAGAATCTCGCAGCGGGTCATGGCTTCCCCAATGCGGCGGCCAGCGGCGAGGTCGAGAGCTCGTCGGCAGCGGCGTTTCGCAGCGAGGAAATCGTCGCTGCCGGATCGAGCCGGTTGAGCGGCAGCATCGCGTAGCCCGCGCCGATGTCCACACCGTCGCTGGTGCGCATTTCGAAATGCAGGTGCGCAGGGTAGTAGCCGTTCGCCGTGCCCACGGTGCCGACTTTCCCGCCGCGTGGGACGAGTGCGCCGAGTGTGACATCGATGCGGTTCAAGTGCGCGTACATCGAGTGCAGCGGCCGCCCGTCCGGCGCGGTGTGCGCGATGACGACGAGTTTTCCCCAGCCGGGCGACGGTTCGCCGGCATAGACCACCAGTCCGTCCGCGGTGGAGAAGATCGGGTCGCCGAGGTCGGTATTCATCCCGCCGATGCCGTTGAGATCGTCGCCGGTGTGGTGGCCGCCGCGTTTTTGGTTCATTTCCCAGAACTTCTGGGCGTTGTAGATGAGCCCGCCGTGTTCGGTGCCCAGCGGCGGGTCAAACCGTAGAGCGCGGGGGATTTGCGCCGTCTGCCAGGCGGAGAGGAAATGGAAACGGTGGTCCGGGTCCCCGGTTGCCGGCATCGAGAGCGGTGAATCCGCGTCGATCTCCGCGGGTGGACGTTTCAGGTAGAAACCCGCGGCCCCCGCCACTGCGGCGATGACGAGCAGGATCAGAAGATTCGACGACCGGACTTTCATGGCGGGGATACTGGAAATTCGCCGGAAAACATTCAAGATCCACGTTTCCGCAAAGCCCCTCGGAATGATCTTTAAATCTAGCAATAAAACCCGGAGAATCCCCGCCATGGAGACCCATGATGACCTTCAGCGACTCGCCGAAGCGCACTCCGCATCGCCGGAAGCCCTCGCCGAAGCGGAAAACTCGCTGGCACGCGCCGACCAACGTCCTCGTCGCGGCTATTGGCGGATCGCGCTCTATCTGACGACGCTGCTGGTGTCCCTGCCGGTGCTGGTTCACTCGGTCGGGCAGGTGGGACAATTTGCCGGGACCAACCATTTTTCTCCAACGGGTGCCCGGCGCGAACTTCCCTTCATCCATCCCACGGCTCATTTCACGGCCGCTCAGAAGCTGCTTCTCTTCGGTGATGAACATGCGACCAACGATGCCGAACGATGGAAGGCGCTTTGGCAGAGTGATCCTGAGAATCCACCCTACTTCATGGAATATGCGGCCGCCTACTTCCGCGTTCACCAAACGCTCTCACCGGAAATCCTCGAAACGGCCGCCCGCATCGATCCGGACAACGCCTGGTATTCCGCCATCGTGGCATCGGCAATGGCGAAGAAGGCGGTGAAAAAGCAGTCCCCCGGTTACGACGCCCGCAAGCGAGGCGAAAAAACGACCTACACGGTGATCGACGAAAAGCAGTTCGCCGGCGCACTCGGGCTTTTCCACGAGGCGGCCCGCAAACCACGACTTTCGCCAAACCAGCTGGACCTTCAGAAACAGCGAATCGCGCTGCTTCCCGAGCGCACGGATTTTGTCAGCCAGTTTCCCCGCCAGGTCTTCGCGTCCTCCCAGAACTGCCCGCTCATCGACCTCCGCTCGCTGGTCGATGCGATTTCCGTGCAAGCCGGACGCTATGCGGAGCGCAAGGATGTCGCCGGATTCCAACAATTGGTGGCGGACTGGAGATGGCTCGTCCGGGCAACTGCCAAGGATGGAGTCTCGTTGCTGGATGTGATGGTGGCGAAGGCGTTTTTCACGATGCCTCTCAGCGCCTTCAGCGAGGCGGCGAAGTCGCTCGGGCTTGAGGAGGATGGGGAAAAATTCGCCACGCTCCTCCGCCAGAATGAGGAACAGACCGAACGGAACCGCCGTAGAATCCGCGAGAGCTCCAACTCGGATCTCGTCGAGAGAAAGGCGGCGATCATGGCCGGAATGACACTTCCGGCGGCGTCCCGTCAGGTCGAGACCCCGCCACCCATCACCGAAACGGACCTTCGCCCGGGACGCTTTGCCGACCATGCGGTGTTCGGTCGGGCGCATGCCTTGGCGTCGTGGGCGATCCTCGGTATTTGCGCCGGACTCGCGGCTCTCAGCCGCCTGCGTGGGGACAAGGCCGTGATCCGGCTTTCCAAGCGCCTTCAGGATCTTTTCCGCTGGGGTGATTGGCTGTGGATCGGGGTCGGCGGCATCGTGATTCCGTTGCTGTGGTTTCTCGCCATCAGCCGCTTCACCCCGCTGTCGGCCCGTGAATGGGGAATGAAACCTTCGGGATTTCTATTGCCCGCCGCGCAAATGGGCTCGCTCACGGTCCTGATGCTGGTGTCGTCCGCCGTGATCGCATCGGGTCGCCTCGCCAAGCGCGCCGGATTTCTCGGGATAAACCCCCGCCTGCCGTGGCTCGGCTGGGTGGCCGTGATCTCGGCGGCGCTGGCGATTCCGGTGGTCGGAGCGATGCCGGTGATTCGCAGCAACGGGCTGTTTTACACCAGCTGCACGTTGTCCGGCGCGGCGCTGCTTTGGCTGGCCTGGGGTTTCCTCTGCCACGCCCTTGGCAAGCCGCCGGGTGGATCGCTCCGTCGTGCCACGCTGGCGCGGATGATGGTCCCGGCGTGGGTTTTCGGAATGCTGGTGTTTGCTCTGCTGGTGCCCTTCCACTATGGGGAGGAACGGCACTGGATCCAACAGGACCGCTTGCTGGAAATCACCGCCGAGTCGCCCGCCATGAGCCGCTACGAACGGGATCTCACCGCGGTGCTCCGCAAAGAGTTGATGGAAAAGCTGGATTAGGGCGAATGAAGGCCAGGATTCGCTCCGGCAGGGGTGAACTCCGCCTTTCCATCTTTGACAATCCCCTGCCATCGCGACAGTTTCCCGGCGAACACCTCCTCAAATCAATCTTATGGCCTACGATCTCATTGTCATCGGTGGCGGCCCTGCCGGCTACGTCGCCGCCATCCGCGCTTCCCAACTTGGAAAAAAAGTCGCCTGTGTCGAAGCGGACCGCGCCGGGGGCACCTGCCTCAACTGGGGCTGCCTTCCCACCAAGGCGCTCCTGAAAAACGCCGAACTCTATCACACGCTCGCCCACCGCGCCGCCGAGTTTGGTTTCAAGATCGAAGGACTTTCCTATGACTGGTCCGCCGTCATCGGCCGCTCCCGCAAGGTTTCCGACCGCCTCGCCGGCGGCATCGAGTTCCTGTTCAAGAAGAACAAGGTCGACTACATCCGCGGCATCGGCTCCATCGAAGGCACCGGCAAGGTCGGCGTCATCGGCAATGACGGCAGCCGCACGCTTTACGAATGCAAGGACATCCTCGTCGCCACCGGTTGCAAATCCCGCGGACTGCCGAATCTCCCGTTCAACGGTGGGAGTGTCGTCGGCTCCAAGGAGGCCATGATCCTCGCCGAGCAGCCGAAGGAAATGATCATCATCGGCGCGGGTGCCATCGGCGTCGAATTCGCCTACATCTACAACGCGTTCGGCACCAAGGTGACCCTCGTCGAAATGGCTCCGCGCATCCTCCCCATCGAGGACGATGAAGTCGGCGACGCGTTGGAAAAATCCCTCATCAAACAAGGCATCCGCGTCCTCACCAACACCAAGATCACGAACGCGGTGGACAACGGCAGCTCGGTCTCTCTCACCGTCGAGGGCCCCAAGGAAAACGGCACGATCAGCGCGCCGATCTGCCTGGTCGCCATCGGCATCCAGCCCGTGCTTCCCGGCGGCCTGACGATGGAACTCGACCGCGGCTATATCAAGGTCGGCGACCGCTATGAAACCTCCATCCCCGGCGTCTATGCCGCGGGTGACATCACCGGCCCGCCGTGGCTCGCCCACGTCGCCTCGTTCGAAGCCGTGCAATGCATCGAAGGCCTCTACGTGGAAGGCCACAAGCCCCGCAAGGTGAACAATTTCCCCGGCTGCACCTACTGCCATCCGCAAGTCGCTTCGGTTGGAAAAACCGAGCGCGCCCTCAAGGAAGCCGGCATCGAGTATGTCGTCGGGAAAATCCCGTTTGTCGCCATCGGCAAGGCCATCGCCTCCGGCGAGCCGGATGGATTCGCGAAGCTGCTCTACGGCAAGGAACACGGCGAACTGCTAGGCGCGCACATCATCGGTGAAAACGCCACCGAGCTCATCGCCGAAATGGGCCTCGCGCTCGACCAAGAGCTCACCAGCTCGGAGATCCACGCCACCATCCACGCCCACCCGACGATGAGCGAAGTCATCCACGAGGCGACGCTCGCCGCGGAAGGCCACGCGATCCATTTCTAACTGGATCGTGACACAGGCATTCCTGCCTGTTCTTGAAACGCCCTCTCCGGTTCACCTCCGGGAGGGCGTTTTGTTTGGTTCGGTTTTCCACTTGTTGGCTCCAATCCCTGCCGCTAACTTCCCGCCGTGGTTGATCCCTTCCAAGAACCGCTGAAAAAACGAGTCGGAGGCAGCCTTTCAAAACTGCCACCCCTTGTCCGGCTTGAAATGCTCCGCCGGAACGCATGGATGATCCGCAAGACCCCTTGGGCCCCGCCCGCCGATGATGGAACCCTCGTTCGAAAAGTTGTTGGTCTTACCAAACCCAACATCTGATCACGTCGCTCCAATTCTCACATCTCCCACAATTTCCTCAATGGCACCGCCGGATGCCTTGATCCACCGATCGGCAATACATCCCACCCGTCATAGAGCACGCAGCCACCTTGGAAATCCTTGCCGCACTGGTCCGCCAAACGATCCAAACCGCGGCCGTCCCTGCCGTCCACCGAGCGGCTGGCTTTGACCTCGATGCCCCACACTTTTTCGCCCCGGGAAATCACCAGATCCACTTCCACCTGGTCCTTGTCCCGGTAGTGCCAGAACCTCAGGTCCTGATCCGTCCACGCCGCCTGGGCGATGACCTGTTGGATCACGAAGGACTCCAACAGATGCCCCATCCGGTCACGGCGGCCCAACCAGTCTCCAGCGGATAGATCCGAAAGCGTTGCTGCCAGTCCGCTGTCCACAAGATGGATTTTCGGCGTTTTGATCAATCGCTTCGCCGGATGCCGATGCCAGCTTGGCAACGAACGAATGAGAAACAGCCGCTCAAGAATTGCCAGATAATGATCCACTGTCCCGCGATGCAGGCCGAGGTCCTTTGAGAGGCTCGTTACGTTCAGCAACGAGGCAGTGCGCAGCGACAGCATTTCCAACAAGCGCCCAACTTCCCGGGCATCCTTCACCTGCGCGATGTCCTGCACGTCCCGGTCGATGATCGATTTCAAATACTGCCGGTGCCACTGCCGCGCGCGCTCCGGCGAACGGGTGAGCGGCTCGGGATAGCCACCCGACACCACGCGATGCGGAAGATCAGGCGAGAAATCCTCACCTTCACCGACCATCGGCGAATTGCGGAGGCTGCCATCGAGGAACTGGCGCAGGAAATCCCCGGCATTCCGCTCCTTTTCCGACTCGGTCAGCGGCTGCAAGGGAATGATTTCCATCCGCCCCGCCAATGACTCGCTGACACCGGGAAGCAGCAACAGATTCGCCGAGCCCGTCAGCAGGAAACGCCCCGGCCGCCGGTCCCGGTCCACCGCGCGCTTGATGGCTGTCAACAAAGCCGGCACTCGCTGGAGCTCATCCAAAGTCACCCGCACGGGCAGCCGCGCCACGAATCCATCCGGATCTTCGCTCGCCGCGCGGAAATAGCCGTCTTCATCCAGCGAAATGTAGCCACGTTCCTTCTCCAGCGAAATCGCCAAAGTCGTCTTCCCACACTGCCTCGGCCCAAGCAGGCAGACCACCGGCGTATCCAGCATCGCCTCCCGCAAAGCGCTTGCGAGGGATCGGGGGTAGATCATTGCGCTGCCGTCCATTTGTCGGTGAGCATAGCGTCCAATTATCGGTTGTAAAGCCGTCCGATTGTATGCCAGAGCGCCGTCCAATTGTCGGTTTCTCACACAACTTGCTTATTTTCAGGGAAAATATTTCCTATTCAACTCCGGGAGACGCGAACCTTGTTTGAGAACGCTTTGTCACCGTGTAGTCATCCCGCACTCGAAATTCATGCGCACCTCCCATCTTCTTATCCCCGGATTCTGCATCCTCGCCGGCCCACTGATCTCCGCCCCGATCACCTACCCGGAAACCCGCAAGGACCCCGCCGTCACGGACGTCTATCACGGCACCGAGGTGATGGACCCATACCGCTGGCTGGAGGACGACAATGCCGCCGAGACGAAAGCCTGGGTCTCCGCCCAGAACGCGGTGACCGAGGGTTTTCTCAAAACCATCCCGCAGCGCGACGAGATCCGTGCGCGGCTGAAAAAACTCTGGAACTACGAGCGGATCGGCCTGCCGGAGGAGCAGGGCGGGAAATGGTTCTTCACGAAGAACTCCGGCCTGCAGAACCAATCGGTGCTCTACGTGGCGGACGCCCTCGACGCCGAGCCACGGGTCCTGCTGGATCCTAACACGATGTCGCAGGACGGCACGCTATCCCTCGCCCGCGAGCAGCCGAGCGAGGACGGCAAGCTGCTGGCCTACGCGACCTCCGGCGGCGGCAGCGACTGGTTGGAAATCCGCGTCCGGGACATCGCGACCGGCCGGGATCTGGCGGATCACTTGAAGTGGGTGAAATTCAGCGGCATCTCGTGGGCCAAGGACGGCAGCGGTTTCTACTACAGCCGCTACGACGCCCCGAAAGACGACGCGGCCCTCACACAGACGAACGAGTTCCAGAAATTCTACTTCCACAAAATCGGAACCTCGCAGGACGAGGACGTGCTCGTCTACGAGCGGAAGGACCAGCCGCGATGGGGAATCGGCGGCGGGGTGACCGAGGACGGGGCCTATCTGATTTTGAATCTCTCGCAAGGCAGCGACACCAAGAACCGTACATTCTACAAATCCCTAATCACACCGGGGGCTGAAGTGGTCCAGCTTCTGCCAGACGCCGATGCCGACTATGGCTTTCTCGGAAACGACGGTCCGGTGTTCTATTTCAAGACCGACCTGGACGCGCCGCGCCACCGCGTGATCGCCATCGATACGCGGAATCCCGATCGCAAGAACTGGCAGGAAATCATCCCGCAGGCCGCCGAGCCGCTCGACGAGGTGAGCAAGGTGGGCGGGAAATTCATCGCCACCTACATGAAGGACGCGAAGAGCCGCGTCGTGCGATTCGACGGCGACGGTAAGAATCCGAAGGAGCTGGAGCTCCCGGGCATCGGCACGGTAGGGGGATTCCGCGGCAAGGAGAAAGACACGCGTGTCTTCTATGGTTTCACCAGTTTCACCGATCCGGGCGCGATCTATCAACTCGATCTGGCTACCGGCGAAAGCAAGCTTTGGAAAAAACCTGACGTCGGCTTCGACGGCGTGGCCTTTGTGACCGAGCAGGTGTTTTTCGAAAGCAAGGACGGCACCAAGGTCCCCATGTTCATCGTTCGCAAGAAAGACGCGCCGATGGACGGATCCAACCGCGTGCTGCTTTACGGCTACGGCGGATTCCAGATCAGCATGCTCCCCACCTTCTCCGTGCAACGCGCGGTCTGGCTGGAGCGCGGCGGCATCCTCGCCGTGGTCAACCTGCGCGGCGGCGGCGAGTATGGCGCGGATTGGCACGAAGCTGGAAAGGGCGCGAAAAAACAGAATGTCTTCGACGACTTCATCGGCGCGGCGGAGACGTTGATTCAAAAAGGCTACACCAAACCCGCGAACCTCGCGATCCAAGGCGGCAGCAACGGCGGTTTGTTAGTCGGCGCGTGCATGACGCAGCGGCCGGAGCTTTTCGGTGCCGCGCTGCCGGCGGTGGGCGTGATGGACATGCTGCGATTCCAGAAATTCACCATCGGCTGGGCGTGGGAGAAGGAATACGGCAGCTCGGACAAGGCGGCGGATTTTCCGCTGCTTTTCAAATACTCGCCCTATCACGCGCTCAAGCCCGGCACCCGATATCCCGCCACGCTGGTGAGCACGGCGGATCACGACGACCGGGTGGTTCCGGCGCACAGCTTTAAGTTCGCCGCCCGCCTGCAGGAATGCCAGGCGAAGGACGGCCCGCCGGTCATGATCCGCGTGGAAACCAGCGCCGGCCACGGTGCCGGCACCTCCCTGACGAAAGTCATCGACCGCACGGCAGACGAGTGGGCGTTTCTGGAAGCGGTGATGCCAGGGGGAAAGCCCTGATAGAAAATCGAGGAATTTCCCTCATGTCCCGCGCACCACGATTTTTTCCGCCTTGAGCCAGCGTCTCAGAACCGCGGAAGCCTGCGTGAGATTTCCGAGCATCCGCCAGCTCGAGCGCCGGAGCACCGCCGCTTCCGCCCGGCCCTCATCGACCACGCACCACGGCCGCGAACCGGAGGAATGAACGAACCGAAACCCCTCGCCACCGACGACGAGAAACGCCACGTGCGTGTCCAGCCCGACGATGTAAATTCCGGGGTCACGCCGCTCCACCTCCGCCGCGAAGGCTTCATACTCCTTGCCCACGCTGAGGTCACACGACTCCTTCGGCAGGAAACTGCGCAGGATGTTTTCCGAGGGCTGCTGTGCGAGTTGATAGCGATCCAACTGGAATCCGGCGTCCTTGAGCACTGTCGCCACGAAATAACCGCAAGCGATTTTCCCCGCGCCCGGGCCTTTCGCCGTGCCGTTGAAATCCCACGGAGTGCCGAGCCAGCAGCGCATCATGGCCGGCAGCGCCTTCTCCAGGACCACCCGCGCATCGGCTTCCACCACCGTGCGCTCGGCGGCGGATTTCGCCTTGCGGTGGCGGGCGGCAAGATCCTTCCGCCAGCGCTCCAGATCCTTGGCCAGCACGGCGTAAGCCTTGGGATCGGGCCGGTGCGTTTTTTGCTCCCCGCCACCCGCGGTTGCCCGCCACAGGTCCGCCAAGGGCGCACGGAACCACCAACCCGCGAATCCGCCGATGGCGAGGATCGGGATCAAAAGCAGCCAGCGTCGTCGCATTTCCCAAGATTGCCGCGGATCCGGGTCCGTCACAAGCCCGGTCACCGCACCTTCGCTAACCCAGTCAGGTTATGGACAAGGGAGCACGGACGGCTACCATGACTCCTCGTCGGTAACTCCGGCACCTCCGTGATTCATGAAAAACCCAATTTTCATCATCCCCCTGATCCTTACCGCGAGTTTGCTGTCCGGCGGAGTCGCCATGGCCCAGCGCCAGATGGAAAACCTGGACCGCGGCGTGGTCGCCGTGAAAAAAAGCACCACCCAGATCTATGTCAGCTGGCGGCTTTTCGGAAATGACCCCACCGGCGTGGCCTTCAATCTCTACCGCTCCGCAAACGGCGGCCCGGCCGGCAAAATCAACGGCGCAACTCCGCTGACCACCACCACCGACTACACCGACACTCCGGCGAGTCTATCCACCACGACTTACTCCTACTTCGTCCGTCCGGTCATCGGCGGCGTGGAACAGGCGAATTCCGAAACAGCCACCGTCACCGCGACGACCTCCGGAGCGAAACAATACCGCTCCGTCCCGCTCCGTGCCGACACCGGACCGAACGGCCCCTACGACGTGAAATTCTGTTGGGTCGGCGATCTCGATGGCGACGGCGACTACGATTTCGTCGTCGACCGGCTTTCCACACTCGGCGAAAACGAACAGTTCCTCGAAGCTTACACCAACGACGGCACCTTCCTCTGGCGCATGGCCATGGGCCCGAACAGCGTCAACCAATACTCCTACGAACCCGGCTCCTCCGCCATCAGCATCGGCGACACCGACAACGTCACGGTCTACGACCTGGACGGCGACGGCCGCGCGGAAGTGCTTGTCCGCACCGCCAACGGCGTGAGCGTGACGAACGCCGCGGGCGAGTTAGTCGCCACCGTCACCGATGCGAACAACGCCAACCAGTTCGTCTCGGTGATCGACGGAGTTTCCGGCACCGAGTCGGCCCGTGCCGCGCTGCCTAACGCTTGGGCTGTCCACGGCACGCTCACCAACAAGGCCATGATCGCCTACCTCGACGGCAAGCGCCCAAGCCTCGTCCTGTACGGCTACAACCGGGCGACCAGCGGCGCGTTCTATCGGCAGTTCACCGCCTTTGATTTTCGCAATGGCGCCCTCACCCAGCGCTGGACCCTGCCCCAGACATTCCCCGGCTCCGAGGGCCACCAGATCCGCATCGCGGACGTGGACAATGACGGCAAGGACGAAATTTGCGACCTCGGCCACGTCATCGACGATGACGGCACCCAGCTTTTCAATGTCCCGCTGCTCACCCATGGTGACCGCTTTCACATCGCCGACATCGACCCCGACCGCCCCGGACTGGAAACCTACGCCATCCAGCAATACAATCCGACCAGTCTGGCCACCGCGCTTTTCGACTCCGGCAGCGGGACGATGATCAAGAAGTGGTATTCCAACAGCCCCACCGACGTCGGCCGCGGTATCGCGCTGGATCTCACCTCCGCCCACAAGGGATATGAGATGTACAGCACCCAGCCCGGCATTTTCAACGCCAAGGGCGCGCGGATCTATACGAACAACCTGTGGGCTCCGGAAGGCCTCTGGTGGGACGGCGATCTCGCGCGCGAGTTCATCGACGGCGCGGGCTCCGGAGCGTTGAGCCCGGTCATCAACAAGTTCAATCCAGGTAGCGGAGGCGCGGACCGGCTGTGGACACTCTACAATGACAATGGGGCATACAGCACTCGCCAAGCCTACGGCGGCAGACCCGCCTTTTGGGGGGACATCCTCGGGGACTGGCGCGAGGAACTCGTCCTTGTCGCATCGGATTACTCGGAGCTCCGCGTCTATACCACCGCCATCGCCGCCACCAACCGGCTCTATACCTTGATGCACAATCCGCAGTATCGCTGCCAGGCGACGACCAAGGGTTACGTCCAGGCGAGTTACGTGGACTACTATCTGGGCTACAACATGCCATCCGCAGTTCCGCCACCGGCGATGATTCGGTCCACCCTCACCTGGGCGGCCGGCACGACATGGGATTCCGTCTCTCCGTCGTGGAAAAATGCGGCCGGAGCCTCGGCCACCTACTCGCCGGGGGACAGCGTGCTGTTTGATGTTTCCGGGTCCAACGCCTCATCCATCGCCCTGACCGGCACGCTGTCGCCTTCCGCCATTTCATTTTTCAATCCGCAGGACTACACGCTGGACGGAACTGCCGGAAGCCTATCAGGTAGCATGACGTTCTCCAAGTCAAGTGCCGGAAAAACTCTCCTCACCGGCACCCATTCGTTCACGGGTGCCACCACGATCTGGGATGGTGCCTTGGTCGTGAATGGCCAGCTCTCCTCCAGCCCCGTCACCGTCTGGGGCGGCATCTGGGGCGGCGCGCTTGCGAAGGGTGAAACCGGCGGCCGCCTCGCCGGCTCCGGCACCGTTTCACAGCCCGTTTCCCTCCAATACCGCGGCGCGATCACTCCTGGCTCGGGCATGGGAAATGCCGCCACCCTCACCCTCGGCTCATCCCTGACCGCCGCCGACGGCTCCGTGCTCGCCCTTGATCTATCCGACGATCCCACCGGCATCACCAAGCCAAACGACCGCATCACCGTCGCGGGAAACCTCAATCTATCCGGCACGGTCGCCATCAACATCAACGCCCTGAATTCCATCCTCGCCCCCGGCACCTACACCCTGCTCACCTACGGCGGGACCCTCACCGGATCGCGCTCAAATCTCGCCATCAGCGTGCCCGACGGCACGCCTTACACTCTGGCCGCCGGTTCGGGTGCCATCACCCTTACCATCGCGGCCACCCGCCCACCAGGAGCAGTCGTATGGCGTGGCACGGCCACCACTTGGGACCTCGCCTCCACAAATAACTGGTTGCTAGGCGGAGCGCCCTCGGTCTTCGTCTCCGGAGACACCGTCACCTTCGACGACACGGGCATCGCAAATGCCGCGATCAACCTCGCCGTCGCCCTTCCGGTGGCCGGCATGACTGTCAGTTCTTCCGGAAATTATGCCTTTAGCGGTCCTGGGGCCATCGCGGGCAGCGGCGGACTGACGAAGTCCGGCAGCGGCACGCTGACCCTCTCCAGCACGAACACCTACACCGGACCCACCACCGTCACAGGCGGCATTTTGGAACTGGACAATCTCAACGACGCCGGCAGCCCCAGCTCCATCGGCGCGGCGGGCGCCGCCGCCTCCAACCTCGTTCTCAACGGCGGCACGCTCAGCCTCGTCGGCGCACAAACCAATACGAACCGGTCCATCGCTCTCGGTGCCGGCGGGGGTGGATTGTTAGTCTCCTCCGCTTCCGCCTCGCTGCAAATCTCCGGCTCGCTCACCGGCACCGGCAGCCTGACGAAAAACGGATCCGGCACCCTCATCCTTGCCGCTGCTAACAATTACTCCGGCGGCACCTTCATCAGCGGCGGCACGGTCGCTCTCGCTTCCGCCAGCGTGAACGTCTCCGGTCTCGGCTCCGGTCTCGTCACCCTCAACGGCGGCACCCTGTCGATGACGAACAGCACCGGCGACGCCAGCTCCCCGAACAGTGCATGGCCGCTCAATATCCCCACCGGTTTCTCCGGCCGGCTCAATGCGGACGGCCGCTGCACGCTCTCCGGCGCGCTCACCGGTGGCGGCGATTTCACCTTCCACACGCCCTTCATCCGCACCGACCTTACGGGAAACTGGTCGGCCTTCACCGGCCAGATTTTCGTCATCACCGATGCGGATGGCGGCGAGTTCAGGATCAAGAACACCGCGGGTTACGCCGGCGCACACTTGGACCTGGGAGATCAGGTCAGCGCCTTTTATAACAACACCAGCGGTAACCTCACCCTCCAGGTCGGAGCGCTCTCGGGTGCGGCCACCTCCTATCTGTCAGGCGGACTTTCTTCCGGCGGCACCATCACCTGGCAGGTCGGTGCTAGAAACCAGGACACCACCTTCGCCGGCGTCATCGGCAACAATACCGGTCCGTCGGCACTCACCAAGGTCGGCACCGGCACGCTCACGCTTTCGGGAGCCAACACCTACACCGGTGCCACCACCGTTTCCACCGGCCGCTTGCGGATCGACGGCAGCAGCAGCGCCACCCACTATACCGTGCAGAACGGCGGCACCCTGGGCGGCTCCGGCACCATCACCGGCAATGTCACCGTCCAGGCCGGCGGTGGACTTGAACACGGGATCTCCGGAGCCACTCCGCTGGCCGTCACCGGAAATCTATCATTCGCCGCGGACGCCGTAATCCGCCCCGTCGCCGGCGGATCCTTCGCGGCCGGCACCTACACCCTGCTCACCTACTCGGGAACCCTCACCGGCACGCCCGCTCTCACATGGGAAGCGCCCTCAGGCTCCTTTTTCACTGCTACCTTCAGCACTGCCACAGCCGGAATCATCACCATGACACTGGTGGCCCCCGCCCGGACGCCGGGGCTCGTCACTTGGACGGGCAGCAGCAGTTCCAACTGGGACAGCTCCACCACCAACTGGACGATCGGCGCACAACGCACGCCATTTATGACTGGCGACGCAGCATCTTTCACCGACTCAGGAAATGCCAGTTCGCCGATCAATCTTGTCGCCAACGTGCAACCGACCGCCGTCATCGTGAACTCAGCGCAAAATTACATCTTCTCCGGTTCCGGGTTGATCGTTGACGCCGCGACTCTATCGAAATCCGGCGGGGGAACGCTTACCTTGTCCGCCGCCCACTCGTTCAGCGGCGGCACCACTATCAGCGGCGGCACGGTGCTGATTTCAAATGCGGCGGCTCTTGGCACCGGGGCCGTCAATCTGGCAGGCGGCACCTGGGCGACAGCCTCGCTCGCCCCGCAAAACCCGGTCGTCGTCACGGCGAATTCCACCATCACGGGCGGCAACTCCGGCGGCACCCATGGGATCAAAGACATCTCCGGAGCGGGCCTCCTCACCCTCAGCGCCGACGGTAGCGGCGTGTTCGATCTCGAAGGTGACCTGGCCGGATTTTCCGGGACCATCGCCTTCGCGGGCACCGGCGGGTTCCGGTTCTTCGGCGGCACCAACACCGGCAGCTCCTCCGCCACCTTCGATCTCGGGACGCGCGGCTTGTCCGCCCGCAGCGGCGCTGCGTTCAACCTCGGTGCCCTCGTCGGCGAGGCAGCCGGTTATCTCGGCATGGCGGGCAACAGCAACTCGACCGGTTGCGTCTTCACGATCGGCGGGAAAAACATCGACGCGTCGTTTGCCGGAGTCATCGCCAACGGCAGCGCCAGCAAACTGGTGGGTATCGTGAAAACCGGCTCCGGCACCCAGACTCTAGCGGGTAATAACACCTACACCGGTGCCACCGCCGTGACTTCCGGAAAACTCTCCGTTACCGGATCCCTCGCCGCCACAGCCGTGGCCGTCGCCACCACCGGTACCCTCGGCGGAACCGGCAGTATCGCCGGAACGGTGGCTTGCAACGGCACCCTCGCTCCCGGCATCACGGCGGGCACCCTGACTCTATCCGCCGGACTCACGCTGGCCTCCACCAGCACGCTGGCATTCGAGCTCGGTAGCGTTTCCGACCGCGTCGGCGTCACCGGAAATCTAACGTTGGATGGCACCGTGAACGTCACCGCCACCGCAGGATTCACCGCGGGGACCTACACGCTTGCCACCTACACCGGCAGCCTGACAAACAACACCCTCAACGTCGGCAACCTGCCCGCAGGCTACAACGCCACCGTGAACACCGCCACGTCAGGACAGGTTAGATTGATCGTCACCTCGACGAACTCCGCCCCGCAGATTTCCGCCGCTGCGGCCGCCTCACCGTCCCCGGTCACTACGACGACCACGGGTCTATCCGTCACTGCCACCGACGACGCGGGCGAGAGCGGACTTACTTACACCTGGTCCGCCGCCGGCCCCGCAGCGGTGGAATTCTCGCCGAACAGCATCCACGCAGCGAAAACCGCGACAGCCACCTTCTCCGCACCCGGCACTTACACGCTCACCGTCACGGTCACCGATGTCCCCGGACTCTCCGCGGCGAGTTCCGTTTCCGTGACCGTTGTCGCCACGGCGACAAGCCTAACGGTGGATCCGTCGTCTGCGACACTGGTGGTCGGAGGCACGCAAACCCTGGCGGCCGCTCCACTGGACCAGTTCGGCAATCCGATGGTGGTGCCGGTTTCCTGGTCCGCCAGCGGCGGTGGGGAAATCACTCAAAGCGGCGTTTACACCGCGACCGCCGCCGGGGGTCCCTGGCAGGCCACCGCCAGTACCGGCAGTTTGGACACCAGTGCGGCGATCACCGTCACTTCCCGGACCTTCGAGGCCTGGGAGACCGCGACGTTCACCCAGCAGCAAATCAACGCCGGCGAATCCGCGATGACGGAGGATCCCGACAAGGACGGCCTCTCCAACCTCGCGGAATACGCGCTCGGCACGCTTCCCTACAGCTTCACCCCGCAGTCACCTGTCATCTCGGACACCACCTCGATGTCCATCACCTTCCAGCGGCCCGCGTGGATCGGCGATGTGATCTACCATGCCGAAGCGTGCGACGATTTCACCGATTGGCGCGCGCTCACCCTCGTGGTCGTCACTCCCGGCACGGACCCGGAAACCGTCCGTGCCACCTACACCTTGCCGGTGCCCAAACCAGCCATGAGCTTCCTCCGCCTTCGCTTTGAAAAATAAGCCATCCCGTACCTTGGCCATGCGTGCTCTCTTCGCCGCGGCGACCTTGTTAGCTTCTGCATGCATGGCCAGGGCGCATCTCGGAAACGAAAACAATACCGAGATCCGCGTCCATGCAGACTCGATGCGGATGGTGCTCCGGACGTCGATTCCCTTCGCCTGGTCGCTGCTAGGAGATAGCGCGCCCGCCGTGGCCGACGAGGCCGGGCAGGTCGCGGCCAAACCCATGTTAGCATCGGCGGCACCCGCGCTTCTCACCGTCACCGCCGGCGGAAAGCGGATGACACCCAGCCAGGTGGACTGCCTCTTCGAAGTGCAGGATGATGTCGCATTCATCTTCAATTTCAAGCGCCCCGCCGAATGGCCGGTCGAGGTGAGGATGGAGTTTTTTGACCGGCTTGGCAGTTTGGAAACCGGGACCATCGCCGTCTCCGACTACACCGCGTCGCGCTTCGCCCGGGATGTGGAACCATTTGCCCGAAAGACGCTTGACCGGAACCATCCGTCCTTTTCCTTCGCGCTCGTTCAAGCGCCCGGTGCCGCAGCCCCGCCGCCGCTGCCACCTATACGGGAGCCCGCTGGCACACGGTGGATCGTGATGGCATTATTTCTAATGGTCGGCGTGGCGGGCATCGGTTGGCTTGCCCGCCGAAGATTGGCGGAAAGATGACCTGTCCGATTCCGCCGCTTTCAGTGCCCTTGGATGGGCACGGAATTTTTTACGGAGCGCACTGAGACTTGGCCAGATTTTCCAACACGCGCATCCATCTGTCTATCAATCCGTGCCGCCCCGGTCCTTCGACTTCCAGCCGCAGATCCGGCAGCAGGTGGGCGGTGGCCATCAGGGTTTCTCCCTTGCCTTCGTGAAGCACGACCGATTCCAGGATCCCCCTGGCTAACAGGAATTGCGGAATTGCGTGTTCGACCATGATCACGCTGCCCCCGATCCGGTCCACATCCGGAAAAACCCCGGGCGGGAAATCGGCGGCTGAGACGCCTTCGATCGAGCGCAGGGCGAGAAGGTGTCTCCGGAAATCCCGCAACTCCTTTTCCACGTCGCCCTCCGCCGAGCGGGAAATGAGCACTGGCAGCGTGAGCATGGTGAAGCCCGCGGCACCTTGTTGCGGCGCGCCGGCGCGCACTTGCTCGACGATCACGGCATCCGTTCCGGCGGCTTCCGCCAGCGCCCGGCCCCACGCCCAGATCAGGAGGGTGGCGGTGGTCGATTCCACCGCGAGCGCTGCGGCGTCCAGCCGTTCCCGGAAATCAGCACCCAGAAACCGCCGTGCCGGGCCGTCCTCCGGCTCGGCGGGAAGCGGGCCTTCCACGGTTGGCGGTGGGAAATCCTCGCGGAACATCCGGTCTGCCAGGGCGAGGATATCGGCGCTGGGTGGTTGCCATTTCGCCAGCGCAAGGTCCTCCGCGGGTTCGCCGGATAGCCTTGCTAGAAACGCACGCAGGATAGTAGTGATCGAGCGCCCATCGAGCAACGCGTGGTGGAAGGTCCAGAGGAATCGCCCGGTCTGCGGCCAGTAGGTGGCACGCCACGGGACTACCCGGGGAGCAAGCAGAGGGCGGCACCGGTCGGCGGTGCGCCACGCATCCCACGTGTCGGGCGGGCTTTGCCGTTCGCGCAGCGCAGTCGGAGACCCGACCGGCTCGACTCCGACAGGCTCCCCGTTTTCCACGGAAAAAGCGATCCGCAGCGCCTCGGTGCGGGTGACCGTTTCCGCCCACGCGGCAGCGACGCGATTCCGCCAAGGCCCGGGGGCAAACACGATTTCCACCTGCTCGACATGATGACCGGCGTTTCCCTCTGCCAGTGAATCGCGCAGCATCAGTTGTTGCAAGGGAGCCAGAAAGGGCGATGGGTTATGCTCGATAGGCATTTACCCCCGTAGCGTGGACCCGGCGGCCTGGATCCGCCAGTGAAACCACGGCATCCCGACCGGCTCCAGTTATAAATCCCCGCTCGACCTCCGCGGGTTCATCCGATACTTCGTCTGCAATTGAAAAATCCCCTCTCTCATCTTTCCGTAGGGAATCCCGAGCCACCTGTGACGCCCGCAAAAACGCGGTTCTCCCATCGTTGGTCGCTGCCGGAAGTGCGCATCGTCCTGATCTATTTCATCCTCGCCAGCGCTTGGATCATTGGCTCTGACTTTTGGCTCGTCGGAGCGACGAAGGATCATGATGAATCCGTCGCGATCCAGACGCTCAAGGGATTGAATTTCGTCATCACGACCGCCGTGCTGCTCTTTTTCGTATTGCGGCATTCTTACAGCGGATGGCGGCACGCCGAGCAGCGGCGGATGGAAGGCATTGATCACGCGCGGGAACGGTTCCGCAGCCTGTCGTCCCACGTCCAGACCCTGCGGGAAAACGACAGGGCGGAGATCTCCCGTGAAATTCACGACGAACTCGGACAATTGCTGACCGGCATCCAGATGCAACTGCGCCTGATCGAGGACCGCCTCTCGGACCGCGAGGACCGCACCTTGAATCCCCTCATCGACAAACTGGTGGAAACCTCCGAACTGGTGGATACCACCATCAACTCGGTGCAACGGATTTCCGCAGGTCTGAGGCCGAGCTCGCTCGACAATCTTGGCCTGGCAACCGCAGTGCTGGGCGAGGCTGAGCTTTTTTCCGAGCGCACTGGAATCCTGTGCGATGTGGAAGTCGGCGAAATTCCCGAATATCTTCCGGCCGATGTCGCCACCACCACATTCCGGATCTTCCAGGAGTCCCTAACCAACGTGGCCCGCCACGCGGAGGCCCGCCAGATCGAGGCGACGCTGGCTGTCACCGAAAACGTGCTCAAGCTGGCGGTCGAAGACGATGGCAAGGGCATCGATGCATCCATCGTCGAGGATCCGAAATCCCTCGGCTTGATCGGCATGTTGGAACGCGCCGCAAACGTCGGCGGGCTGGTGGTTTTCGGCACCCACCGCGGCAGGGGCACTTCCGTCACGCTAACGATTCCACTGCCCCGGGCGAACTCCACGGCCGCCCGACCATCCACCGGATTCATCTCATGAAAGTCCTCATCATCGACGACCACGCCATCGTCCGGCGCGGTATGATTTCATTGTTAGAAGAGCATTTCAAAGACGTGGAGGTGGGCGAGGCCTGCGACGCGAAGTCGGGCATCGTCGCCGTGATGCGGGACTCGTGGGATCTGGCGATCGTGGACATCACGATGCCCGGGCGGAACGGGCTGGAACTGATCCAAGAGATCAAGGTGGACAAGCCCGCCTTGCCCGTCTTGGTGATCAGCAGTCACCCGGAAAAGGACTACGCCCTTCGCGCGCTGAAGCTGGGGGCCGCTGGTTACGTCTCCAAGCAGAGCGCGGCGGACGTGCTCGTGACCGCTGTCCAGCGGGTGATTTCCGGTCGCCGCTACATCAGCCCGGCACTGGCGGAACAACTTGCCGGCGCACTCGCCGGTGAACCCTCCGGCACCTCCCATGAAACCCTCTCGAATCGCGAACTCCAGGTCCTCCGCCTGATCGCGCTTGGAAAAACCATCAAGGAAATCAGCTCGGACCTCGCCCTCAGCGCCAAGACAGTGGCCACCTACCGCAGCCGCATCGCCGAGAAGATGGGCTTGTCGTCCAATGTGGAACTCACCCGCTACGCCATGCAGCACCATTTGGTGGATTGAGCACCGGTGGAAATCTGAGGGAGTGTAGGTAAAATCACCTACAATAAATAGAGCAGATCTCCACTATAAATCCCCCGATTTTCGGCAATACTAATTCTGTTGGCTATGTGTTCATAGGCTTTGCCCGAGTTCCGCAAGTGTGGGTTGCGGTGAGGCAATATTAGGAACGCCGTCTTTCCGGGGGGGAGGGCGGCGTTCTCTATTTAAGCCCTTTGTCGGGCTTTCGCGCTTGGGCGTGCTTCTCCTGAAGACAAGCTGAAAGCTTGAACTCCGGACGATCGCTACGCCGGCATCATGAACGACAACAGCGAGCCAAGCCGCTCGCGCAGCTTCGGCCGCGCCACGATGGCGTCGATCAACCCATGCTCCAGCATGAACTCCGCAGTCTGGAAGCCGGGCGGGAGGTTCTGGTGGGTCGTTTCCTTGACCACCCGCGGGCCGGCGAAGCCGATCATGCACTTGGGCTCCGCCAAATTGATGTCGCCGATCGTGGCGAATGACGCGGTGACGCCGCCGGTCGTCGGGTGGGTCAGCAGGGAAATATACGGCAGTTTCGCCTCGGACAGCCGGGCGAGCGCGCCGCAGGTTTTCGCCATCTGCATGAGCGATAGCATGCCCTCCTGCATCCGGGCCCCGGACGAGGCGGAAACGATGATCACGCCGCGTTTTTCAGCGATGGCCATCTCGATGGCACGGGTGATTTTCTCACCGACCACCGAGCCCATGGACCCGGCGAAAAACTTGAAGTCCATCACCGCGATCATCGCGCGCTGGCCTTGGATGGCGATGCGGCCGGAGATGACCGCGTCGTCCAGGCCGGTTTTTTCGCGCAGGCTGGCGGTTTTCTCCGAGTAGCCGGCGAAACCCAGCGGATTGGCGGAAATCAGGCCGATTTCCGTTTCCTCAAACGAATCCGGATCCGCCAGCATGGTGATGCGCTCGCGCGAGTCGATCAGGAAATGGTGGCTGCAATGGACGCAGACGTGGTGGTTCTGCTTGAGCTCGAGAGTGTGGATCATGGCGCCGCAGTCCGGGCACTTGACCCAGAGGCCTTCCGGCATGTCTTCACGGCGGTCGAGGCTGCGCAGGCGGGGTTTGCTGAAAATGCCCATGGAGTTGGAAAGTTGCGGTATGGCACGAGCTGCCGCGGCGGAAGTCTCGTTGCGTGCGGTCGAAGCTAGCCGCCGCGAGGGATGACGACAATCCCCTTTTGAAAGATCTGCGTTCTTCCTCGATCTGAGGGTCCGCACGTTCCGCCTTGCTTCCTCCTGCCGGATGCCATTCCCTCCGCCCGCATGTCTTCACTTCCTACCGCTGACCTCCTGGCGCTCGACACGGCTGCTTTAAAAAGCCGCTTGTCGAAACTCAGGAGGTATCTTTGACGTCCCGACCCTCGAAAACGAAATCAACACCCTTGAGGAGGCCATGGGCGCCCCCGAGTTCTGGAACGACTCGGACAAGGCGAAATCCATCAGCTCCAAGGCCGCCGGGCTGAAGAAGAAGCTCGAAAGTTTCCTCAAACTGGAGTCCCGCGTGGCCGACATCGATGAAGGGGTCTCACTCGCCAAGGAATACGACGACGCCGACCTCGCCCGCGAAGCCATCGCCAACGCCAAGGGCCTCGAAGACGACATCCGCTCCTACGAGTTGCTCACCCTGCTCGACCAACCGAGCGACATTTCCCCGTGTTTCCTCGTCATTTCCGCCGGTGCCGGAGGCACGGAAGCGTGCGATTGGGCGCAGATGCTCCACCGCATGTACACCCGCTGGGCCGAGCGCAAGGGCTACACCGTCGAGACGCTCGACTGGCAGGACGGCGACGAGGCCGGCCTGCGCACCGCGACTCTGAAAATCACCGGCGACCACGCCTACGGATTCCTGAAAAACGAGCGCGGCGTCCACCGCCTCGTCCGGATTTCCCCGTTCGACTCGAACGCGAAACGCCACACGTCGTTCGCCTCCATCGACGCGACGCCGGAAGTTTCCAAGGAGATCAAAATCGAGATCAACGAGAAGGACATCGAGATCACCACCACCCGCTCCGGCGGCAAAGGCGGTCAGAACGTCAACAAGGTGGAAACCGCCGTCATCCTGCGCCATTTGCCCACCGGCATCCTCATCCGCTCGACTGCGGCGCGGACGCAGGGCGCGAACCGCGAGCTCGCGTTCGACATCCTCAAGGCCAAGCTCTACACCATCGAGGAAGACAAACAAAAAGCCGAGGCCGACCGCGCCTACGGCGAAAAAGGCGACGTCTCGTGGGGCAACCAGATCCGCTCCTACGTTTTCCAGCCCTACCAAAAGGTCCTCGACCTCCGCACCGGCCAGGAATCCGGCAGCATCCAGGAAGTCATGGACGGCGATCTGGATCCGTTCATCGAAGCCAAGCTCCGCGGCAAGGTCCGGGTGAAGGGCGCGAAGGACGACGAGGATTGAGTCCGGGTTTGGAAGTTGCGACCTCGGCGAAATCCCTTTATCCTGCGGACATGACAGCCTTGGAACATCCCGCTCCAGTTTCCGTCGAGGACTATCTTGTCGGCGAGGAAACCAGCGATGTGAAACATGAATACCTTGGCGGGACCGTCCATGCGATGGCCGGCGCGACGAATCAACACAACGTCATCGCGCTCAATTCTCTCCTTTCAATTGGCGGTCAACTTCGTGGCAAGACCTGTCAGCCCTGCAACAGCGACGTCAAAGTCCGCATCGAGTTCCCCGACCACACCCGCTTCTACTATCCGGACGCGATGGTTGTCTGCCGATCGAATCCTGCCACCGACCATTTCCAGGACCAACCCGTCGTGGTCATCGAAGTCCTCAGCGACTCGACCCGCCGCGCGGACTTGGGCGAGAAGCGCGATGCCTACCTGATGCTGCCCTCGCTGAAAGTCCTGATGTTCGTGGAACCGGAAAAACCCTCCGTCAGCCTGCACCGCAGGAAATCCGGCGGCGGATTCGCCATCGAGCACCACGTCGGACTGGATGCGGTGATTCCCCTGCCGGAAATCGAAGCGTCATTGGCGCTGGCCGATCTCTATGATCGTGTGGAATTCGCGTAAGCCCCCCGTGGCGGCGATTTTAGGAGCTCCGCCTCACATGAAGATCCGGACCCGGGGCTTGGAATCCGAGGTTTCCGGGGCAGCCGGCAGGACGCGTTCCATCCAGCGGTCGTAGGTGTCGCGGGACTCTTCGGAAAGCAGGCCGACGATCGTGTTCATGCAGTTGAAGCAGATCATCAGCGGAGTTTCGCCATAGACCAGATCGCCCTCGAAAACATGTGCTGCGACCACGCATTCCGGCGCGGAGGCGCGGGTCGAGCCGCAAGTCATGCAGGCGTCGAGCCACAAGTCCGGGTTGCCCACCGGAAGCGGATAGAATTTCCTCAGGCGCTCGGAAAAATCGCCGTGGTCCAGATAGAAATTCCAGATTTTCTCCTTCGACTCCTTGGAATACGAGGTTTGGAGTTTTTCATGGCAGTCACAACAGATCGCCATTTCCATGATGGTCTCGCCCTTGGCATAGGCTTTTTGGATCAGGTAGCCGTCTTCGCAGGCGGCCGCGGGCTTGCCGCAGTCGAAGCAGCGGTCGAACGGCGCGCCGGTCTCGTCCGAGTAAAATTGCTGCGGCAAGGTGTGCAGGCGGTGGACGGGTTCGCTCATGGGCTGATGGGGAGCACACTGGCCGTTTCCCCGCGCCACTTCAACTTCCCAGCCGGAAAATCTCACCCGTGGAGTGCGGCGGTGGCGCAATTTGGGGTGGTGTGGGGCTCGATTTCCGCTTATCCCCGGCCCGCCGCAGGGCGAAATTTTCCCATGATTCCCGAACTCACGCTCATCAAGGCCGGCACCGGCGTCCTTACGAAATCCGCCGATGGCACGCTCGACAAGGCCGCGCTGGTGCACCTCGTCTCGGCCATCGCCGGGCTGATGGATGCCGGTCACCGCTGCCTGTTCGTCTCCTCCGGCGCGGTGGGCTCCGGCGTTTCAGCGCTCGGACTCACGGAATACCCGAAGGAAACCGCCACCCGCCAGGCCTGCGCCGCGATCGGCCAGGCGCGGCTGATGCAGACTTACAGCAGCTTGTTTTCCAATTTCGACATCACCATCGCCCAAGTCCTGCTCACCGCCGCCGACCTCGGCACGCCGGAGCGCGCGGGCTATGTGAGCGACACCTTCCGCCGACTGCTGATGGAGCCGCGCATCCTGCCGATCATCAACGAAAACGACTCGGTCGCGGTCGAGGAACTGAAATTCGGCGACAACGACATGCTCTCCGTCCGCGTCGCGAAACTCGCCGGTGCCTCGCGGGTGATTTTACTCACCAGTGTCGACGGCCTGCTCGACCCGGCCACCAACACGCTGATCCCCGAGGTGCCCGCCATCGACGAGGTGTTCAAACACGTCCGCGACGACAAGGGGCGCTTCTCGATGGGTGGCATGGCGTCGAAACTCGCCGCCATCAAATTCGCCGTCGATGCCGGCATCGAGACCCACATCGCCCACGGCCGCCATCCGGAGCGCCTCGCAGAAATCGTCGCGGGGAACGGGATATCCACCCGGTTTCACGCGGCGACGGGCGCGTAACGAACTCGCTGTGACGTCATACCGCCTGTCCGGCGCGCAAATGGCGCAGGGTCGTGAGCGCCCGGCAGTGGCGGCGCAGCATGCCTTGCCAGAATTCCACCAGACCTCTGCCGCCGAGCACCCCGCGATGACCTGCGTAAACGACCAGCGTGGCACCGATTAACACCGCACCTTGGGCAGCGTCGCGCAGCCGCCGACGCCACTCGGGCAGGCCGGACTCCACCGCAGCGATCCGCTCGACCTGGAAACGGATGTGCGCCACCTCGTCGGCGATCAGTTTGTCGCACACGCTGCGCAGCACCGGGTGGTCACCGATCCCGCGCAGCTGCGGATAGTATTCCTGTGCGGCAAACTCTGCGACCACCAGGGTCCGGCATTTCCAGCCGAGATCGGCATGCGACCGCAGGCGGCGAAACACGCCATCGCTCCACACGGCATGTTTCGGCTCCATGCCCGCAAGCCGCATGAATCGCAGCAACAGCGCGGCGTGTTCGTTTTCTTCCGCGACAAAAAGCACCGAGGCCTCGTGAAATGCCTCATCTCCCGTAACCCCTGCGAATCGCTGCGATTTCGTCATGTAGTCACGCGCTTCCGAAGATTCCCCGCGTTGGAAGTCAGCGATCGATCCCGCGATACGACACCATGCCTCGGGCTGGATCACCGGGTTGTCGTGCCAAGGGATCTCCCACACACACTCCCGGTTTCTCTTGAAATACGAAACCCATCGGGAAGCCGGGCGCAGGCTGTTAGACCGGGGAATCCGGATTTCATCAGCGGTGGCATTGCGAGGCGGAAGCGTGGGATTCATCGCGGACGACTCTGGCTGCTGCACATGAAGTTCGGATGAGGACCCGGTGAATCGTCCGTGAAAAAGGCACGCCCAGGTCCCGTCCAAACTGCCCGCAGAGGCCAGTGGCATGAATCAAGAGGACGAAGACATCGCGCGAGGCGAATCGTCGGCGCTCCGGGAGGGGTTTGCCCTTGAGTCCGCAGTTGGGCAGGCTAAGTTGCTCACCCCTTCATTTCCAAATGTCCACCCTCCAGGAAACCATCCACCAGATGGGCCGCCAGGCCCGCGCCGCCGCTTACAAGCTCGCCCAACTCACGTCGGATGAGAAGAACGGGATCCTCCGCGCCATGGCGTCCGCCATTCGCAAGAGCACTCCGGATTTACTCGCCGCGAACGCTCTGGATCTAACCGCCGGGAAGGATAAAGGCCTCTCCGCCGCCATGCTCGACCGGCTGATGCTCGACGAAAAACGCATCGAAGCCATGGCCGCCGGCATCGACCAGGTCGCCACGCTGCCGGACCCGGTCGGCCAGGTGCTTGATGCCTGGGAGCGTCCTAACGGCATCCGCATTTCCCAGGTCCGCGTGCCCATCGGCACCATCGGCATCATTTACGAAAGCCGGCCCAACGTCACCGCGGACGCCGCAGTGCTGTGTTTCAAAACCGGCAACGCCACCATCCTCCGCGGCGGCAGCGAGGCCATCCACTCGAACCGCGCCATCGCCGCAGCCCTCGCGCAAGCCGGTGGCCCGGAGCATGCCATCCAGCTCATTCCCTTCACCGACCGCGAGAGCGTCGCGGTTCTGGCAGGCATGGACAAGTGGCTCGACCTCATCATCCCGCGCGGCGGCAAGGGGCTTATCGAAACAGTCGTCTCGCTCGCCCGCATGCCCGTCATCAAACACTACGACGGCATCTGCCACCTCTTCGCCGACAAGGCTGCGGATCTGGAAATGGCCGTGGCTCTAACGGTGAATTCAAAAACGCAAAAACCCGGCGTCTGCAACGCGCTCGAAACGCTGCTCGTCCATCAGGGAATCGCGGCCGGATTTCTACCCGAAGTCGCCGCCGCCCTGCGCGCGAAAGGCGTCGAACTTCGTGGCTGTGAGCGTACCCGCGGTGTTCTGCCTGATGTCATTCCGGCCACCGAGGAGGACTGGAGCACCGAATACCTCGACCTCATCCTCTCCATCAAAATCGTGGATTCTCTCGAAGACGCCGTTTCCCACATCAACCAATACGGTTCGCACCACACCGACGTCATCGTCACCCGCGACGATTCGGCGGCGGAGCGCTTTCTGCGCGAGGTGGACTCCGCCTGCGTGTTCCACAACGTCTCCACGCGCTTCGCAGATGGCGGCGAGTTCGGCTTCGGCGCGGAAATCGGCATCTCCACCGACAAGCTCCACGCCCGCGGGCCGATGGGCCTGCGCGAGCTGACCAGCTATCAATACCGCGTCCGCGGC
>JANPKJ010000039.1:0-49471 GCA_031425955.1 Akkermansiaceae bacterium | reverse complement strand
GTTGGCGAAAAAGGCGTGAGATAATCGCCAAAGAAACGCCAGGTAGCGCCCTCTCGCCGAAAGGGAATCGAACGAGCTGCGAGAGAACCGTCCAGGCAAAAGTCGTTCCACAGATCCGGTTATGCAGGTTAGGCGAGAGTTAAATGTGGTGGCACGGTGCCGCAGGACTCATAGAGCGAAGCGAACGAGGGAGCTTATCCGCCGTTGCAACCCCCGACGGGTTCGACTGGTGTTGTTGATTCGGGCGCATGGACTCGGCAACCAAGGTGTGAGGCAACCCAGCCAAAAGCAAGCACGTGAACAACGCCGAGACCAAAGAGAAAGGACGCCCTCAAAGGATAACTTTCGATGCTTGGCAAGATCAGCAAACTCCACACGGTGATGAAGCAAACGACTAGCGCCACGGTAGGCTTTCGAGTTCGACACGCGAGCAATGAAAATGGCACGGCGAACGCGGCGATGACAAAGACCCAAAATGAAAAGTGCAGCATAATACCGTATCCGATGGATCGCCTGTATTCTCTGCCAAGATTGGCGGCAAGATGAAACCCACCTTCGTAGAGCGCTATAAATGAGGTGACTTGGATAATTCCGATTAGAATCGCCATCATTAGAGATTTTGACTGAGCGATCATATTGATTTCTATCGAATAGAGCTTGTTCGTAGCAGGCCCGGGATTCATATCCAGCAATTTCCTTCCTTAAGGTACGGTGCCGATCGATGATTTGACTAGGGCCTTCCAGGTGGAGAGTGCGTATATCAGGCGGATACGCAGGGGGTGGCGGCGAGGAGCTTGCACAGGTGGATATCAGGATGCGAGAATCTGCGGGAGGGGAGAAAATTGCAGGCTTGAAGGCGGAGATGGAGAAGAGGGCCGATGGCGCGCAGCTAACAGAGAAGAGGAGTCGTCGCTGGCGCTGGACGAACCCAATTACCGGAATCAATGCCGGGCTTCGTGAAGAACAGGCAGGAATACCTGTTTCACGCGTTCTTTAACAACGCGGCGGCGTAGAAGCCGTCATAGCCGGTATCGGCTGGAGAGACGGGACGTTCTTCGAGGAGCGTGAAGCCGCCTTTTTCCAACAACTTGTCGATGGCTGCACGGTTTTCCGACGGGAGGATGGAGCAGGTGGCGTAAACAAGACGGCCGCCGGGCTTGAGCATGGCGGTGTAGTTTTCCAACAACTCGGACTGGATGCCGCGGAGACGGTCGATGGCGGCGGGCTTGAGACGCCATTTGAGATCGGGCTGGCGCTTGAGCGTGCCGAGCCCGGAGCATGGGGCGTCGATGAGCAGGCGGTCGGCGACCTCGGCGAAATCGGTGGTGGTGGCGGCGGTGATTTCCTTGGATTTCACGCACTTGTTGGCGTTGGCGCGTTTGGCCCGGCGGTCGAGTTCGACGAGTTTTTTCGAATCGATGTCCATGCCGAAGACGCGGCCGTCGGCCTTCATCAGTGCCGCGAGGTGGAGGGATTTCCCGCCGGCACCGGAGCAGGCGTCGATGATGCGCTCGCCGGGCTGGGGATCGACGAGCGGGGCGATCATTTGCGAGCCGGCGTCCTGGATTTCCACGCGACCATCCATGCGGAGGGTTTTGGGCAGGGATTTGCCGGGAGCGAGGACGAGGGCGTCGGGCAGGCCGGAGACTTCGGTGGCGGTGATGTGGAAGGAGGCGAGCCAGGCGATGGCATCCGGGCGGCTGGTGCGGAGGGTGTTGACGCGGAGGAAAATGGACGCGCGTTGGTTGAGGGCGGCGAGCTCGGTATCCCAAGCATCACCGAGTTCGGAAGAACCGAGGGCGTCGAGCCAGTCGGGGATGGATTCGCGGACGGCGCGGGGTTGCGAGGCGAGTTCGACTTCGCGGGCTTTCATTTCCTCGGCGGATTTACCGTTGTAGGCCCACCACCCGGGGATTTCGTATCCCATGCGGACCCACTGCGCGGCGCAGAGGGCGGTGGTTTCCTCGCTATCGACGAGGAAACTCAGGGCACGGCGCCAGCGTGCGACTTCGAAGACGGTTTCCGCGATGAAACTGCGGTCGCGTTTGCCCCATTTCGGGTTTTCCTCGAAGGCGGTGGCGAGCTCGTGATCGAGGACCTTGTGCTCGCGGAAGACGGATTTGGCGATGTTGGAAGCGGCCTCAGCGAGGATGCGGTGCATTTTCATGGAGGCGCACCGTTCCCTAAAGCGGGCGGACTGGCAAACGTTGATGCCATTTCATTCGACATTCGGTCGATGCTGAGTCGTCGTTGCGCGATGGCACGCCGTTACCTGATCGCTCCGGACAAGTTCAAGGGCTCACTCACCGCCCCCGAAGCGGCGGCAGCGATCGCGGAGGGGATCCGCCGGATTTATCCGGATGCGGTGCTGGATCTCTGCCCGATTGCGGACGGCGGCGAGGGCTTCATGGAGTCTTTGATTTCCACCTTGGACGGGAAATGGATCCCCTGCCCGGCGGTCGATGCGCTGGGTCGCGACATCGGCAGCCGCTATGTGCTGGCAAGCACCCCACAAGGCCCGACCGCGATTCTGGAGATGGCGGAAACAGCGGGCCTGTGGCGTCTCAAATTGAACGAGCGCGATCCCCTGCACGCCACAACTCGGGGCGTGGGCATGCAAATGACCCATGCGATTTCCGAACACGCGGTGACCCGCATCATCCTCGGTCTCGGCGGCAGCGCGACGAATGACGGAGGCTATGGCATGGCCGCCGCGCTGGGCGTGGTTTTCACGGGCGGTGACGATCTGGAAACTATCAGGCAGGTGGATGTCACTTCGCGCATCGCCCTGCCGGAAATCATCGCCGCTTGTGATGTGGACAATCCCCTGCTCGGCCCGCGCGGAGCCACGGCGGTCTTCTCCGCGCAAAAAGGTGCGACGCCCGAGGATCAAATCGCGCTCGAAACGGCGCTCGCAAATCTCGTGCGGATCAGCGATGGCGAGGCGGCGGCTAACACCCCGGGAGCCGGCGCTGCGGGCGGGCTGGGTTTCGGGCTGCTGCATTTCGCGGGAGCGAGGTTGATTTCCGGATTCGATCTGCTCGCCGGCCTGTTGGATTTGGAAACCCGCATCAAGTTGGCCGATCATGTCATCACCGGCGAGGGCTCCATCGACCACCAGAGCCTCGGTGGAAAAGGGCCGGTCGCGCTTGCCCGGCTTGCGCGGAGCCTATCCGTTCCAGTCATAGGATTCTGCGGAGTCGCTGACGAAGAAGCCCGCAAGAGCGGAGTTTTCCAATCCCTGCACGCACTCGCCGACACCGGGCTGCCTCTGGAAACGTTGATCTCACAGGCTGGCCGACTTCTCACAGAATCAGTCGCCGAATCCGTTTCCTGAACAAGCCCGCGGTCACCCTTCCTCTCTCGCCGGCGCGCCGGTTTCGAAGCGCATCAGGTCGGCGATGAAGGTGAGTGGGATGTGGCCGGTCTCGCCGTTCCGGTTTTTCGCGAGAACCAGCTCGGCTTTTCCAGCTTCCGCTTCTTTTTCCTCGGCGTCCTCCGCGTAATAGGCGGTCCGGTAGAGCAGGCCGACCATGTCGGCGTCCTGCTCGATGGAGCCGGATTCCCGGAGGTCGGACATCCGTGGGACGCCGACGTTTTTACCGGTCCGGCTTTCCGGGCCCCGGTTAAGCTGGGCGAGGATGAGGATGGGAATGCCGAGTTCTTTCGCCAGTCCCTTGATGCCGGCGGAAATTTCCGCGATTTCACGCTCGCGCGAGCCTTCCGCCTGCTTGGTGCGGGATTTCATCAGCTGCAGATAGTCGATGGCGATGAACTGGATGTCCTCGTCACGTTTTTTCCGGCGGGCCTTGGCGCGGAGTTCGTTGATGGAAATGCCGGCGGTGTCGTCTATAAAAAGCTTGGCTCCCGACGTTTCCAGCGCCGCCCGCTGGATCCGCTGGAGGTCGCCCTTGGTCGGCGTGTAGCCGCGGGAAAGCTGGCTCATCGCGAACTTGGAGCGCGAGAAAACGAGACGCTGCACGATCTGGAACGCGCTCATTTCGCAGGAGAAAACCATCGTCGGCTTGCCTTCGGTGATGCACACGTGCTCGACGATGTTCATCATGAACGAGGTTTTTCCCATCGACGGACGAGCGGCGACGACGAACATTTCCCCTGCTTTCAAGCCGCTGCTCATGCGGTCGAGTTCCTCGAATCCGGTGGAAATCCCCTGCGCGCCTTTTTCTCCTGCGAGAAGCGCTTGGAACTGCTCGATCACCTCGTTCACCGACTGCTTGATCGTCGGCGCCCGGTTCGTCTCCGAGCCCTCGCGGATCGCCAGAACCTTGGCCTCCACCGAATCCAGCAATGCCGCCACCTCGTCCGGCGCGTCATAAGCCTGGGCGATGGCCTCGTTTGAATTCTGGATGATCGACCGCAGGACAAATTTGTCCTTCACGTGCTGCAAGTGGTGGCGGAAATGCCCGGGACTCGGCGCATAGGTGTAAAGATCCGTCAGCGAGGACGGCCCGCCCACGCGGTCGAGCAACCCGCGGTCGAGCAGGCGCTGCACCAGCGAGACCAGTTCCACCTCCTGCCCGTCTTCGAACATCCCGATGAGAAACCCAAACAAGGTCGAGTGCGACGGCAGATAGAAATGCTCCGGCGTCAGCTTTTCCTCGATCGCCATCCCGATGTATTCCTGCGGGTCTTGGAGCATCGATGAAAGCAGGCTTTTCTCCGGCCCGAGCGCATGCGGCAGCGCGCGGGTCACGTCATCGACCGCGGTGGCTCCCTGTTGAAGCTCTGCGGTCTTGCGGAAAACGGGTGCGGGTTTGGTGTCGACGGCCATGGAAGGGACGCAGTTTGACAGAAGGGAAATGGCGAGGTCAATCCGGCGGTATGTGCCTAACCTGTGAACAACCCCGAGCCCCCTGCGGCACAAGGAGTTTAGTCCCCCGGTTTTTTTTCAATCCGCCTGACCTGACTTGATTCGCTTGTCACCCGGGACCCGTCTGGCGCACGCTCCGCCGCTTATGAAGCGAGTGATCATCCACACCGACGGCGGCTGCAAGGGAAACCCGGGACCGGGCGGATTCGGCGTGGTGATGGTGTCCGGCAAGCACCGCAAGGAACTCTCGGCCGGATACCGGCTGACGACCAACAACCGCATGGAATTGCGCGCGGCGATCGCGGCGCTGGAAAGCTTGAACGAGCCGTGCGAGGTGGAGCTGCACTCGGATTCGAAATATCTGATCGACGCGATTTCCAAGAAATGGATCGAAGGCTGGAAAAAACGCGGCTGGCAGACAGCGGACAAAAAACCGGTGAAAAACCAGGACCTATGGCTGCAACTGCTGGCTGCCATCGGCGGTCACAAAATCGATTGGTGCTGGGTCAAAGGCCACGCGGGCCACAAGGAAAACGAACGCTGCGACGAGCTCGCAAACATCGCGGTCGCCGGGAAGCATTTGCTGGAGGACGCCGGATTCGAAGCGGCGCGCGGATAGATGGACGGCGTACGCAAATCACGCTGGGCGGCGAGATGCGGGGTCTTCGGCGACCTGCCCTCGCGACTGATGTTGATGGCCCTGCGGGTGACACCGTGGTTTCTGGAACCCGTGCTCATCGGCGGCTGGACCTTGTTGTTTTTTGCAGTTGCCAAGGAGCAGCGGCTGGCGGTGGCGGGAAACCTCCGGGCCTTGCATCCAGCGTGGGGTCCGTGCCGGGCAGGGATCGGCGCGTGGCAGGTGTTCTGGAACTTCGCGCTGACGTTCGTGGATGCCCAACGCTGCGAAAGCGGGACGGGCGCGGTGGATTGGACGGTGGAAGGACTGGCGGAGTTGGAGGATCTATCACAGCGCAAGGAAGGCTGCATCATTCTCACGGCGCACATGGGCAACTATGACATCGCAGCAACTGTTTTCGCCACCCGCTTCAAACGAACGCTCTACACCGTGCGCGCCCCGGAGCGGGAGCCGGAAACCCAGCGGCTCCGCGAGCAGGAAATCCGCCGCAAGGAAGCGCTCAATCCGCATTTCCGCACGCTTTACAACGAGGAGAGCGGCCACCTCGGCATCGAACTCGCGCGGCTTCTGCGCGAGGGAAACATCGTCGCGGTCCAAGGCGACCGGGTGATTTTCGACGTGGCGCCGATGAACGTGGAAGTGGAACCGGGACTGATGATAAGAATGCCGAAAGGCCCGTTGTTCCTCGCCCGGGCGACCGGAGCGCCCTGTTTTCCGCTGATCATCCTGCGCGACGGCTGGCGGCGCTACCGGGTGGTGGTCCTGCCCGAGCTGGCCCTCCCGCCGAGGACGAGAGGCGCGGACGAAGAAGCAGCAAAAATCTGGGCACGGACGCTTCTCGGGATGGTCCGGAAACATTGGCAGCAGTGGTATGTCTTCGAGCCGTTGCTGACGCGGTCTCGATGACAGTTGCTGGATTTTCAGGATTGCTCCTTTTCCAACCGGGCAAAAGCGGCTAAGGGGAACTCATGAATTCAAGGTTGTTGATCGTTCTGCTGGCCATGGCCGCACTCGGAGCCGGGCTGGTTCGGGCGCAAAGTCCTGTGCCGCCGCCGTCGAGCCCGAGATTGCCGCTAGCGACGGTATTCCAAGGAGAATCGAAGTTCCAGGCGATCGTCGCCAAGGCGGAACGTGAAAACTGGCGGAATCTGCCGCTCGGCGAGCGGACCGTCCGCGTGGCGCGTGAGATGGTGGGCACTCCGTATGTGAACTACACGCTGGAAGTGGACGACCGCATCGAATCCCCGGTGGCGAACTTCAAGGCCATGGACTGCTGGACGTTTTACGAAAACGCGCTCGCCCTCGCCCGGATGCTCAAGTTTAAGCCCGGCCCCTACAAGCCGCAGGACCTGCTCCACATGGTGGAAGTCGAGCGCTACCGGAACGGCGTCTGCACGGGTAGCTACCTGAGCCGCATGCACCATCTGGAAGAGGTCTTTTACGACAACCAGCGCCGCGGCTACGCGACGAACATCACCTCGCGCATTCCCGGAGCCGAGAGACTCCGCCGCGAGATCCGTGAAATGACGGTGCAGTGGAAGGCCTACCGCTATCTGCGCTCCAATCCCTCGCTCATCGAGCCGATGGGCAGGATCGAAGCCCAGGTCTCGAACCTGCCGGTCTATCACATCCCGCGTGACAAGGTCCGCAACGCGGAGAAATACCTCCAGAACGGCGACATCTGCGCCATCACCACCCACCACACCGGCGGCTACACCTCGCACGTGGGATTGATCGTCCGGTTGAACGACCGCGCCTACTTCGCCCATGCCACTTCGGACCGCGACAAGGGCCGCATGGCCGTGATCGACAAGCCTGTCACCGACTACCTCAACGGCGGTTCCAAACACGCCGGCATCATCATCTGCCGACCTAACGACGTCCCTCCATCGCCGCTATGGCAGAGCAATGTCGTGAAGCAATAATTGCCCAGCTTCGTTGGCACGGAGCTGAGGACACCTTCGTTAAAGGGATCGCTAATATCAGTTAGCAAGTCGGCTTAAAACGGAGTTTTCGAGCCGACTAATGCCAGCGCTTCTTGAAAATCAAACTTCCCCGAGGCTCTCGGCGATGGCCTTGATGTATTCGCCGGATTCCTTCTCGACCAATGGCCGGGCGAGCATTTCCTCGTAAATGTTGATGTAGCGGCGGGCCACCTCCTTGTGGCTGAATTCCTCCGCACTCTCGATCATCACCCGCCGGATCTCCCGCTCGCGGATTTCCTTGGGAAGCGCGTAGAAATCCATAGCCCGGTCGATGGCCCAGCGGAAGGCGTTCGCGTTGTAGTGATCGAAGCGGAAGCCGTTGCCGGTCGAGTTCTCTACGTCCATATGGCGGACCGTGTCGTAGAGACCACCGGTCGAGTGCACCACCGGAAGTGATCCATAAAGCGGCGACGTCATCTGAGGCAGGCCGCACGGCTCGAACAAGGACGGCATCAACATGAAGTCAGAAGCCGCGTAGGCCCGGCGGGAAAGCCCCTCCTCGAAGTCCACGATCGCGACGCGCTCCCGCAGATCGAAGGCGGAGACGATCTTGTCGATCCAGTGCTGGTGCGGGCCGTTGGCGACGATGACCACTTGCAGGTCGCGGTCCCAGTAATCCGACACCAAATGATGGAGAATTTCGGTGAGCAGCTGCGGCCCTTTCTGGACCGGGTCGAGGCGTGAGGGCCAGAAAAAGATCGGCGCGTTCACGTCCTGCTTGAGCTGGAGTTCCCGCTGGAGCGCGAGCTTGTTCGCCGCTTTCCCTTCCGGGAAATCATCGACGCCGAAATTCTGGACGAGCGCGTCATCCGTGACCGGGTCGTAGGAAACATCCGGAGCATTGAGAATGCCTGCGGAACACCCGGCGGCATATTTGGCCCGCAGTTCGGCGCGCACGGAATCCGGGATGACCGCATGCCAGCCTTCCACGATTTCCCACAGGAATCTCGGGCTCACCGTATTGATGTAGTGGGCGGCGAAAATTCCGGAGGTCAGCAAATCCACCGGAACATGCGACCGGGCATGGTCGTAGTTGGAAGGCGGGCCGGTGAAATAGAGGTTCATCCAGAACTCCGCCGCATCGATCCCGGCCTCTTCGACCTGGGCCAGCGAGACCTGCCGCGTGTGGATATTGTGCACCGTGAACAGACATTTGATCCCGCGTCGGCGGGCCATCGCCGGAATCAAGGCGGTCATCCAGTCATTGCAGTGGATCAAATCCGGCATCACGCGCGGGACGATGTGATTGATCAGCTCCCGCTGGAATACGAGCGCGATCCGCATCGATTCATCCTGGTGATTGCTGTAAACCTGATCGCGGTAGTAGAAGATCCGGTCCTCCGCCAAGTGGATGTGTGCCTCCGGCAGCACTTCGTGGTATTTCCTCAGCTCCTTTTCATGGAGACTGAAAATATCGCCTTGGAACATCCGCCGGTAGTTGGGCATGGCGACGTGGACATCCGCTCCCAGCTCGAACAATGCGGAAACCAGGGATGCGGATACGTCCGCCAAGCCCCCCGCCTTCGCTGACATGCGCTGCGCCATATTCCCCATGCCGGACGGCAAATACGTAATTTCCGGAGTGACAATGAGGATTCTAGGCTTGGCTTGCTTGAGGGTGTCTGACATCGGGAATTGGTGAAAACGGTGCGTAATTTAGCTCTAAACTGATTGGATTATTTCAGAATCACCACATCAATCTGCTCATTTACAGGGATTATTTTGCTTTATCCATCGAGAGGTCGGCATCTGAAAGATGGCGTATGCAGAATCCCGACCAAGTCTCCAACCGCTCGAACAAAGGTCCGTTCAACTCCTCAAGTCGGGTGAACGCCAGATCGGCCAAAGCGTCCTCCCGCGAGCAGACCGCGTCGGATTTCAGGTCCACCAGATGCACGATGCCGAGGTGGACCTGCCCCACCGAATTCGAATCGTCGTTGAGCAGCGCGATGATGCGATGTTCATGCTGCTCCGGCAGGTCCAACTCCTCCTCGATCTCGCGGGTCACCGCCGAGTGGTAAGCATCCGGCCCGGTCCGGCCGCCACCGGTGTCGACCGGATTGATGTGTCCGCCCACACCCACCGAGATCTTCGCGTGCAACCGGCTTTCGCCACCCGATTTCCCCCGGGTGTAATGAAGAATCCGGTCCCCACAACGGAAGATGCAATAGGGAATCAGCTGCTTGAAACTTGGATCCTCTTCCGCCGCCGCCCGGTCCATGAACGTGTGGTTCGCGGGATCCATCAACTTCGCCACCGCGCCGTCCAGACCATCCGTGCGGATTCCTTCAAACATCCCGATTTCCTCCAACAGCACGCGCGCCACCACCAACACTTTTTCTCCAGCATACTTCGACATGCCGGCGACGATAAGGACTCACATCCGTTCGCCAAGTCCGGAAGAGACCGATTCGCACGGCAAATCTTCAGGAGTTCCTGAACATACGTCATTGCGTGATTCCGAATGGCCGATTTTGTGACATGATCCCTTCGTCAGCTGGTCACCCCGGGTCACTGACGCTCCCCCACCCCCACCCCCACCCCCACCCCTGTATGAAAAGCCCCCGCTTTTTTCTCGCGATTTTTGCGACCGTCCTTGCGATCTTCGATGCCGCCAGCGCCCAAAACCTGCCTGGTTCCCTGAGTTTCACCGTTTCGGGTTCGTTCGAAAATGGTGTCGGCCAAGGAAACGAAAGCATCCTCATCGCCGACAACAATCTCACCAACGGCTATGCCCCGGGCATGGACCTGAAGGACGCGCCCACCACTCTCAATCCGAATGGCCCGGCCGGTGCCGCCGCTTTCCAGTGGGGTGTGGCATCCGGAAACAGCGCTTACCCGCACACCAGCGCACTGTGGTTTGAGCCCGTCAACGCCGTCAACGTCGCGCCCAACCAATCCTTCAGCATCGGCAATCTCTACTACCGCAACGGCACCATCGTCTCCGGTACCGGAGCCTCTTCCGTCAACCTTGCCCTGAATCTCAATTTCACGACTCCGTCCGGATTGCCAGCCACCATGGTCTCCTTCGCCCAAGACCTCATCAATTCTCCGAACACCGGCGACCAAATCGCCAACGCCGACACCGTCTTACTCCGCAACTCCGGCGCGCCGCTCAATTTCCGCGATGGGGCGGGCAACACCTACTACCTCGAGCTCTCCTTCCGCGTGGACCAAAATACCCTCGATGGCACCCTCTCCACCCAGGACCAGTTCAAGGTCTTCGAGGGCGGCCAAGGTCGTGCCGAATTGCTTGGCCGTTTCACCACCACCCCCATCCCCGAGCCGTCGTCCCTCATCCTCTCGGTATTCGGCCTCGCCGCGGTTTTGCGGAGGAAGCGCTGAATCGCCGCCATTCCGGGGTCGGTGAAGCTGATCCGGAATTTTTCTGAAAATCCTCTTGCCCCACCCCGGCCCCGCCGATAAACCTCCGCCCCACCCGAAAGGGGCGTTAGCTCAGTTGGTAGAGCACTTGCATGGCATGCAAGGGGTCAGCGGTTCGAATCCGCTACGCTCCACCATTTTACGGGTCGATGTGGCTAGCGACTGACGCCAGCCATCACAGCCTTCCTAGGACCGGACCGCAGTGAATCCTCTCCAATTCGGGTGGCAATCCGAATTCCCGGAGAACGGGGGGGACCTGAACAGCCGGAAATGATCTGCAGAAGAATCCCGCGATTGCTTCCTGCGGGGGCCTTGCATAATCTCGCACAGCACACGCATGCTCACCCTTCTCAAAATCCGCAATCTCGCCTTGGTCGATGAACTCGCCTGGGAACTCGGCTCCGGCCTCATCAGCGTCACCGGGGAAACGGGGGCCGGAAAATCCGTCATGGTCGGCGCGCTGAAACTCGTGCTCGGCGAGCGGGCGGAAAAATCGCTGATCCGCACCGGCGAGGAAACCTGCTCTGTGGAGGCGGTTTTCGAACTCAAGGATTCCGTGGAAATCAACGCAATCCTCGCAGACGGCGGACTGGATCCGTGCGAGGACACGCAGCTCATCATCCGCCGGGTGATCGGGCAGACCGCGAACCGGCAGTTTATCAACGATTCCCCGGTGACGCTGACGTTGTTGAAACGGCTGGGAGAGCATCTGGTGGATTTGCACGGGCCGCACGACCACCAATCGCTGCTCTCGGTGGAGCGACAGCTTGCGATGCTGGACGCCTACGCCGGAGCGGAAAACGCGGTGAACAGTTACCGCGAATTTTACCGGGCGTGGCGGACGAAGGCGGCCGAGCTGGAGGAAATCCGCCACGCGGAAAACGCCAGCGAGCAGGAATTTGACCTTCTGCGCTATCAGCTCCAGGAAATCGACGGCGCAAACCTCAAACCCGAGGACGAGCAGGATCTGGAAGACCGCTGGCGGCGGGCGTCCAACGCGAGCCGGCTGGTGGAAGCCGCCGCCGCTGCGACCGCCGCGCTCAGCGGTGAGGATGGAATTTTGGAGCGGCTGACAGAAGTCCAGCGGCTGGTGCGGGATTTGGAAAAACTCGATCCGTCGATCCGCGAGCGCACGGCATCGCTGGAGACCGCGTGCCTGGAGCTTCAGGATCTGGAAGGGAATCTGACAGATTATGCCGACGAGCTCGACATCAACCCGGCGGAGGCCGCCACACTCGAGGAGCGCGTGAATCTGTTGGAATCGCTCAAGCGCAAATACGGTCCCTCGCTGAACGACGTGCTCGCCCGCCGCGACGCGGCCGCCGCGCGGCTGGATACGATTGAAAACCGCGGTGAGAAACTAGAAACGTTAGAGCGCGAGCTCGCCGCTTGCCGCACCGCGCTGGATGCCGGTGGAAAATCCCTGGCGACCCTTCGGCGCAAGGCTGCGCCGAAGTTGGCGAAGGAGATTTCCAGCCAGCTCAAGGATCTGGGTTTCAAACAATCGTCGTTCGAAGCGCCCCTGAAGACATTGGCGGAGCCGGGGCCGCAAGGGCTGGAGTCGATCGAATTCCAGTTCGGGCCGAATCCTGGAGAACCGCTTTTGCCGCTGCGGCAGATCGCGTCATCCGGCGAAATCAGCCGGGTGATGCTGGCGGTGAAATCCGCACTCGCAGACCAGGATGCCACGCCGTTGATGGTCTTCGACGAGATCGACGCCAACGTCGGCGGCGAGGTGGCGAAGGCGGTCGGCCGCAAAATGGCGGCGCTCGGTACGCGTCACCAGGTGGTGGCGATCACCCATTTCCCGCAGGTGGCGGCGATCGCGACGCACCATTTCGTGGTGGAGAAGGAAGTGACCGCAGGCCGGACGCGCTCGCGGCTCTACCCGGTGAGCGGCGAGACGCGGATCCAGGAACTCGTCAGAATGTTAGGCGGTGGTGGCGAACAGGCCCGCGCGATGGCCGCTTCATTGTTGAACCCGTGAAACCGATCTTCAAGGCCACTCCGCAACCGGTCGAGTCCACTTCACAGGAACTCGCCGCGTCGCTTGGATTGCCGTGGCGGGGACCGGGTATGCCGAGGATGGTGATTGGCCGCCGGGAGTGGATCGCGCTGCCGGATCTCGGGGTTTCTCCGCTGAATGCGAAGACGGACAGCGGTGCGCGCAGCTCCAGCATCCATGCGGAGAACGTCGAACTGTCAGCGGATGAAACATCCGTGCGCTTCACCACGACGAACCACTACGCCGAGGTGGTATCCTGTGAAGCTCAAGTGGCCCGGCTCGCCCTGGTGAGGAGTTCCTCGGGCAGGGCGAAGAAGCGGATTTTCATCGAGACCACCGCCATGCTGGTCGGAGGATTCCGTTGGCAGATCCTGGTGAGCCTGGCGAACCGCTCGGAGATGCTTTGCCCGATGCTGCTGGGCCGGCGGGCGCTGTCGGGGTATTTCCTGATCGATCCGCAGGGAGCGCATCTGCTAGGGCCGCGGCGCTTGCTGAAGCCGTGAGGCTCCGATCAGCGACGGTGTTCTTAACCGCCGTTGATCGGAGTTTTCATTCACAGGCACAAGCGGTGCATCCACAGGCCGGGCCGGAGTTTCCGGCGGGGCTTGAGAAAGCTGGGGATCGAGGTGGTTCTCTCGAAACAGAAGCGCCTTGGCAGATCGGTGTAGAGCGAGGTGGGTGCCTTTTGGGCTCCCTCCCCTTTCAACCGTGCTCCGCTAACCGGACTGTGATAGTAGATGGTCCTGAGCCCGAGCTCGCCGACGATGAAGCTCACCGTGGCGCTGAGCATGGCCTCGTCCCACCATTGCCGGGAAAGGCGCAGGCGCTCGTTCCAATAGCGGAGGACGAAGGCGGCATCGACTTCCTGGCCGTAGATCGCTATCGTCTTCAGGTTGTGCCGTTTGATCCGCTCCACGTGGTAGGAAACCTCGCGAAGCCGGTCGTTCTGGATTTCCTCAATCAACACCTCGCCGGTCTCCCAGTCGAGATCGATGCGTGCCCAAGCCAAGGTGCGGTGCTTGCCTTCGTGGATCGGGTGATAGCTGAGCTCGAATGGATCGTCCTCCCGGTTAGGAAATTTCCTTTCCATCAGGCGAGCGTCGCCTTCATTGAGATTGAGCTGGAGCACGATGTTCCAGTTGCGTTCCTTGCGGCTGGTCTGGATCCAGCCGTCGAAGAGCCCGAGCGTGAGCCGATAGGTCTCCGCCTCGTCCGGCCATAACAGCGCGAGGTCATCGGCGGTCGGTGACTTCTTCCCCAGCGATCCCAACCAGGCGCGAAGCCGTGGTTTCTCCAACAGCTTCGCCATCGGGGTTTGTTTGATTTCCTGCAGGCTGGACTGGCGCAATCCCAACTTCAAAAGGGAGACGGCATACCAGTCCTTGCCATAGGTGAAGAGCGTGCGGCCGCCGGGCAGGCAGGAGCGCAACTCCTCGGCTTCGAGTTGTTTCATTTAATTTTGATTCGGGCAGCGGGCATGAGTCTGCCGGGCTGCGGTTGTGTGAGCAGGTGTTTTGCTGGCGGCTCGCTACGGGAGGATCGCCAACAGCCATAAATGAGGCCCACCTCGGCGGGAGGCGGGACGACTTCAAATCAGGGCTTGGAACACGGGACACGCATGGGAATCAAAATGGATGCGGGAAGTGCCTATTCCGAACGGTGGTTAGGAGCAAGGACAAAGTCGTCCATACGCAAAAACAGCCAGTCGCTTGCACGACTGGCTGTTGGAAGAACAGGCGGGAATGCCTGTGTCACGGGGATCAATAGCGGTATTGCTCGCCCTTGAACGGGCCTTCGACCGGGACGTTGATGTAGTCCGCTTGTTCCTGCGTCAGGGACGTGAGCTTGGCTCCGACTTTGGCGAGGTGGAGACGGGCGACTTCCTCGTCGAGGTGCTTCGGAAGCACGGTGACTTGGCCGGGCTTGTTGGTTTCCCGGTTTTTCCAGAGGTCGATTTGCGCGAGCGTCTGGTTGGTGAAGCTGTTGGACATCACGAAGCTCGGGTGGCCGGTGGCGCAACCGAGGTTCACCAGGCGGCCTTCGGCGAGCATGTAAATGCTGTTGCCGGTCGGGAAGGTGTATTTGTCCACCTGTGGCTTGATGTTGGTGCGCTTCACGCCAGGAGCTTCGTTGAGCTTGTCGATCTGGATTTCGTTGTCGAAGTGGCCGATGTTACAAACGATGGCCTGGTCCTTCATCTTCTCCATGTGCTCGAGGCGGATGATGTCGAAGTTGCCGGTGGTGGTGACGTAGATGTCGCCCCAGCCGAGGGTGTCTTCGAGGGTGAGGACGCGGAAGCCTTCCATCGCGGCTTGGAGCGCGCAGATCGGGTCAACTTCGGTGACGACGACTTGCGCACCTTGGCCGCGGAGGGCTTGGGCACAGCCTTTGCCGACATCGCCGTAACCGCAGACGACGCCGACCTTGCCGGAGATCATCACGTCGGTGGCACGCTTGATGCCGTCGACGAGCGACTCGCGGCAACCGTAGAGGTTGTCGAATTTCGACTTGGTGACCGAGTCGTTGACGTTGATCGCAGGAACGAGCAGCGTGCCGGCCTTGGCCATTTGATAGAGACGATGGACCCCGGTGGTGGTTTCTTCGGAAACGCCCTTCCAGTCCTTCACCATCTTCGCGAAGATGCCGGGTTGTTTGGCGTGGACGTCCTTGAGGAGATCCTTGATGACCTGTTCCTCGTGGTTGCCGGACGGGGTGTTGACCCAGTCGGAACCGTTTTCGAGTTCGTAGCCCTTGTGAATGAGGAGAGTCGCGTCACCACCGTCATCGACGATGAGTTCTGGTCCGAGGCCTGCTGGATTGACCAGCGCCTGCCAGGTGCACCACCAATATTCTTCCAAGGTCTCGCCCTTCCAGGCGAAGACCGGGATTCCCTTGGCGGCGATCGCGGCGGCGGCGTGGTCCTGGGTGGAGAAGATGTTGCAGGAAACCCAGCGCACTTCGGCACCGAGATCTGCGAGAGTTTCAATGAGAACCGCGGTCTGGATCGTCATGTGCAGCGAGCCCATGATGCGGACGCCTTGCAGCGGCTTTTCCTTGCCGTATTTCTCACGGGTCGCCATGAGGCCGGGCATTTCGTGCTCGGCGATTTCGATTTCCTTGCGGCCGAAGTCGGCGAGGCCGATGTCTTTTACTTTGTAGTCTGTGAAGTTCATGTTTTTAGTTGATAGATGATTAAATTAGCCGACCGCCTTCTTGAGTGCTGCTGCCTTGGCGGTGGATTCCCAGGTGAGGTCCTTGTCGTCCTTGCCGAAGTGGCCGTAGTTGGTGGATTTCGAGTAGATGGGGCGAAGCAGGTTGAGCTGCTTGACGATGTCGGCGGGCTTGAAGGAGAAGGTCTTGAGGATGCCTGCGAGAATTTTCTCATCGCTTGCGGTGCCTGTGCCGAAGGTATCGACGTGGACGCTCACGGGAAGCGGGTGGCCGATGGCGTAGGCGAACTGGACCTCGCACTTGGTGGCGAGTCCGGCGGCGACGACGTTTTTGGCAACCCAGCGGCCCATGTAAGCGGCGGAGCGATCGACCTTCGACGGGTCTTTTCCGGAGAAAGCACCACCACCGTGACGGCCAGTGCCGCCGTAGGTATCGACGATGATCTTGCGGCCGGTGAGGCCCGAGTCACCTTGGGGACCGCCGACGACGAATTTGCCGGTCGGGTTGATGAGGTATTCGGTGTCCTTGGTGAGCATTTCCTTCGGCAGGACCTTTTTGATCACTTGCTCGATGCAGAATTTTTCGATCACGGCGTGTTCCACGTCGGCGGCGTGCTGGGTCGAAATGACGACGTTGACGATGCGGGTCGGCTTGCCATCGACGTATTCGACCGAGACCTGCGATTTCGCGTCCGGGCGGAGCCACTTGGCGAGTTTGCCGGCCTTGCGGATTTTCGTGAGTTCGCGGCCGAGGCGGTGGGCAAACATAATTGGCGCGGGCATGAGCTCGGGAGTCTCGTTGCAAGCGTAGCCGAACATGATGCCTTGGTCGCCAGCGCCTTGCTCGGCGTGTTTTTTCCCTTCCGCCTTTTTCGCATCCACGCCTTGGGCGATGTCCGGGGACTGGGTGGTGAGGTAGTTGTTGATGAAAAGCGAGTCGGCGTGGAAGACGTCGTCGTTGTTGGTGTAGCCGATGCCACGGACCGCGTCGCGGATGACTTTCTCGATGTTGATCACGGATCCGATCGGCTTGTTGCCGATTTTCGGGATGGTGATTTCGCCACCGACTACGACCACGTTGCTCTTTACAAACGTTTCGCAAGCCACGCGGCTTTTCGGATCGATGGTGAGGCAGGCGTCAAGAATGGCGTCCGAGATGGTGTCGGCGACTTTGTCCGGATGGCCTTCGCCGACGGATTCTGAGGAAAAAATGTAGGTGCTCATGTGCTTTTTAATTTTCGTATCGTCAAATCGTGATGCGTTGATGTATCATCCCCTGCATGGCGTCAATGCTGAAATCACTCAAGCTTCTTTCCGACCCGACGCGCCTGCGGATTCTCATGCTGGTGGAGCACGAGGCGCTCTCGGTCGCCGAACTGCAGGAGGTCCTGGGGATGGGGCAAAGCCGGATTTCCACCCAACTTTCTCAGTTGAAAATGGAGGGGCTGGTGAGCGACGAGCGCAGCGGGAAAAACAACATTTACACCTGCACCGCCGACCCGGATCTGATGGAAGTCGCCCGATTGGCGGCGGCCGAGGTGCCCGAAGTCAGGAGCGATGAAGCCGCGCTCCGGCATTTGCTGCGGAAGCGCAAAGACACGTCCCGCGCTTATTTCGATGAGCTGGCGGGGCGGTTTGGAAAAGACTACGTGCCAGGGCGGTCCTGGAAGGCGCTCGCAGAGGCGCTCATCAAGGTGCTCAACTACCAGACCGTCGCCGATCTCGGCGCCGGCGAGGGCACGCTGGCCCAGTTGCTCGCCCAGCGGGCCGAGAAGGTCATTGCGGTGGATCTCTCACCGAAAATGGTCGAATTCGGTCAAAACCTCGCCACCCAGAACGGCCTGACCAATTTGGAATACCGCATCGGCGATATTGAAGAGCCGCCGATCGAAGACGCGACCCTCGATTTGGCGATTCTGAGCCAGGCGCTGCACCATGCCGAGCATCCGCAGCGGGCAGTCGACGCGGCTTTACGGATTTTGAAACCCGGTGGCCGACTCATCGTGCTCGACCTTTTGCAGCACCATTTCGAGGAAGCTCGCGAACTCTATGCCGACCGCTGGCTGGGATTTTCCGAGAGTGACTTGTCGGCGATGTTGGAAAAATCCGGGTTTGCCGGGATCGAGGTAATCGTGGCGGATCGCGAATCCGTGGAGCCGAGATTCCAAACGCTGCTTGGGATCGGCGTTCGCCCCTAGCCTTGCCAAATTGCTCGATGCATGCCAGCTGAGGCCATGCGATTCTTGATTCCGGCGATCCTCGCCTTTCCCCTTGCGAGCTGTGTTCCGGATCGTCCCATGCCGCCGGCGACTCCGACCGCACCGCTGGCGACCGTTGTGCCGACTCCATCCCCTGCCCCGGTTCCGTCGCAACCGATGACTCCCGCGAAAGTGACGGTCCGGACCATTTCCGGTGTTACTTTCGAGGGAGTTGCTTTCGATTCGCTAGGCTTCCGGCTCGTCGTTGCAGATCAGCCGAACGGCCCGGGTTCGCTCTATGCCGATGCCGCCGCAGCAGCCCGGGCCCGTGGCGGAGTGGCCGCCATCAACGCCGGTTTTTTCACTCCGGAGGGCGCTCCGTTGGGACTGGTGGTTTCCTCGGGGAAATCTTCCGGATCGTGGAACTCCTCTTCATCACTCGGAAGCGGCGTCTGGTCCCGGGATGCGTCCGGCAGCGACCACATTTCCCGGCGGGAAACACTGGGACGCAACGGAGCCGCGAGCATGCGGGAGTTGATCCAGGCGGGTCCGATGCTGGTTGAAAACGACCGGGCCGTCGGTGGACTCGAGGCCACCAAGTCCAGCGCCCGCTCCGTGATTTTATGGGACGGCGGGACGCGTTGGTGGATCGGTACCGGCAGCCCTAGCACCCTCGCCGCGCTCGGACAGTCACTCGCCGACGGCGAGCCTGCGGGATGGCCCGTTCGCCAGGCGCTGAACCTCGATGGCGGCAGATCCACCGATCTTTGGATTTCCGCCGCGATCACCGGCGGCCCGATTAACCGCCGCCCGCCCTGGAACCGCCCGGTGCGGAACTTCCTCGTGCTCGTCGCAAAATGATTCGATCGTGACATTTCCGCCTGAAAACGAACGTTGGACAGTTGATTTCGGCGTGATAGCCTCTTAGCCCCCACCTGTATGAAACTCACGTTCCGGGCAATTCTCATTCCCGCACTCGCCACCGCATTCGGACTCGTCTCGTGCGCCACGGTGAAGAACGTGGGGAAAGGTTCTCTGGCGTTCGTGAAGAAGACCACCACGGCCACCACCACCAAGGTCGCCCAACTCTCCACCCTGGCGGTCGATAAAATCAACCCGCCCAGCGTCAAGGTTGTCGAGGTCCGGGAAAAGGATTTGAAAACCCTCCCGACCGGCCAGGAACGGGCACTTGCCTACCAAAACACCCGCAAACGCAATTTCTGGTTCTTCGGCGGCCCGGTGGATTTCAAGGAGCCCAGCCTGCCGGAAGCCGGCGGCGAAATGGACGGGAGCCTGCTTCCTCCAAAAGCTCCGTAAAGTTGATATTCCGCGAACCTCCTCATTCCCGGCTTGATTGCCCGGGTTCCTGAGCCGATCATCGTCCGCATGTCACGGACGTATTGTGCTCACCTTCTCGCCCTCGTGTTCACGGGCGCGCTGATCACCTCCTGCGGTGGGAATCCGCCACCTCGCGCCCAGCCTCGTGCTCCATTGCTTGCAAAGCCCGTCGCGGGATCCCAGCCGGTCCGGGTCGCCGCCATACCTCCGAACGCCCCGCCTCCGGTGGCCGCGGAAAGTGCCATCGTCATCGACGTGGTCAGCGGACGGGTGCTTTACGCGAAAAACGCCGACGCCCCGCGCGCGGTCGCCAGTACCCAGAAAATTGTCACCGCACTCTGCGTGCTGGACGCCGGAAACATCGACAAACCGGTCACCATCGAATCTTCCGACGGAGCCTGTGAACCGACCAATCTCTACCTCAAGGCGGGCGAAGTCTATCCGCGGCGCGAACTGACCAAGGTGCTCATGGTAAAAAGCGCCAACGACGTCGCCCGCGCCCTCGCCCGCGATGTCGGCGGCAGTCAGGAATCCTTCGCCGCCATGATGAACCACAAAGCCGCCTCGCTGGGCATGCGGAACTCGAATTTCATCAACCCGAACGGCCTGCCCCAAGCCGGCCAATACTCGACCGCCCGCGACATGGCGATCGCCGCCCGGGCCGCCTATCGCAGTCCGCTGATCCGCTCGTTCACCGCGACCAAGGGGTTTACCTTCCGTTTCAACGACGGCCGCACGCGTTTCATCGAAAACACCAATAAGCTTCTGAAAACCCTGCCTTATTGCGACGGTTTGAAAACCGGCACCACCAATGCCGCCGGTCGCTGTTTGGTGAGCAGCGGTTCGCTCAACGGCCGGTCCGTCATCGTGGTCGTATTGAAATCAAACACTCCTAACGTCTGGAAAGACTCCAGCAAGTTGCTGACCTGGGCACTCGAACGTCCGGTATCGGGATCCTAAATGGCCAGCCCCGCCGAGTCTCTCCAACAGCTCGCCGCCGAGGGACTGCTGCGCAGCCAGCGACCGCTCGACTCGCCGACCGGAGCACAAGTCGTCCGCGATGGGAAAAAGCTCTGGAACTTCGCCTCCAACGATTACCTCGGCCTTGCCCGGCACCCGGAAATCGAAGCGGCACTGATTGCAGGAGTTCAAAAGTATGGCGCCGGTTCCGCCGCCTCCCGGCTCGTCTGCGGGACACTTCCACCTCACAAGCTGTTGGAGATCGCACTGGCCGAGGCGAAACAAGCGGAAGGCGCGCTGACCTTCTCATCCGGCTTCGCCACCGCGCTCGGCGTGATCCCTGCGATCGTCGGCCCCGCGGATTTTGTCATTCTCGACAAGCTCTCGCACGCCTGCCTGGTCGATGCCTCGCGGCTGTCCGGCGCAACCCTCCGCGTGTTTCCCCACAATGATCTCGCAAAATTGGAGCGCCTGCTAGTTTCCACCCGCGACAAGAACCCCACCGCCCGCATTCTTGTCGCCACCGAATCCGTTTTCAGCATGGACGGCGATCTCTGCCCGCTGCGCGAAATCGTCGGGCTCACGGAAACCCATGACGCCCTGCTGCTCCTCGACGAAGCCCACGGCTTCGGCATCCTCGGCGAGCACGGCATGGGGCTCGCCGAACAGGAAAATCTCCAACAGCGCGTCACCTTCCAGATGGGCACGCTCAGCAAAGCCGCCGGCCTGTCCGGTGGCTACCTCGCCGCTTCGCGCGACTGGATCGACCTCCTAACAAACCGCGCGCGATCGTTCATTTACTCGACCGCACCGCCGCCTGCGCTGGCGCACGCCGCCATCGCCTCGCTCGCCTTGATCCGTTCCGCCGAGGGAGGTTCGCTGCGCAAAAAGCTTCAGGAAAACATCGCCCGCCTTGCGGCGCAATCCACGCCCATCATCCCCAAAGTGCTGGGCACTAACGAAGCCGCACTCGCCGCGGCCGCCACTCTCGAACAAGCGGGTTTTCTCGTACCGGCCATCCGCTATCCGACCGTCCCAAGAGGCACGGCGCGCCTGCGGATCAGCCTGTCCGCCGCCCATCCACCGGAAGCGGTCGCCTTGCTCGCCAAGGTTCTGGCGGAATCCTAGCAGCCGGACGAAACCAGCGGGCAGGGAATCGCGATCACCTGCATGCCCGCCCGTTGCGCGGCGAGAATTCCGGCGGGCGCGTCTTCGAGCGCCAGGCACTTCGAGGGACTCACCCCTAGCAGTTGCGCGGCTTTGAGGAAAATATCAGGTGCCGGTTTGCCGTCGGCCACATCATCGGCGGTCACCACTTCGTCGAACCAATCCGACACGCCGACGATCTTGAGCGTTTTCTCGATCACCATCCGCGAACCGCCGGTTGCGATCGCCATCGGCACCTTGCCGCGGAGACCCTCCGCAAAGGCGGCGACTTCCTCGATTAGAGTCACCGTGTGCAAGCGCTTCAGAAACGCCTCCCGTTTTGCCATCGCCACCTTGACCGGATCCAGCTTGAGATTGTATTCATCGTTGAGTTCCACCACGATGTCCATCGTTGGCCGGCCGCCCATCGCGAAGAATACGTCCTCTTTGAAAATGCCACCGGCGCCGTAGATCGCCAGCGCCTCGCACCAGGCGTCAAAATGCGCGGGCATCGAGTCGACGAGCGTGCCGTCACAGTCGAAAATCACACCTTCAAAACCACTGCTGGGGAACAAAAACGGACCAATACTTGCCATGACGCCGCACGGCTTAGGGACAGGAACAGGCCTTGGCAAGAGCAGTCGTAGAGAAAATTCCAGCTGTTTTCCGGGAGTGCCGAAATGGTCACGGGAATTATAATCCAACCCTCTGGTTTTCGTAGATTCCCGGGCTCACGGTCTTGATTTCGGTGCTGAGATTTTCGAACGAAACCTTGCCGCGCACGATGACGCCGGGGGCGAACTTCAGAGGGCCTTTCACGGTCATCGAGTCACAATCGACGAGGCTCGGCACGCCCAACCCTTCGATCTGGTCCACCAGCTTGTATTCGTCGGAAAGCGAGATCACCGGCGGCACTCCCTCACGCGAGGCGGCAAGCCGGACCTGGCCGTTTTCCAATACCTCGTAAGCGTCGGATCGCAGCGCGAGTAAATCCCCGGTCGTCTTCACCGGAGCGAACCGGCTACGCGGCACGTCGATCGCGGTCGAACCTTCAAAACACTCGATGGCCGCGCCCATGGCGATTTCGAGCTGCACGACCGGCGTTGATTTCTTGTCACGCGGATCCACGGTCTTGTTGTTACGGATCATCGGCAGCGGCAGCACCCCGGAGTCCGCAGCGAGCTGTTCCTTGAGCAGATCCAGGCGGAGCCACAAGCTGTTGGTGTTGAAATATTGGTGGCGGTCGATGTCTTGGAACGCCTCGACGTCCTCATCCCGAGTTTGCGCCACTTCGCGGAGCAGCAGACGCCCATCCGACTCTCGCACCGCGAGATGCCCGCCCTTGCGGTCTGCGGCGGTCCGCCGGGTGACTTCCATGAGGAAAGGCGCGCCGGATTTCGCGAAATAGGCCAGAATCGCCGGGTCCAGAATGGCTCCCAGATTGTCGGAATTCGAAACGAACGCGTATTTCACGCCCTCCGCCAGCAACCGGTCGAGCCAGCCACTGCCAACCAACGCCGGATAAAGGTCGCCATGTCCCGGAGGGCACCATTCCAGATCCGGGTCGGCAGGCCATGACACGGGATCGAACGTGGCGGCGTCGATTTTCGGGATCTGGTTCTGCATCAACTCCACTTCCGAGGCGTCGGCGAGTCCATCCGCCCGGTATTTTTCCAAATGCCCGAGCGTGTCCTCGCTGGTGCTGAAGCTGTTCATCAGGAGCAGGCGGACGTTCGCGCCGCTGGTTTTCCGGAGGTCGAGGATTTGCCGCACCATGAGGTCGAGGAAATTCACCCCGTCGCGCACGGCGAGCAGGCTTTTAGGTCCTTGCAAGCCCATGCTGGTGCCCAACCCGCCGTTCAGTTTGATCACCACGGCCTGCGAAAGCAGCCCCGCATCCGCCGCTTCTGCGGTGGCGATGGAATCAAACGACGGCAGTCCCACCGCCGGTGAAATCGACTGTTCCGGGATCATCCCCGTCTCATTGCGCAGCAGCGCCTCATAATTCCGGCGGAAGGCGCGGATGGCGGCATCCCCCATCCCGGCAGCAGTCATCTTGGTCTCGAAAGCAGTAAAATTTCCCATAATTTTGCGGTGGCTCATCACGAAATTGACCGGGCATCCGTTCGTGGTCACGCGGAAAATTCCCTTTTGCGAGGTCCGTCGGATTCGCTCCAAAATGTGGCCTGGCGATTTGTAAAGAATCTTGCACTGCCACCGATCAGCCGTAGCTTCATCGGAATCCAACCCATCTCCGGATTTCTTACTTTCGTGAACTTCCCTGCCCCAATCATCATCGTCGCGTGGGTCGTTTGGATGGGAATCACCTCGGCAAGCGCCGATTGGCGGGATGAAATCGGATTCACCCGGTTGCAGCTTCTCGCCGGCTCCGAGCTGCCGACAGTGCCTACTCAGGGGCTCACTCAAGTGGAGGCCAACGAGGCTGCCAGCCGCTTCGAACCTGACACCACCAACCTACTTTTTGCCGGCAAAACCTTCACCCACAAATCCGGTGCATCCGGCGTCAGTGGGCACGCCACCACAGTCGCCAGTTTTTTCTACGGAACTTCCAGCCAGCTCACGGGTGACTGCGGCGTTCATCTTTATGAAGCGAACAGTTGGCTGAATGCAGGATTCCTCCGGAAGGGCACCTCCAATTCGCCCTTGACCGAAACCCAAGCTGTCCAGAACCACAGTTGGATCGGCCAACTCAGCGCATCCTTTACGCAAGCGCAAGCCACGGATATTTGTCGACGTTTGGATTTCGCCATCCAGCGCGACGGTTTTGTCAGCGTCGTGGGCGTCAACAACGGCAGCAGCACCACGTTGCCTGCGATCCTTTGCCACAGCTACAACACGATTTCTGTCGGCCTCGCGAACGGATCACACAGCGCCGGACTTACCACCTTCGACGGAACCGGCCGGATGAAGCCGGACATCGTGGCTCCGGAATCTGTCACGAGTTGGTCGACTCCAATCGTGTCGGGGGCCTCGGGATTGCTCTACGCAAAGCTCAGAAACGACTACTCCATCACCTCCGCGAACCTGCCTCGCGTCGCCAAGGCGCTGCTGCTCGCCACCGCAACCAAGGACACCGTGCAGGATTGGAACAACACTCCGACCTCCCCGCTCGACTCAGTCTACGGCGCGGGCGAACTCAACGTCTGCCTCGCCTACACCGCGCTCCGCACGGGCAAAGCCGTCGCATCGAGCTCAATCCTCCACCCACTCCGCGGTTGGGCCACCGATGCGGTGACTTCGACCACCGCGAAGACCTACTATTTCAACATCCCGCCAGGCGCTCCATCCACCCCGTTCTGCGCGGCTCTCACCTGGCACCGGATCGTCAGCGGCGGATGGTCTAACCCCACGATCACTTTAAGAAACCTCAGCCTCCGTCTCTATCAAGCCAATGGCTTCACGCTCGGCTCCCAGATCGCCGCCAGCACCAGCGCCGTGGACAATGTGGAACTGATTTACCGATCCACCCTGTCGCCGGGAAACTACGCGCTGCGGGTGGAAAACGCTTCCAGCTCTTCCACCGATTTCGCGCTCGCCTGGCACAGCCTGCCCGCCGTCACCGTCGCTGCCACGGTTTCCATCGCCAAGGAAATCAATGGCCAGAGTGGATCCATCACATTCACCCGCACTGGCGACACCACGCTGCCCTTGCTGTTGCCGCTCGCGGTCACGGGCAGCGCCGTTTCCGGCACTCATTTCCTACCGCTCCCTGCCAGCGTCACCTTCCCGGCAGGCCAGGGATCGACCACGCTCCAAGTGACCCCGATCGCCGATTCCATCGCTCAGGGAAATCGCACCGTGATCGTGGCCGCCGCCGCCGATTTCACCTCGGTCCGGGATCCCGCCCAGACGGCCGTCGTGACGATCGAGGACAAACCCGCCGATGCCTGGCGAACCGTCAATTTCTCCCCCGCGGAACTCACGGATCCGTCCATCAGCGGCGACAATGCGGACCCGGATGGGGATGCCCTCCCGAATCTGATCGAATACGCGCTCGGCCTGCCTCCTAAATCCCCGAGCCTGTCGCCGGTGCCGACAATCGATGCCGGCGGTTATCTGACTCTTTCCGTCACCAAGAATCCAGCGGCCACCGACATCACCTGGGGCGCCCAAGTCACCGATGATTTCACCACCTGGCTCTCGGCCGTGCTCACCCATACGCCGAGCACCTTCACCGCCCGCGACAGTGTGACGCAAAGTTCGGCGGACCGGCGGTTCATCCGTTTGAAGATCACCCGCCCATAGCGCGGCGGAGCCTCTTGCTCCCGGATCTTTGGGCCTTAAAATGACCACGGGCGCCGGATCCCTATTTCCGACGCCCGTGGGCCCTTTGGGGGGCGCCCTTCTTAGGGGCTTGTTGTGCTATCCCTTACGCAAGTCAGGATGCCACAATCCGGCCACATCTCCATACCGTGATCGCGTAGGAACCAGGTTAGATCCGCCCCGCCGCCTTGATGTCGAAATAGCGGTTCGCCAGCGCCACGGCAAATCCCTGCGCCGTGGAATCCAACGTCAGCACGCCCAGCGCTCCCAAAGTCGCCAACACCTCCCGCCGCTCCTGCACATAACGGTCCGCTGCTAGAAATGTCAGCGCCGAGGAAAACGAGTTCACCGGATCGCCAATGGCATCCTCCACCGTCCGCTCCCGCATGCTGGCGAGCAGCACCAGATGCCGCGATTTGAGCACTTGCAGCGCCGGCACCAATTCATTGCCGTCCTCGCCCCGCAAATTCGTCAGGAGAATCACCAGCGAGCGGCGCCGCTGGCGGATCATCAACTGCTCCACCGCCCCGCCGAAATCACTCGGCGCGGCCGTGGTCTGGTAGTCGTAAAGATGGTTGAGCAACACCGGCATGGCATGCGCCCCCTTCACCGGCGGCAGCCAGCGGTCCGAGCCACCGAAGGATTTCACCGCCACCTGGTCGCCCTGCCTCAGCGCCAGATGCGATACGAGCAGGATCGCATTCAAAATGTGGTCGAACTGAGGCAGCCCGCCGTCGAGCGCGCGCATCCGGCGGCCGGTATCCAGCAGGAAAACCACCGACTGGTTCCGCTGCTCCTGATAGTCGCGGCTGATGAGCATCTGCCGCCGGGACGACGCCTTCCAGTCGATCTGCGCCAGCGGGTCGCCGTCGCGGTAGTCACGCAGCTGATGGAAGTCCCGGCTCGATCCCGGGTGCGGCCGGCGCACGATGCCCATCGGGCTCTCGCGATGCTGCATGGCCAGCAGGGCGAACCGCACCACCGGCTCGTAGTTCGGATAGACCTTCACCGTTTCAGGAGAAAGATGCCGGGTTTTCCTCGCCCACAGTCCCAGCGGCGAAATCCGGCGCACCTCCACCGGCCCAAACACCGCCTCACCCCGCTCCGACAAGGTCACCCCATGAAACACCCGGATTTCCCGCCCGGCCGGCACTTCTCCGCACCACGGCAGTGTCGGAGCATCCGCGCCCTGCGGGATCCCGTCGAAAACCTCCACCTTCGCCACCTGCCCGCCCTCATTGCGCAAAATCAACCTCACCTCGCCACTCTCTCCCAAGGCAAACCGCCCCGGCAGACGGCGCAGCACCTCGAGCGGCCGGCGCACTCCGGCCAGCACGGCATCCACCGCCACCACCACCAGCACTCCTAATCCCAGCCACCACCAAGGCAGGATCAACGCCGGCACCGCGACCGCGACGAGCGCGAGCAGCAGCCAGACCATCGTCCAGGTCAGCAATCGGGAGGTGGGGCTCATTTCATGGGATTTCCAGCTGCCCGAACTTCTGCCGGATTCCCGCCCCACGTCAAAGGTCGATTCTCACCGACCGCCGATTTTCAGTATGTCTTACCGATCAAAAAGCGCCGGGTATTCCCCTTCCAGGTCCGCGCAGTTAGCCGTTTCCAATGCAAAATAGGATCGTTGCAGAGGAAAAACCCCCGCGTTTACCGCCCTGCAAAACTTCCGCCCCGGAGATCCCAGTCCGCATAAATCGCACTTCGGACAGCGGCTGACTGAATGTTAGTCTGTTACGTGCTAGATCAGGTTAGTGAAAATCGCCCGGATTCTGGCGCGGATGCTGCTTTTCATCGAACTATCGAGTGTTTTCAAGGGTCTTAGGCCCCATGAAATTCACCGGCGATCTCCGTTAGCTGAAAAAAATGCAGAATTCTAATAAAAAAGTCTTGATTAGTCCGGATATTTTAAATAGTTAGCCCGCGTTGCTTCGCCTTCCGGGTGTCGCCACTCGAGATTCAGCTTCTCGATTTGTCCCACTAAACTGTTCACACCTACATCCGACTCTTCGCTGCTTCCGCAGTGATGGTCGACTCATCCATCTCCCCCGATGAAAACGAAATCACCCGCGTCCGTACGTACCGTTCCGACTAACAACCTCCTATCACGTCCCTCGCTTCGGCGTGGCTCGCTGCTCTCAATCGGAGTTGCGTCGTTAATGGCAGTTGGGTCCACTGGGTCTGTTTTTGGCCAGGCGTCTTATTATTGGGATGCCGATGACGGTACCAACGGTCTTCAGGCAGGTGGTGGCACGTGGAATACCTCTAGCAGTAACAAAAAATGGAGTGATTCATTGAACGCCACCAACTCAACAAAGAAAGACTGGAATAATGGCTTCAACGCGATTTTCCAAATTTCAGGAACGTCGGTTGTGAATGTATCTACTATATTTGGAATTGTTGAAGTCAATTCCATTGTATTCAACGGAACTGGCTACACTATTTCCGGTGACCCGATTACGTTAACCGGTGTCGGTGGCAACATCACCGTAAATACGGCAGCCACGACTGCCACCATTTCATCTCGAATCGCCGGGAGTAATGGTCTAACGAAGAAAGGGTCCGCAAACCTAACCCTCTCAGGTCAGAATACTTACACGGGCAATACCACCATCAGTGAAGGAACCCTGACGCTGACCGGCTCTGGCTCCATCGCCCCCGGTAGTGCAATCATCAGCGTAGCATCCGGCGCGACTCTCAATGTCAGCGGGGTTACTGCAGGCCCCTGGACGGTGCAGGGAACCAGCAGTACCCGTCAGATTCTGACCGGATCCGGCGGGGTGACTGGAAACACTGTAATCGGATCGTTCGGAACCCATAACGCCGGGAGTGGCGGCGTCGGCACGCAGGCGTTTTCCAACACCCTCACTTACTCGTCGGGTTCAATTTTCGAATGGGATCTGGACGTGACGGGTCCCACCCCCTCTCACGATAAAGTAACAACCAGCTCACTACTTGGATCAGTAGGAGGAGGAGCCCAATTCAAGGTTGTGCTGGCCGGGAATTCCTATGCCACCCCGTTCTGGGACTCGGCTCGAACTTGGACGGCAACTGAAATTTTTGGAACAAACGCTAACCTCACTAGCATTTTCAGCATCAGCAGTACCGCTCCTAGTGACCAAGGAAGCTTCTCATTCACGGATGTCAGTGGCGGAACTGGCAATCAGCTCACCTGGACTCCCATTCCCGAGCCGACCAGCGCGCTTGCAGGACTTCTGCTCGCTGCCGGCCTGCTTCGTCGGAAGCGCTGCCTGCCATCCGCGTAAGTGGTTTTTTAAAAAAATGTCCCCTCTTGCCACGGTGGATCTTCCGCCAGGGCCAATTGGGTCACACGGCCCGCCACCTGCACCCGCATTTCCGCAGGCAACGACGCTCGCCATTGAATCCCGGTGGCAGCTACTGTCCGAGGCCGAGAAGAATGATGAGGCGATGGCCTGCGAAGCTAACCGCGACTGATAAGACAATCGCACTGAGGATGCCCCCCAGACGCTGTCGTCGATGCCTTGGGGATTTTTTCATCCGCTGTTTGCGACAAAAATTTTCGACGTCGTTGTAAACGGTATCAAGGTTCCAGTTGATGAACATGGGAGTAAGTGGCTAGAGATTGGAAGGGCCCAGTGGATGCCCGAAGTCGGTCTCCGTCGAATCGAACTCAGTGACAAAAGTGTTCGATAATATTTTGGCCGGTTTGAAGGTCACAAAGTGTGATCAGTGCGGGTCGACCTCCCGACGGAATTGAAAAGTTAGCCGTAGAAATCGCAGAACCGGAATTCCTCCAGCCACCTAGCGTCCTCAAGATCATGGATTTCCCGTGATTTTCGACGCTTTGCCGGTTGCACAGATCCGCTGGCGTGACAAAGTCTGCGCAGAAATCGATGATAACGGAAAACTTGCAAGAGCGGATCGCGGAGACGAGTGGCTGGATTCAGGCAGTGAAGGATGAGATGGCGCAGGTGCTCGTCGGCCAGGAACGCCTAGTCGACCGCTTGCTGATCGGGCTGCTGTGTAACGGCCACATCTTGCTCGAAGGCGTGCCCGGACTGGCGAAAACCCTCGCGGTCAAGGCGCTTTCAGGATCCTTGCATGCCACCTTCGCGCGGTTCCAGTTCACTCCGGACCTGCTGCCGGCCGACCTGGTGGGCACGATGGTTTACCACCCGCAGGAAACGAAATTCGAGCCGAAGCTCGGACCGATTTTCAACAATCTCATTCTCGCCGACGAAATCAACCGCGCCCCGGCCAAGGTGCAGTCCGCGCTGCTCGAAGCGATGCAGGAGCGGCAGGTCACGCTCGGCGACCGTTCGTATCCGCTGCCCAAGCCGTTCCTGGTTCTCGCCACGCAGAACCCGATCGACCAGGAAGGCACCTACCAACTCCCGGAAGCACAGCTCGACCGGTTCCTGCTCAAGGTGACCGTCGGCTACCCGAGCAAGGACGAGGAGTTGGAAATCCTCGATAAAATGGCGACCTCCACGCCGCCCTACCAGACGAAGACGGTCGCCACGCCCGAGCAGGTCGCCGCCTCGCGGGAGTTGGTGAACGAGATTTACATCGATCCGGCGATCCGGAAATACATCGTCCAGATCATCCACACCACGCGCTTCCCCGCGCTGGTCGACGCGCCTTTGAAGAACCTCGTCCGCTCCGGAGCCTCGCCGCGGGGTACCATCAATCTCGCCCTCACCGCCCGCGCCCGGGCCTTCATGCAGGGTCGCGCATTTGTCACTCCGCAGGATGTGAAGGACATGGCGCTCGACGTCCTCCGCCATCGGATTCTCCTGACCTACGAAGCCGAGGCCGAGGAAATGACCACCGACTCGGTGATCGAGCGGATCATGAACAAGGTGGCAGTTCCTTGAATTTCTGAAAAATCGGTTGTGATTGCCCGCATCCGGGGTTCATTGCCGGTTTTATGCTGAAGAACCGAATTTTCAAAAACGTTGGTGGACTGGTCGCCTCGCTTTTCATCCTGGCTGCGTCTCCCGCCCGCGGAGCGCTGCTCGACACGACCAATTTCGCGGATACTGCGTTCGTGACCAGCACCGGCAGTTTGGGTCAGATCACCGGCATCGGCTGGGCTCCCGACGGCAGCAACCGTCTGTTTGCAATCCGCAAATCCGGACAGGTGATGATCATTGAGAACGGGATCATTCTCGCGACTCCTTTCGCCACCCTCAGCCCGGTTTTCACGGCCAGTGAGTGTGGGTTGGTGGGCTTTACGTTCGATCCCGGATTCGCCAGCAACGGCTACATCTACTTTTTCATCACCGTCTCGAACACCGAGCAACGGATTCTACGCTACACGGCCGTCGGAAACACCGGCACTGCGCCAACCATCATCATGTCCGGGCTGCCCACGGTGGGAGCCAACCATGACGGCGGCGGTATCGGCATTGGTCCCGATGGGAAATTGTACTGGTCCATCGGTGACCTCGGAAACGGCACTGGAGTCGATTTGGACCTGAGCTCTCTGGGGGCGAAAGTTGGGCGGGCGAATCGCGACGGCTCACTCCCACAGGACAACCCTTTCAACGACGGAGCGGGTCCGAACAACGATTACATCTGGGCGCGCGGCGTAAGGAATCCTTTTACCATGACTTTCCAGCCGGGAAGCGGAAAACTTTGGTCGAACGTCGTGGGCACCAATTACGAGCAGGTTTTTGTCATCACCAGGGGCAGTCATGCCGGATACAATGACTTTGAGAACAACCAGCCCGCTGGATACCTCACCCCGGTGATCAAGTATCGGACGAATGGCACGGACTCCCGCACCATTACCGCATCGGGAGCATCCCGCAGTACGAATGTGGCCACCTTCATCACCAACACCCACGGATTTCGCAAGGGGGAGAAAATCACGATATCCGGTGTCACGGACCCGTCGTTCAACGGCGATTTTTTCGTCATCTCCGTCCCTACCGCCACCACCTTTACGGTCGCCCAGGCCGGAGCAAACGCCACCAGCGGAAGCGGAACCGCCGTCACCCAGAACCAAGGCGGCTGCATCTCCGGTGGCGCTTTCTGGGACAGCACCGCCGCCCCTGCTGCTTACCGAGGCAATTTTTTCTACGGTGACTATAACAGCGGCCGGATGATGCGGGCCATTTTGAATGCCTCGGACGAGGTCACCAGCGTGGACTACTTTTCCACCAGCGCCCACCTCGGAAACTACATCGATACCGCGATCGGACCGGACGGGGCGATTTATTATGCCAGCGTCGGCAACGGCCAGATCCGGCGCGCCGCTTTCAATCAAACCGTGCAGAATCTTCTGGTAACGCCAACCTTCTCCCGGACTGACGAGGGTCGGCGCACCGCGTTCACGGTGAGATTGGCGATCGCACCCGCGTCGAATGTCACGGTTGGCGTTTCCCGCAGTTCGGGAGACGCGGATTTGAATGTCGTTTCCGGAGCCAGTCTCACGTTCACGCCGGCCAATTTCGCGACGCCCCAAGCTGTCATGCTGGAGGCGAGCGAGGACACTGACGCCGTCAATGACGAGGCCAATTTCACCATCGCCGCCTCGGGAATCACTTCTCAGACCGTGAACCTCAGGGCTCTGGAAAACGACCTTCCCGCCATCGCGCCTTCCGTCGCCGCACTTCAGATTGGCGAGGGAGGATCCGGACAATTCACCGTCAGCTTGACCGGCCCGCCGGCCGCAGATCTCAACGTGACTGTCACCCGCGCCTCGGGCGATGCCGACGTGACTGTCACCGGCGGAAGCTCGCTCACTTTCACTCCCGCGAATTTCGCCACGCCGCAAATGGTCACCATCTCCGCCGCTGAAGACGCCGACTCGGTAAATGACTCCGCCATCATTGCCATCCAGGCACTCGGGCTCTTGGCGCAGACGGTCAACATCACCGTGACCGACAACGAGACGATCGCCCCGGTTTTCACCTCCACACCTGATACTTCGGCCGTCGTCAGCGCCACCTACAGCTATCAGGCAATCGCCAGCGGCCTTCCCGCACCCACATTCTCCCTCACCACTTCGCCCGGCGGAATGACGATCAATCCCGACACAGGCATCATCATGTGGACTCCCGCCGCGCTGGGAACTTTCCCGGTCACCATCTCTGCCAACAACGGCACCGCTCCGGACGCCAGCCAGTCGTTCGACCTGCAGGTGGTGGCGGACCAACCGCCGGTCGCGGTGATCACCCAGCCCTATCCGGGAGAAATCGTTTCCGGCACCAATGCCGAGTGGTTTGGCGACGGAATGGACGATGTCGCTACCACGCAGGCTGAGTTTTCCATCGATGGAGTGCTGGTTTACACCGACGTCAACAACGGTGGCCACTATCACATCGGCGGCACCCACCTTCTGTGGAACACCACCCTTCTCAGCAACGGTGCCCATACCCTGCGCATGACCGTGACCGACACCGCCGGGCAGATCGGCAGCATCGAGATCGAAGTCATCGTCGCCAACGGCATCGCACCGCTCGATGGATGGAAACTAGCGAAATTTTCTGAAGCGGAACGATTGAACGAGGCGATCAGCGGCAACGAAGCGGATCCGGAGAACGACGGATTCACCAACCTGATGGAATACGCCCTTGGCCTGGAGCCCAAACAACACGCCGACCCGGCGAGGCTTCCAGGCGTCATCGTGGAGTCGGATTACCTTGCCCTGCGCTATCGCCGCCCCGTCAACGGCCGGCCTGGGCTGTTGTACACCGTCCAGGTCGGCGGAAATCTATCCACCTGGACCAGTGGACCGTCCGCGACCACTCTGGTCGGCATCACTTCGAATGGCGATGGTACCGAGACCGTCATCGTCCGCGACAATGTGCCGATCAGCGGGGAAGGCCAACGGTTCATCCGTCTGCAAGTACCTCCGCCATGAGAGTTTATTCATCCGGGTGTGATCCTAGGTTGCATCAGCCGCCAGCGATTCTAAGAATGGCGACGGAAAACGGACTGAATACTCAAGGATGCTGACGGACGAACAGATCGAGGAAATGATGGCACGCGTGCGCAAGCTGGAGCTCAAGGCCCGGCGGTTGGTGCGCGAGTCGTTTTCCGGCGAGTATTTGTCGTCGTTCCGCGGGCAGGGATTGGATTTCGACGACTTCCGCGAATACCAGCACGGCGACGAAGTGCGGTTCATCGATTGGAACGTGACGGCTCGGATGAATATGCCGTATGTCAGGAAATTCCGCGAAGAGCGCGAGCTTTCGGTGATCATCGCCGTGGATGTCTCCGGCTCGGCCGACTATGGCAGCGTCTCGCTCAGCAAGCGGGAAATTGCCGCAGAAACAGCGGCGGTGCTTGGATTCAGCGCACTGCACAACGGCGACAAGGTGGGCCTGCTCATTTTCGCCCACGAACCGATCCTCTTCATCCCGGCGGAAAAAGGCAGTCGGCACCTGCTGCGGATGATCCGGGAAATCCTGGTGGCCAAGCCCGAACAACCCGGCACCTCGGTTGCCCAAGCCTGCGATTTCCTGGTGCGAACGCTGCGCCGGAAATCGGTGGTGTTCCTGATCTCGGACTTTTTCTCCGACCCGCTGGACAAGCCACTTGGCAAGTTGGCGAAAAAACATGAAAGCATCGCCCTGCGCGTCATGGATCCGCTCGAAGCCATGCTGCCTAAAGCGGGAAAAGTCGTGATGATCGATCCGGAAACGGGATTTGAAACGCTGGTCAATACCTCCAATCCGAACCTGCGAATGGGTTACGCCAAACTGATGGCCAGACAACAAGAAGGCGTGGCGGCGGTTTTCAAGAAACACGGCATCGACGCCGCGGATTTATACACCAACGGCGACACGCTGGCAGCCCTTCACCGGCTCCTCAAAAAGCGCAGCCGCAGGCGCTCCGGATAGTAAAACGATGAACGAAAAATCCGGAACCTTTAAACTCATCGAGCCGCCCTCACCCGAGGTGTTGGTCCCCGATTCACCGGTCGAGCCGTGGATTATTATCGTCCCGATTGTTTTGGCCTTGTGTGTGATGGCGATTTTTTTACTCAAAAAGATGAAGCGTGCTCCGGTTGACCCGATGGCGGCACGCAAGGCCGCCTACGCAGAAGCCGCCGCCGCGCTCGGGAAGATCGGCTACGTCACTGGCCGCGATGCCGCGATCCAGTCCTCGCTGATCCTGCGGAGATACCTTTCCTCGGCGGCGGGCGATCCCGCTTTGTTCGAGACCCAGGAAGAGACCATTTCCCGGCATGAGGCGCTCAAGGAATTTTCGGAAGAAGCCCGCGAGGCTGCCGGCCGTGGATTCTCCCGGTTGGCGTCGTTGAAATACGCGGCGGTCCCACCCGATGTGGAGTCTATCAATGTGACCGCCGAATCACGGGATTTGCTGGAAACCCTTCACCACGGCTTCCGGGCATGAGCAATTTTCTCGAACACTTCCGATTTGCCCAGCCTGGCTGGCTTTTCCTGCTCATCCCCGCGCTCCTGCTGCTGGCCTTGCGCCGCGGCAAGGGCTCGGAGGCCGCCGTCGTTTTCCCGAATCTCTCGGTGCTCGTCAGTCTGGGAAAACGCGTCCGTCGCGTCGCTTGGAACCTCGGTTTGCCGCTGGCATTCCTCGCTTTGTTCTGCGCCATCCTCGCCATGGCCCGCCCGGTCTGGCGGAACGAATACCAAAGCCGCTCGGCCAGCGGGATCGACATCATGATCGCCTTCGACGTCTCGCTCTCGATGGACATCGATGATTTCGTCGACCAAGGCGTGCGGGCGCGACGTATCGACGTCGCGAAAAAAGTCGTCGATGACTTTATCAGCCGCCGTCCGGAAGATCGGATGGGCTTGGTGGCCTTCGCCGGTCGCCCTCGGGACGCCAGCCCGATCACGCTCGACCACCAATGGTTGAGAAAATCCCTGAGCGAGCTCCGCCTCAATGACCGAAACGACATGGGCACCATCAAGGAGCAGGGCACGGCGATCGGTTCCGCGCTCGCCGCCGCCGCAGTCCGGCTGGAAGCGCGGGACGCGAAAAGCAAGATCATCGTGCTCATCACCGACGGCGCCAGCAACTCCGGGAAAATTTCCCCCATCGAAGCCGCCGAGCACGCGAAGACGCTCGGCATCAAGATTTACACCGTGGCGATCGGCACCACCGAGGGCCGCGTGGATCCGTCCATCATGCGCTTTCCCTACCAGGAGTTTGATTTGCCGACACTTCAGAAAATCGCCACGCTCACCGGAGCCGAGCACTATTGGGCGCAGGACCTCGCCGCGCTCAAGAAGACATTCACCACTATCGACAACCTTGAAAAAACGGATGCGAAGAGCCTGACCGTGATCGATGATACCGAGCTTTTCCCCTGGTTTGTGGGAGTCACCCTGCTCACCGCGCTCGGCTCGGCGTTTTACCTCGCTTTCAACCCGCCACCCTCCGCCTGATTCGATGAACTTCGCCCAACCCGGCTGGCTTGCGCTGCTGATCCTGCTCCCAGTGCTGGGAGTGGCGGCCGTGCTGACGTCGCGGCTCAGGACCAAGCAGTGGACGGTCTTCGTCGCCCCGAGGCTGCGCGCCGGATTGTTCAGGCGGAGCAGCTCCCTGCCCCGCTGGCTGGCGTTTTTTTTCCTGATCGCCGCCTGCGCCGTGACGATCATCGCCCTCGCCCGCCCGCGTGGCGACGCCGGGGTCAAGACGGAGAAAATGCTCGGCCGGAACGTGATGATCGCCCTCGATATTTCGAAAAGCATGCGCGTGAGCGACGTGAAACCGGACCGGCTGACGCAGGCGAAAATCGTCATTTACGAACTGCTCGAAGCCCTGCCGAACGAGCGGATCGGCTTCATCGGGTTCGCCGGCACGCCGTATGTTTACGCTCCGCTCACCATCGACCACAGCGCGGTGCGTGAAATCGTTGATCAGATCGACGAAAAATGGGCGCCGCTCGGCGGCTCGGACCTCGTCGCCGCCGTCCGGCTCGCCACGGAAACGCTGAAAATAACCGGGCAGAAAAACAACGCCCTCGTCATCATCAGCGACGGCGAAAAACACGAGGGCGATCTCGACGCCGCAATCGCCGAAGCCGAGCAGGCCGGCATTTTCATCGTCGCCATCGGAGTCGGCACCGAGGACGGCGGCTTCGTCCCGAACCCGGATTTCGCGAACCCCCAGATGCTTGATTCATCGGGCCGGGTGATCATCAGCCGATTGCAAACCAGCGTCATGCGCAAACTTGCGGAGGAAACGAAAGGGCGCTTCGCCATCGCCGGATCCGGCCCGGACATTCCAGCGTTGGTGAAATCAGTCGTGACCGGGCTCGACGCGTTCCAGATGGAAGGGCGTGAGCGGCGGATTTCGATCGAGTTCTATCAATGGCTGGTGCTCCCGGCGATTTTGTTTTTCATCGCGTCCATCATCGCCGGCACTCGCTGGAGGGGAATCCACGCTGCAACGCTCATCGTCGCGGGTGCGTTTTTCACGCCGGACCAAGCGAATGCCAGCGACGCCTCCAAGGCGAAGGAAGCGCTCACCGGTAAAAACTACGAGCAGGCCCGCGACGCTTACCACCAGCTCGCTGATCAAACGAAATCCCGCGAAACCCGCGCCCGCTACCGCCTCGGCGAGGCCACTGCCGCCTATCGTGCGGAGGATTTCCGGGCCGCTCGCACGGCTTACAGCGAGTCGCTGCTGTCCACCGATTCCGAGGTCCAGGCGAGCGGCCACCTCGGCATCGGTAACTCGCTTTTTCAACTCGCCTGGAAGGGACTTTCCGGCGAATCCTACCCCACCGATCCCGCCTCCATCCCGGATCTCGATCGGTTCGATACCATCGTCAAGGAGGCGCTTGCCAAGCTCCGGGAGTCCGAGTCCCCGGAAGAGGGCGAGACGGACGGTTTCGCCAAAATGGAATCCCTGGTTACCAACTGGGCGGACGCCGTCCGGCATTATGATTCCGCGCTCGCCCGGTCTCCAGCGGACAAGGTGGGCCGCACCAATCGCGAGATGACAGTCACCTACCTCAAGCGTCTCGAGGAATTGATGAAGGAGGAAAAGGAAGAAACCGAGCAATCGATGCCGCAGCCTCAATCCGGAGAAGGCCAACCGCAGGAGGGTGAGGGCGAAGGAGAAGGCGAGCCAAAAGAGGGCGAAGGCGACCAAAAGGGCGACAAAAAACCCGGCGACAAAGGCGAAGGCGAGGAGGAGCCCAAAGACGGTTCCGGCGGCGAGGGCGACCAGGAAAAGGAAGGTAAAAAGGGCAAAGACAAGGATGACAAAGACGGGGACAAAGAAGGCGAGAACCCGAACGAATCCCCTCAGGAACGCGCAACCCGGATTCTCAAGGAAAACGCCGATCTCGAAAAAGGCCCGCTCACTCCCGGACGCCGCGAATTCCGCGATGCCGAAAAAGACTGGTAAGCTCATGAACACTTGGAACCATTTCATCCGACTCCTCGCAGCCACCGCCCTGTGGGCGATCCTCGGCACGTCCGCCAGCGGCCAGGCTAGCAGCCGGTTATCCACCATTTTCCTCGCCCGTGGCGAACAAGCCCTGTTGGAAATCTCCGTGGTGGCTCCGCTCGCTGGCGGGCTTCCGGAAATCCCACTGCCCAAAATCAGGAACGTGGCCATCCAGCTCTCCGGCCGGTCGCCTCAAGGGAACCGGCTCTCCGCCACGACCTTGGAATACAGCTTCTCCTACATCATCTCCAGCTACGAGGTCGGGAAATACGTGATTCCACCGATCTCGATCAATGTGAACGGCGTCGAAAACCTGACAGAACCGATCGACTTCGAAGTCTTCAATCCCGACGACCTGCAATGGTCGGAAGTCGAGGCCGGCGGCCGGACGATCCGCTATGCCAGCTCCTTCAGAGTGCTCAATCAGAGGCCATTTGAAAATCAAACCATCCCCACCGAGATCAAGATTTTCATCCCCGAGGATCTGCTCGTCGAAGACTGGGGAATCCCTGACTTCCAGCGGGACGGCGTAGCGGCATGGCGTTTCCAACCGTCCACGATGCGCAGCCGCATCAATCTGCTGGGGATGCGCTATGTATCCGTTTCCTATCCGAGCACCATCACCCCGACCCGCGTCGGCAATGTCGGGATCGGCCCCGCGAAAATTCGCCTCACCACGCAAGAGCGCGCCATGGATCCCTTCCCCCGCGCGGTGATCGCAGAGGTCTATCTGCAGGTCCCCAAGTTGGAAATCGAAGCCCTGCCGCTACCCGAAGGCGCGCCGGAGGGATTTGAAAACGCGGTCGGAAATTTCCGCCTCAGCGCCAGCACCGCAGTCACCGAGGTGCAGGAAGGCGACCCGATCACCGTCGATCTCATCGTCAGCGGCAGCGGCAATCTCGACACCATGCGCCCACCCGCTTTGGAAAAAGCCGACGGTTGGAAAGTCTATGCCACGACCACCGAGCAGCGTGGCGACGAGCGCCGCCAACTCTCCGGCAGCGTCGTCTTCCACCAGTCAATCCGGCCGCTGGAGATCAAGTCGGAAATCCCACCATTCCGCCTGGTTTTCTTCGATCCTAGGGAGGACGCTTACAAGACTCTCACCACCGAGCCCATCGCCCTGAAAATGCTTCCTAACCCCTCCGCCGGCGCAGTCTCGCAAGCCACCATCCAGACGCTTCCCATTCCCTTCGAGCGCATGACCGACATCCTCGCGATCATTCGCCCGGCACAACTCACCACGCCCTCCATTTCCCAACTCCCGTCCTGGCTTGGCCACGCCGTCGGCGGCCTGCTCGCGCTCGCCCTCATCGCTAAAGCCGCTTGGATGCGCCTCGCCCCGCACTTCCGCAAAAATCCTCGCAGGGACCAGCAGGTCCGTGAACTTCGCGAAATCGAAAAATCCAAATCCGCCGATGAAACGGAATTCCTCAAAGCCACCGGCAGCTTCATCGAGCGCTGGCTTGGCAGCCATCCATCACCGGAAATCCAAGCCGTGCTCACCGAGCGCGACGCTGTCTGTTTCCGGACCGAGAAACCCTCTTTACCGCTCGATCAAAAACGCCGGGATGAAATCCTCCGCCTCCTCCGCAAGGCGGTCATGGCCTGTTTCCTCATCGCCACTCTTGGCCTCGGCACTCCGGCCCGCGCCGCTGACATCGCCACCCAAGCCCAGGAAGCCTACGACGCCGCGAAATACGATGAGGCCTTGAAACTCTGGTTCAGCGCCGGGAAATACGATGAGCTCTCCGCCGACACACTCTACAACATCGGCAATGCCAGTTACCGCTCTGGCTCGCCCGGTCAGGCCGCGCTTTACTACCGCCGCGCCCTCGCCCGCGACTCCGGACACCAGGAATCCCGGCAAAACCTCCGCTTCCTCGAGCGGAAATACGGGTCGATCGTCGTCCAGCGCCCGGAATATCAATACGCCATTGCCAAGTTCCCACTCTCCACTTGGCTGGCGGTTCTGTGGACCGGCGCTTGGATCTGCGCAATCGCCCTGCTCGTGTTCCCCGCCACCCGTCCCGGTGCCCGCCTCCGCGTCGCCGCCGTCGCGGCATTGGTTCTGGGGCCGATCTTGATTTCCGTCGGAGTCCTCGGCTGGCGCTATTTCCCCAATGACGCCGAGTTCGCCCCCCTCGCCCGCCAAGCCGTCATCGTCGCGGAAAACACCGCGCTCCACACCGATGCCGCCCGCACCGCTCCCGAAGTCATCGACGCGCCTCCCGGCTCGTTGTGCGAAATCATCACCGAGTCCGGCCGCTGGGCCTATGTCGCCTTCGCCACGAAAACCCGCGGCTGGGTGCCCATCGAATCCATCGAAAAGGTCATCCCCGACAAAACCCCCGAACCGCCGAAATTCCGTAAGCCCAAGGCTGACGGAAAGACCGCTTGAAGCCCTCCCACACCGATTGGTGAACAGTATCTGAATTGCCTCCAGGCCTGGATCCGCGACTAGCCGCTAGGTATTGATCGGAGTTGGATCCCTCATTCGAATCATCCTAAATCGCTGGAAACAAACAATATGATCCGACTCAATAGAAATTAATTCGCAAAAGTTAAGATACCCCAACGCTTTGAAATCGCAGGGCATGAGATGCCATCTAGCCGTATTTCATGGAGTTATGTGGTCAGCGATTTTTGTCCGGATAATAATCTTGCCAGCACCCGACTCCAGCCGATTGAGTCCTGAGATCACGGTGAAGTTCCCTAAACCTTCACCGTGATTCCCCCCAACCACTCCGGTGTGGCATTTGTGTGCCCGCCTATCCTATCCCCTATATGAAAATTTCCTTATTTCCCCCTATAACAGCTTGGTCACGGATTGGCCTCGCCCTCGTGCTCGGCACCGCGTCACTTTCCGCAAGCGGTTCGTCCAATGATTCCGGTCAATCAAATTCAGGCGGTCAACCGTCATCCGGATGGCCGGGAAAACCGGATTCCGATGATGACGACCCTAACCAAGGCGGGCCCGGCAAGCCTCAACCCGATCGACCAGGCAAAGATTGGAAGTGCTGGAAGGACCACGAAGGGGGTCCGAAGCCCGGTTGTTCTAAAAAATGCACCCCCGTTGATTATGATTGCGACGGCCCCGGAAACGGCAACGGCAACGGCAACGGCAACGGTAACGGCAACGGTAACGGCAACGGCAACGGTAACGGTAACGGTAACGGTAACGGTAACGGTAACGGAAACGGTAACGGAAACTGCGGATGCAACGGCAACGGCAACGGCAACGGAAACGGTAACGGTAACGGTAACGGTAACGGCAACGGCAACGGCAACGGAAACGGCAACGGTCACGGCCACGGCAACGGCAACGGCAACGGCAACGACTGCGACGGAAGCGACGAGGGTCCTGACAAGGATCGGGACGACCAGGTCAAAAATGACAAGGACGCCGCGGTCCAACGTGAACTCGCACGAATCGAATCCCAGGCACAAAAATCCAAGGAACAAAAAACCACGCAGGTTGATTCCCCAAGCAAGACGGGCGCTGCTGATTCCAAAAAGCCATCCGAACCCGTCGCTGTGGTCGCGAGAAGGGCGAAGTAACCACTCAAACTTTCGGAACATCGGAGCCAACTTCCTATCCTCGGGCTGGCGACTGCCGGCTCAAGGAGGAATCGGGTGAAAGACATGCCTGATCACATCCCCAGCCAGGCGGTGGATCCGGCAGCCACCGTCCTGCTCCGCGGAAACGCAGCATCCCTGTCAATCCATTCCATGGCCGCGCCTCGAACCAACTCCATGCTAGAGGCCGCTTTTTCGGGATGGGTCCGCCGGAGTTGGGTCCTGCTGGGAGTCCTCGCTTTTGGGCTGCTCTTTCCCGCCTTGGTCGCGTTCGGCGGATCGCACAATCTGCTCAACTGGGGCCCCGGTCTCCTGCTTGCCGGACTCTGTTGCCTGGTGTTGCTCGACAAGGACCGACGCGCCATGCGGGGTGGCGATCTTTACTCCTGCTGTTTTCTATTGTTCCTCGGATTCGTGGTGATGCGTGCAGCGCATTCACCAGACGAGTCGGCCGCCGCTAACAACATCGCCCTTGTCGCCTTGGCTGCCACCGGATTCCTGATCGGATATCTGGCGGGAAATGCCAAATCCAGAGCGCTCTTCACCGGTCTCTCGCTGGTCGCCATCGTGAATCTCGGCTGCACGCTGATGCAGATGGTCACGCCGGGATGGAACCTCATCTACTCGCACCGCTCCGGGACGTTTCCTTCCGGACTTTTCGCCCATTACAACTATTCGTCGGCGTTTTGCCTGGCGACCGCGGGACTGCTCTTTTCCCGCGGCTTTAAGGAATCCAACTGGCTCAGATCCCTCTTCCTCACCGGGGCGGTCTGCGCCCTCGCCGCCATCCCCGTCAGCCTCTCGAGGGGCGGAAATCTGGCACTCGCCTTCCTCGTGGCCACTACCTGCGCACTTCTTCTGGCAAGGGCGTTTTCATCGTCCAAATCCGTCTTGAGCACCTGGTTGCCGGTCTGCGCGCTGCCCGCACTGGTGCTCATTTTCGGAAGTGCCCTTGTCCCATTGATCGCGCGCAACACCGGGCTCGATGGATTTTACGCCGACTCGATCAGGTTCAGCTTCTGGCAGGCCGCCACGCGGATCGCCGCGGAGCACCCGTGGCTGGGTGGCGGCGCGGGCAGTTTCGCCTGGCAGGCCTTCCAGGTGATGGACGGCTTGTCGAGCGAGCCAGGCAAAACCCACAATGAAGCCCTGCAAGTGGCGGTGGACTACGGCTACCCCGCCACGCTCGTTCTTGCCACCCTCATCGCCGTCCCCGTCATCCTTTGTTTCTGGCGCTTCGTGAACAAAACCGGCGCGGCCAACACCCCTTGGGCGGCGGTCGGTCTTATCGCCATGCTGCTGCAATCCAACTTCGAGAACATCTTCCACACCGCTCCCGCCGCTTTCGCCACCGCGCTCATCCTCGGACAGATCAGCCGTGAATTGTGGAGCGCCGAATCCGGAGACACTCAAAAATTCGCTAGCTCGGACGTCAACCGGGTTCCGGTGGACCGCCGTTTCTTGATAGACGTAAGGTCCCACGTCGGTGATTTCCTCGCAAACCGCCCAGATGCCGTTTCAACCCTGATCGCACTGCTTTCTCAATCTACGGACGAGCAGTGGAAACGGAGCGCCCTCCGCATCACCTACTGGTCGAAAGTCCAAAACGACGACGCCCTCCGCACAGCGGTCAAAAACCTGGACATTAAGGCCTCTGAAGAACTCACCCGCCCCGCCGGAAATTCTACCGATACCACCCGGCCAACAGCCACCCCAACCCGCGGTTGGCGCGTCGCCCGGACTCTCACGCTCGCAGGATGCGCCATCCCGGTCATGATCGCAGGTGCGGAAATCTCGCGGGCACTCGTTCAAGCCTGGGTGCCCCTGTATCATCCGGAACGCTTGACGGCATTCAAGCGATTCAACGAGCTTCTGGCGATCGCCGAGCGTTACCCGGGGTTGGGTATCGACCGCGAGGTGCTCACAGCCGGCCTGGACGCTCTCTATCACTATCAGACCCAGGAGGCCCGCGAGTATCTGGCGAATGCCTATCGGTCACGCATCCTCCGCGCCGCCCCCGGTTGGAAAACCCACCCCGGCGCGGCCCTCCAGCTTGCCGACATTACCGGCTGGGCGGGAGATGCCGAAGCGGCTCTGAATTACTACAATCACGCCATCGCCACCCAAGGAGCTAATGAATCGCTCTTCATGGCCCGGTCGTTCAAGGGGCAGTATTTGTACGAACTTTGCGTCTCCGCCGCCGCCGAGGGTAAAATCGACCAGCTCCGGTTCTATGCCCAGGAGGCGGTCACAAGCCTCCAACAGGCCGATGCGGCGATGGCCGTCAATTACGGGACGCTTTCACCGTTTTTCGCAAAACTGCTTCAGGAGTGTCAGAACTTCCAGAAGCAGGACATGTGATCCCGTTTATCCGCCGGGGTATCAGATTCCTAAAACCACGAAAACAGCCACATCCGGCTTCTCAAGAGTTGCCAAAGCTGGCCGGCTCGGCAGTATCCGCGGCGTGAAAGTCAGAAAAGCCGTGATCACCGCCGCCGGAAAAACCCAGCGCACCCTCCCCCTCCAGACACTCGTCGACCGCGACGGCACCTCAAGATCCGCTCTCGCCATTCTCGCCGACGAAATTACCTCCGCCGGCATCGAGGAAATCGCCGTGATCATCTGTCCCGGTGACGAAGCCGCCTACACCGCCGCTGCCGGCACCCACGCCAGCCACATGCGCTTCATCGAGCAGCCGGAAGCCCTCGGCTACGGCCACGCCGTCCACTGCGCCGCCGCTTTCACCGGCGATGATCCCTTCCTGCTGATGGTCGGCGACCACCTCTATCTGAGCCGCACCGAGACCTCGTGCACCGCCCAACTCCTCGCCACCGCCGCCGCGGAAAACTGCGCGGTCTCCGCCGTCCAAGCCACCCACGAGAGCAAGCTCCCGCTCTACGGCGCCATCGGCGGCCGCCGCGTCCCCGGCAGCGACCTGCTCTATCAAGTCGAGACCGTCATCGAGAAACCCACGCCCACCGAGGCCGAACAAAAACTCGTCGTCCCCGGACTCCGCGCCGGGAACTACCTTTGCTTCTTCGGCCTCCACGTCCTCACCTCCACCGTCATGAAGATCCTCGCCCGCCAGCTTTCCGACGGCCGCGCGGACCTCTCCAGCGCCCTCTCGGAAATCGCCCGCAGCGAGCAATACCTCGCCCATCAGCTCCAGGGCCGCCGCCACGACATCGGCGTGAGTTACGGCCTGCTCACCGCCCAACTCGCACTCGGACTTGCTGGAAAAGACCGGGACGAGATCCTCACCAACATCGTCGAGCTACTCGCCCAGTCCCATTCCTAACCTCTACGGACCATGGCCCTGCTCCCCCTCATCACCTCGCCGGACGCCGCCGTCCGCGACCTCTCGCTCGACGCCGCCTGTGAGAAACTCACCCTCACAGAACTTCTCGCCGAGGCGAATGCGCTCGACTCCTTCCGACGCACCAGCGAGAACCTCTATCACCGCGTCCGCGCCCTGCTGTTTCTTTACTCCATCCACCGCTTCCACCTGCCGCTGCGCCTTGCCGAGGTGAAATCCGGCGACAAACCCGGAGCCATTCCCTTTAAAGGTTACGAAAACCTGCTCGAACGCCGCTTCGAGGAAGCCATCGACATTTTCCTCAAAACCCAGCGGACCGAAGCCCCCAGCGATGGCATTTCCAGCGCCCTTGCCTCCGTCTATCAACGCCTCGCTTTCCAGACGCTCGCCGACCAGGTCCGCCGCAGTGTCCGCAGTGTGAGCGGAAACCAATGGATGTTCCGCATGGGCCACCCGGCCGACCAACCGCTGCGCATCCGCACGGAAATGACCCGCCGCGATCCCGCCACCGGCACCTATCCGATTCTCCGCGAGCGCACGCCCGTCCGCATGGACCTCACCCATTGCGGCTGGAGCGACATCTTCTTCCTCGGCATGGACTATCCGGAGGGCGCCAAGGTGCTTAACATCTCCATCGACCTCGCCGTCCACGGCCGCGACAAGTCCCCCAGCCCGCCGGTCGAAGCCAGCCTGCGCATCATCGAGGAACCCATCCTCCGCCTTACCAGCGTGGATCTCGCATGCAGCGCGGAGATTTCCAGCCTCAACGAAGTCTTCGATTTCGCCAAAGACTACCTCGGCTTGCTCAAGGCCGCCGTCATCGCCAGCGGCATCGTCCCGCCCGGCATCGAGGGCTCCGGCCAGAGCCTTGCCGATCTGCTAGCCCGCGTCGTCGGGCCGGGAAAAGGACTCGAACTCGTCTCCAACGTCAATAACATCCCCAAAGGCTCACGCCTCGCCGTTTCCACGAATTTGCTAGCAGCACTCATCAGCGTCTGCATGCGCGCCACCGGCCAGGCCCGTTCGCTCACCGGCCCGCTGGAGGAAAACGAGCGCCGCATCGTGCTCGCCCGCGCGCTGCTAGGCGAGTGGATCGGCGGCTCCGGCGGCGGCTGGCAGGACTCCGGCGGCGTCTGGCCCGGCATGAAACTCATCCAAGGCACGTTTTCAAAGGAAGGCGACCCGGAATTCGGCATCTCCCGCGGCCGCCTCATGCCCACCCACAAGGTGCTCGACGACACGGATGTCCCCGCCGACGCCCGCCAGAAACTCCAGGACTCGCTCGTCCTCGTCCACGGCGGCATGGCGCAGAACGTCGGCCCCATCCTGGAGATGGTCACCGAGAAATACCTTCTGCGCAGCGGCCCCGAGTGGGTTGCCCGTCAACAGACCCACGGCATCCTCGACCGGATTCTCTCCGCCCTCCACACCGGCGACATCCCCGCCATCGGCGCGGCCACCACCGAGAATTTCCGCCAGCCCATCCAGACCATCATCCCATGGGCCAGCAACCTCTACACTGAGACACTCATCGAGAAAATCAGCGCCGAGTTCGGCAAGGACTTCTGGGGTTTCTGGATGCTCGGCGGCATGGCCGGCGGCGGCATGGGCTTCATCTTCGCTCCTGAGAGAAAAGCCGAAGGCCAGCAGCGCCTCCAGGCCATCATGTCCGAGACCAAGGAAATGTTAGGTTCCGCACTGCCCTTCGCCATGGAGCCGGTCGTTTACGATTTCGCCATCAACGAGCGTGGCACCTGGGCGGACCTGCTGGCCGGCGAGGACGCGCTGATGCCGTCAGGTTACTACAGCTACATCGTCCCCCAGCTTTTGCGCAAAGGCCGCCACGAACTCTCGCCACTGCGCCTCGCCGAGCTCGACCACTTCGCCACCGCCTGTCGCGACCACCCCGAACTTCGCGGCATGGTGCAGACCTTGTTCGACTCCATCTTCCCGCGCAGCCAGGGAAAAAGCCGCAACAGCGAGTCCCTCGCGGAAATCCTCGCCGCACACGGCTTCGACCGCACCGCCCACGAGCAGATCCGCGCGGACCTTAAGGCAGGGCGCATCGGACTCGCCCAGAACCGGCTTCCCGCGAATGCCGTCATCGAGGACGTCCGCGACACCGACCTCACCCAAGCCGATTCCATTTCCGCCGCCTCGCGCAAAAAAGGCCTCGCAGCCCTGAAAAACGGCGAGGTCGCCGTCGTCACCCTTGCCGCCGGTGCCGGATCCCGCTGGACCCAGGGCGCGGGCGTGGTCAAAGCCCTGCATCCGTTCTGCAAACTCGGCGGCCGCCACCGCTCCTTCATCGAAACCCACCTCGCCAAAAGCCGCAAAACCGGCCGCGAGGCGGGCATGAGCATCCCGCACATTTTCACTACCAGTTACTTCTCCCACGACCCCACCGAGCGCTTCCTCAACCATTACGAAAACTACCACTACGAGGGCCCGCTCTATCTCTCGCAGGGAAAATCCATCGGCCTGCGCACCGTGCCCACCGTCCGCGACCTGCGCTTCGCCTGGGAGGAAATGCCCCAGCAGGTGCTCGACGTGCAGCAGCAGAAAGTCCGCGACTCGCTGCGCACCGCGCTGCTCGGTTGGGCGGAATCCACCGGCGAGGCCAGCGACTACACCGACAACCTCCCGCTCCAGTGCCTCCACCCGGTCGGCCATTGGTATGAAGTCCCCAACCTCCTGCGAAACGGCACCCTCGCCGCGCTTCTCGCAGAACGCCCGCAGCTCCAGACGCTCGTGCTTCACAACATCGACACCGTCGGCATGAACGTGGACCCCGCGCTGCTAGGCCACCACCTCGACAGCGGTGCCGGCCTCAGTTTTGAAGTCATCACCCGCCGCCTCGAAGATCGTGGCGGCGGCCTCGCCCGCGTCAACGGCCGCCCGCAGCTCGTCGAGGGCCTCGCCATGCCGCGCGAGGAGGACGAGTTCAACCTCTCCTATTATAACAGCAACACCTGCTGGATCCAGATCGACGCCCTGCTGCAAGCCTTCCAGCTCACCCGCGCCGACCTCACCGATCTTGAAAAAGTCAACACCGCCATCCGCACCCTCGCCGCAAGGATGCCCACCTACATCACCCTCAAGGACGTCAAAAAGCGCTGGGGCCACGGCCAGGAAGACATCTTCCCCGTCTGCCAGTTCGAAAAACTCTGGGTGGACATGAGCAACCTGCCGTCGCTCGAAACCAAATACATCGCCGTCCCCCGCCTCCGCGGCCAGCAGCTCAAGGATCCCTCCCAGCTCGACGGCTGGCTCCGCGACGGCTCCGCCGCCTACCTGGAAAGCCTCTGCGAGTGGTAAGGAGTCCCGCCGCAAGTCCATCGACTTTTCCCAACAGGAAATCCAGCGCGTTTCCATCTCAAAGAGTTAACCGCAGAGGCGCAAAGCCCGCAAAGGAACGCAGAGCAGAAATTCGTTAGGGATTCTGCAACCGCGAATGGACGGCAATCAACGCGAATGAAGAGCTTGTTTGAATGGATCCCCCGAGTCTGAGAAATCCACTCCTTCAAATTCACGACCATTCGCGGTTAAAACTCCATCGAATTCCTCCGGGTCCCCCCATGCATGATCGCCGTGGAATCGCGAATCAGGAATTACCTTTGCAAGCACCACCCCCATATCCTAGATCCGCCCGAAATGTTTTCCCAAGAACCGATTGAATGGCCGGAAAAAGTCGAGATCCTTGTCGATCGCCTTGAGAGCGAATCGCCCGAGCGAGCTCTCACCCGCGATGAACGTGCCCTGATGGACGTGTATGAGACTGTTCCGCTTCTTGAAAGCGAGGACGGCCTGCATGGATTCTGGCAGAGCGGGCTGAATCACCAGCGCATCATCAACTCCTTCGAACTCATCGGTGCGACCACCCTGGTCGATCCCCTCAACGCCAGCCGTTGGTGCGAAACTCGCAGCGATGACCGCAACGACTACAGCGAAACCGAAGCAGATTACCTCGCCACGATCGAAGAAGACCTCTCCGCCGGCCTCGACGAACTCATCGACCTCGTGCTTGAGTTTATGGAGGAAGAGTTAGGATAGGGCGGGTTCTTGGGCAGGAAAACAGTCTCCGGTAATGAGGCGGACCCCGAAATTCGGGCCAGGGGCTAAGCTTTGATTGTGGTGGTCGGGCGCGGGTCTTGAACCCAACCTAAACCACACAAAATGAAAGCAAAACGAAGAAGACACGAACCCGAATTCAAGGCCCGCGTGGCCCTTGAGGCGCTCAAGGGC
>JANPKJ010000038.1:0-206917 GCA_031425955.1 Akkermansiaceae bacterium | reverse complement strand
GGGCTTCGAGTTCATGACGTTCGGATTTGGATAGCCTGATTCGGTGTATTTTGGCGGGCACCTGTCCGATTGTACACATTCTCAGAATCGTACAATTTTAAAATTCACTAACCACCAAATAAAATTTTACGAGACACTAGGATCGGCGAAAAACCGGATTTCTGGAATCTCCCCTGCAATTCCCTGGGTGCCCTTGGCGTCCCGGCAATAGGAACTCTTCACACCTCTACGGGCGGGGCCAGCGGGACTCCGTTTGTTTCAAAAACACCCCGCAGGGTTTCGTTCTGCGCACTCTGGCCCCCTCCTGCGCACCCTGGTTTTCCTCTGCGCAGCCTGGTTCCGGCCTGCGCAGCGGGGTTTTCGGCCGTGCGGCTCTGGTTCCGGCCGGTGGGGCTGGGGTTGCTTGTTGCACAGCGGGGTTTCCGGTTGCACGGCTCTGGTTCCGGGCTGCGCGGCGGGGTTTCCGCCCGTGCGGCTCTGGTTTTCCTCCGGGACGCCCTGGTTGTCGTTCGCGGGGGCGGGTGGGGAGCGGTGCGGCGGAGGTCGGAGGTCGGAGGCAGAGGTCGGAGAGTCGCGTGTTCATTCTATCGTCCTGGGAGGGGTTTTGCGCCTAACGACGATTTTGGTTTACGGATGGGAATACCCTGATAGATATCCCATTGGCTTTGTTTAACAGCCACTAACCACCACACCTCCATGCAAAACGACGAAATCCGCAGCCAGTATGAAACATTCTCCCGGATCGACACATTCGGCAAAAAGTATGCCGTCGACTTCCCCGCCACCTCGCGCGGCGGCAAGGAGTTCGCGAAGATCGGAGCGGTGGTGATGGAAATGGAGAAGAACGGCGTAAAAAAGCTGGCCGGATCCGGAACATTTCACGGCGGTGCGGGGAACAAGGCGCTGGCGGCGGAGGTGGCGATGACCCTGCTGCGCCAGATCCGAAAGACGGCGGTGGCCATCGCGGAGGCGGAGGAGATGCCGGAGTTCGACGACAAGTTCGTAGTGCCGCGGTCGAATGCCTTCGAGGGCGTGCTTGCCAGCGCCCGGAATTTCCTGAGCGAGGCAACGCCGCACGCGGCGCTGTTCATCGACTTCAAGCTTCCCGCCGATTTCCTCACGAAGCTCCAACAGGTCATCGTCCGCATGGAAAAGGCGGCCTCGGACAAGGACGACGGGCTGTTGGAACAAGTCGGCGGCACCGCCGAGCTCGCGGAGAACGCCACGGGTGGGATGAAAGCGCGCAAGCAGTTGCTGACGCTGGTTTCCAATACCTACGTGGGAGCGGTTGGAACGCTGGCGGAATGGAAAACTGCCAGCCATATCGTATGGCCGCAGGGCGGTGGCGATGTGACCCCGGTCGCACCGGCGGTGGTGAACTGATGGATGTCTCGGAGTCCGGGCTTCCAGTCTGAATTTTGCGATAAAGCCCCAAGGCGTTCAATCTAGCGGAAAAACAACCACAGATGGACAGGATTCACACAGATAGGAATGAATCCAGATTCAAAACCGGGGTATTTGGCCGCCAGCCACACCCTCAGGAAAGATTTTATCATCTTGATCTGCGTCCATCCTGTTCATCTGTGGTTGAAATTTCGTCTCAATCAGGTGCGACGTTCCGTCTGCGTTTCCTAGCTTGATCGCCCTGCACGAGCCCGCCGCATCTTACCCTTGCCACCGCCTCGTGACGGTCTCTAGCATGCGGGATGAAACAAAGCCATTACTGGGTCGCGGGTGCGTGCGTCGTCAGCCTGGGGATTGGCTACATGGCGGGTGGTAGCCAGGTATCTTCCGCCGCCGCGACGCCTCTGGAAGAACAGACTGCCAACCCGCGCCAGGTGAAATCCAGTTCCCGGGAGCGGCAGAACCGCGAAAGCGACGGCAACGAGATGCTTGCCGGCATTCTCAAGGGCCGCTCTCCCAAGGATCTATCCGACGGCGAGGTGGCGAAGATAGTCATCCAGCTTTCGAAATACGATCCCACGCAAAGCCCCGTCGCCCGGGCCCGGCAGTCCTATCAGTTGCAGCTGTTGTTGGAGAAACTCCCCGTCTCCCGGCTGGAGGAAGCTGCGGCAGCGATCGCCGCCGATCCTGACAGCAAGCGCACCGGCGGCCTCAACACGATCATGAACGCCATGGCGTCCAAGGACCCGCAGCGCGCGCTGACCTGGGCGAAAACGCAGAAAAACGCCCCCGCCCTGCTCGCATCCGTGCTTGGGACCATGGCCAAGGATGATCCCATGACGGCGGCGGACATCTATCGGGAGGGTCTGCTGGACGGCACTTTCGGCCAGAACGATGGCTGGCAGGCGTCCTACGGGATCGGCACTGCGATGGCCCGGTTGGGGAAAAAGGCGCTGCTCAATTTCATGGATTCGCTTCCCCAACAGCAACAGGGAAGCATTCTCTCCAACTGTTTCCGGGAACTGCCCGAGGGCGAGCGTGGGGAGATGATGGATGACATCTACCAGCGCTCCAAAGACGGACGCCTGCAGGATTGGAGCTTCAAGAACGTCTTCTCCACCGCCCTCTCCACCGACCGCGCCTTGGCGGAAGCGTGGTTGGAGAAGATGGAGCGAGGCAAGGAGCGCGCGTCCCTCGAGTTGGCCACCGCCAACTCGCTTTCGCGCAATGGCGACCCGGACGCGGCGCGGGAATGGATGTCGCGCGCCATCGCCCAGTCGCAAGGGCGGGAAAAGGAACTGCTCAACGAGGCGATCGACCAGCTGGGTTATAGTAGCCCGGGTGACATCGCGATCTTCGCCGGTTTGTTGCCGGAAGGCATCGAGATCAAAGCGGAGGATCTGAAAAACCAGGCGCAAAATTCCATCTACCGCGGCTTTGGCGGACTAACTGGCCTGGCCGGTGCCATCCGCGATCCCGCCGAGCAAACCAAACTCATCACCACGGCGCTCCAAGAATTCGCCACCCGCACCGGGCAAAGCTCGGAACCCTCGCGACTGAACGCCACCGACTTTGAAATTTTCACCCGCCAGCTCCAAACGCTCAACCTCACCGGTGAAAACGCCAGCAAAGTCGCCGAAGCCCTCGCCGCGGCGCGGAGCGCCACGCCGAAGCCCCGCGATTAGATTTGTCCTTCTAATTATCCGGAGTTCAACCTTCAGCGGCTGTCGGGAAACGATTTCAATCCCGTAACCCAACCGGAAATGACCGGTCAGGGGTGATTTGAGTCTCTAAATTGGGTCTCGAAGTCCGCGGCGGCTTTCGGTTTGACTCGGGAAGCGGCTAGGGGCGACCTGAGGGGCTCGTGGGCGGCTCAAACGGGGCATTCCCTTCCCTTTTCAGGCGAGCGGCGGCGCGTTCCGACTCCCAATGACTCCGAGGAGCACGTCAAGCCCCACGAGGTTGATGACTTGGGTGAAGTTGAAAGCAGATGCCCTATCAGCCCGGCAGCCTCAAGGCCGTTGCTGCCATAAACGGCAAAGGAGTCGCCACCGACCTCGTCCGCACCGCCCGAAAAATTGCGAAAATCGTCCTGATCCCTGACCGCAAATCGCTCACCACGAGCTTCGACGACGTGGCCAATGTCGAAGTCCAGCTCCTCGATGAGAACGGCACGCTCGTCCCCACCGCCGCCGATCTCATCGCTTTCACCGTGGAAGGTCCGGGGAAAATCATCGGTGTGGACAGCGGGAACATCATGAGCACCGAGCGCTTTCAAGCCAGCGGGCGCAAGGCCTATCAAGGCCGGGCGCTGGCGACCCTGAGGGCGACGGGCGACGGAGACATCAAGCTCACAGCCACGGTAGAAGTATTCGCGCCGGTCACTTTGGGAATTGCCGCAAAACCCTGACTCCGGGAACAGCAGGTGCACGAAGTCTGCGCAAAAGCCGTCCTACCGGCCTCCGCCCGCCGGAGGCTCAAAGTTGATCCAAAGGCCAAGCTTCAGGCCTTTTTGAATATCCGTCCAATTCATCGGCCTCACCGAGTAGTCGGCGAGCAGAGCGTTCACCGTATTGTTATGCCTGAGTTTTTCGCCTTTCTGAGTCAGTGGCTTCACACGCGATTGGAAATCAGCTTCTGTCGACAAGCTATAGCCGGTGTTTCCGCTAGGCTCCATCGTCTCGATCATCAGCAGGAAACGGGAGGGGTCGCTGATTTTTGATAGACTGTAGTCCGATTTTTTCCCGTCGATTCGCCCTCCGAGCCCAACCTTGGCGACCCCCGATGGTTGAATCGTCGCGTAATGCACCGGGTAGGTGTTGGCGGGCACCTTGATGCCTGGGCATCTCCGCATCTGTCTATGGATCGCAAATGCGTCATCGTTCCCTCCTGGACTTCCGTCACTGTTGAAATTGACCTCTGCACCGGACCAATAGCGAACGTAAGGCGAGCAACTCAGTTCACTATTGCTTACCGACGGCCAATGTTCCCAGTTGATTCTTCCGTCGTTGTCGGCTGCAAAACCACCCATCGCCACTCCCCAAACCTTTAGCTGCTCGATGCACTTCGTCCGGTCTGCGGACGCGCGCATCTTGGATATTGTGGGGAAGCCGATCGCCGCGAGCACCACGATGATGGTGATCACCACCAGTAGCTCGACGAGCGTGAATCCGAGAGGAGGCCGGGAAGATGATTGGTTGTAGGTTTTTGATTTCATCGGGAAGAATTTATCCCGAGAAAAGATAAGCCGCAATTAGCTCAAACGGATTACACCGCCCGGGTTAACGGAGTAGCGCGGTGGCGGTCCAAAGCACGGGCGACTGGCCGTGCAGATCCCCAGCCGTGCGCGGACGGTTCAGGTAAAACGGCTCGTCGAACCCTTTGTTGGTGCCGATGCAGACTTCGCGCAGGTTGGCGTTTTCATCGAGCATTCCGACGAGTGCGAGCCACGCCTTGCGTGCGGCCGGTCCGTAGGTTTTGGCGTCCAGCCAGCCGTTCTTCACGCCGGTGACCATGGCGAAGGCGAACATGGCCGTGCCGGAGGTCTCCGGCCAGGACTCGGGCTTGTCCACCAGCTGCCGCCACATGCCATCCTCCGCCTGGGTGGCGAGCAGCCCGGCCATCATCTTGCGGTAGCCGGCGAGGATCCTTGCGTGTTGCGGGTGGCTTTCCGGCAGCGAGCGCAGCAGCTCCGCGGAGCCGGCCGCCATCCATCCGTTGCCACGGCCCCAGAAAAAGTGGGCTTTCTCTCCGTGGAAGAAGAGTCCGTTAGGCTCCTGCATTTTATCCAGATAGGCGCTCATCGTCAGCGCCGCCCGGTCGAGATACCTGGTCTCCCCGGTGGCGCGGAACGCCTGCACCTGGACCAGGGGGATCATGTACATGTCGTCGATCCAGTAGCGCGCTTCGGCGGTGATGCCGTCCGGTGTGGTGGTTTCCCACTGGGCGTCCGCCAACCCGAGGCCGAGCTCCTTGCAGCGCGGGTCCTTGTTCTGGAGAAAGATTTCAAGCGGCAGCGCTCCGAAGACGCGGTAGTCCACGTGGGCGGAGCGGTTGATGTTCTTCGAGCCGGGCTCGGATAGAAACGGCTCGAACTTTTTCACCAGCTTGTCCGCCAAGTCCCGGTCCTTGGTGAGTTCCGCCACGGTGAGCGCGCCGTACCAGGCGATGACTTCCGGATAGATCACTCCGAGCGCCGCCTTGTCCGGCACGGTTTCGTAGCGGAACTTGCGGGTGAGGAAATTTTCCGCCACGCGCTTGCCGACGGTTGCGGGAGACGCAGCTTCCGGCCAGTCGGAGAAGTATTCGGAACCGGCGGATTGCGCGGCGGCACACAGGGAGATGCCGGCGGACAGCATGGAGGCGAGCAGAGTGGTCTTCATGGGGATGGATGATGGTTGGGAGGGTTAGTTCGAGAGAGTGGTTTTGATTTCAATTGGCGATCCGAGGCCCTGTGCGAATTCGGCCACGTGGGCCTTCCAGGCGGCCGAATCCGGATAGGGGCCGGCTTTGTCCCAACAGAAGCCGGCCCAGTAAGTAGCCACGTCCGCGGCATCCGCCTTGGCGAGCACGAGGTGGTTCAGTGCGTCCTCCGCCTGCTTCACGAATTCCGCGGTAGCGGTGATGACCGCCAACCCCTGATAGCCGGCACCCTTGTCCATCTTCTCCCACTTGGCCAGCCAGCCTTGCGCGGGATCGCTGGCGAGCTGCTCGCCTGCCACTTTCTTGAGGCCGATCCCGGCGACCAGGTCCGCACGCCCGCCGGGGACGACGGCGCGCTTGTAGCAGCTTTCAAAGCGATCGAACTGATGTCCTGCGTCCAGCGAGATGCGCTTGGTTTCCCGAACGCTCGTGCCGCCGACGGGGAATGGCGCGTATTCCAGCTCGAACAGGACGCGGATGGGTCCGTTTGCGAGCACGTTGGAGGAGGTGAAGTTCCGCGAGACCCAGAGCCGGTCGTCCGCCCACACGCCACTGCCGCCACAGCCGCGGCTCACTCCGGCGGAGTAGAAGTCCGCGCCCTCGCCGTGGTCGACGTGATAGTCGTCCGCGAGGTACCAGTCGCTGATGACCATGCGTGGGGTGCGCTTGGACCAGATGTCGATGGTGCTGCTGGTGAGTGGCTCGCCCTTCCAGGTTTCCAGCGCCGCGCCGTAGGTGCGGTGGGCGATGCGGTCGTTCTCCCAGGTGAAGTCGTCGAACCGCTCGCGCACGAACCGGCCGAAGGCTTTGAACTGTTCCTTGGTGTAAACCTGCTTGGGACCGACGGTGAGCGAGAAGGTCTTGGTTTCACCGGGAGCGAAGTCGGCTTGGAAAAGCACGGCATCGAAGGCGCGGAGAGGATCCCCGTCGTTATCAATGGCCTGGCAGAGGACTTCCTTTCCCGCTGCGTCCTTGACGTGAATGAGGTTGAGGTTCTTCGCCTTCAGCGGTGCCAGATCCGCCGCCGGGATTTCGAGGGTCTGACTGGTGCGGGCGAGAGGCAGCTTGTTGACGGCGGTCACTTCCAGCTGAGCCGCCGGGGAAATCGCGGGAAAGGCGATGAGCGCGGTGATGCCGGAGATTTTGAAAAACGGATTCATGGAGGAGGTTTGGGAACGGGTGGCGGGGAAAGCCTCTTTCAGGCACCGGCATGACACGTTTGGAGTATGGAAGAGGTAACGATTCGTGAAATTAACGGTCAAGCGCTCATCAGGGGTAATCCGAAGCGCGCGACTCCGGCGGTGGCAGAGCGTGCCGTGCTTCCAAAAAGAAAGCCCCTCCCGTAGACCGGGAGGGGCTTTGATAGAATTCCACTTCGCTTACTTCACCGCTTGAAGACGGCCGAAGAGTTTGGTGTTAGCTCCCTTGGCGATCGTCACGGTGATCACATCCGGTGCCGGATCGACTCCTTCGGCAACAACCACTCCCGAACCACTGGAAGCAGTGTCCGCGCCGATGGCGAGGGACGTCCAGGAACCTTCGGCCAAGGTGGTGCCGGATTGGAAGGTCAGCGCCACTTCAGCTTCCGACGCGTCCACCCGGTTGAAGGTGTAGATGAAGTCGGTGGCTGTCACGGTCAGGGTTGGCAGGATGTTGGTGGACGACAGGGTCGGGTTACCGCCGAGGGCGAACTCCAGCGAGTTTGCGACCCCGTCATTGTCCGGATCCGCGCCTGGTGTTCCGTTGAGGGCGGGGTCCACACCGAGCCATGGATCCTGCAGGCCGAAGCTGTTGGCCCATGTGGTGTAGGCGGAACCCCCCACCTCGAGCTTGCCTGTGCCGAAGGTGTAAACACCGTCCAGTTGGGTGACGCCATTGATCACAAGCACGCCCACTTTATCGGTGCCCGAATGGGTCAGGTTCAAGGTCGCGCCGGAAACGATGGTCACCGTGGAAGCGTCGTCAAACACATCATCATTGTTGACCTCCAGAGTGCCCGCGCTGACGGTGGTGTTTCCGCTGTAGGTATTGATTCCCGACAAGGTGAGCTTGCCACCGCCGGTTTTGTTAAAGCCACCGGTGCCACCGAGGACGCCCGAAATGGCGATGTCAAACGGTGCATCCGCTGCATCGGCAGCTTTGATGGTGGTGGTGCCGTTGAGAGTCGCTCCGAGCAAGGTGCCCCAACTTGCCTTCGCACCAAGTGTGGCGTTGCCGAGTTGCACGGAGAGAATTCCAGTACCCGCATTGTTGTTTCCCACGATGCCGCCGGCTCCGACATACAGGGTGCCTCCGGAGACATTGAGAAGGCTTGTCCTTACGGAAGCAGCGGGCTGCTGCAGCAGGAACCTCTCCACCGTGGCGGTGCCATTGCGGACCAGGAATGCCACGCTGCCAGCCTGTCCGGTGCCGATCTGCACTCCGGTGGCGACGTTGGTGGAAGTGAAGGTGCCGCCATTCAGGTCAATCAAGGACCAGCGGTCCGGACTGGAGACGGAAATCGAGACCGCGCCATCCACCGTCAGACTTCCAGAATCCATCCGGGCCGAGGAGGTGGAATTGGTGGAAGTATTGTTCGATCCGACGTTAAGCGCGCCGGTGATCGACGCGATCGCTCCGTTCACGTAGAGGCCGGAAGTGTTCGAGGCTGCGGTGGGGTTGTTGACGATGGTCGCGCAGCGTCCCATGCTCAGCGAGGTGGCGGAGAACGTGCCTCCCGTGAGATTGAGGAAGATGTTGGTCGATGGATTGCCGGTATTGCCGTTGAGGGCGGCGAACGTGGCGGATCCCGACGACAACGCGAAGCCGGCGATCCCGGGACTGGTTACCGCAGAGGTCGCGCTGGCGGTCAACGACCCACCTGCGACGGTCAAGGTGCCGGAATTGACATTCATCGCGCTCCCGCTGATAGAAGCTCCTGTGGAGACCACAAGGTTTCCTGCGTTCAATGTCGTCGCACCGGTGTAGGTTTGTGCGGCTGTGAGCGTCAACGTTCCCACACCGCTTTTCGTGAGGCCTCCGGTGCCGCCGGAATACGGGCTGATCACGCCGTCGTATCCATAAGCGAATCCGTTGGTATCGATCAACGCGTTGTTGGCAGCGGCTACTTGATAGCCACGGGTGATTCCCGATAGCGCGGCACCAAGCTGGAGGGTGCCGCCTGAGAAGCGGAGCGGGCCGGCCACATCGCCAAGGCTGGTGGCGGAGTTGATGTTCACGATGCCGGCGCTCAGTACGGTTCCACCGCCGTAGGTGTTGTTTCCGGCGAGAACCAGGGTGCCCAAGCCAGCCTTGGTCAGGGCGGCGGACGGTCCGCTCACCGCACCGTTGAGCGTCACCACAAAAGGTGTGTTGGGAGTGACGTTGGTTCTCATGGCCACGTCAACGGCCAAGCCTTGCGCATCCACCGCGACAGGAGCGTTGACGATTAGACCCCCCAAGACAGCGGAGAGGATGGAGGGCGACGCTCCATTGTCGAATGATAAGGTTCCCGCCGGGGTTCCCGGATCAATGGTGAGCGTGGAAAGGTTGTCGGTCTGGGCGACGAAGGTGCCGACGGTCTGATTCCCATCCAGGGTGATCGCGAATTCCAACGGGGTGAAAAAGCCGCCCGCACCACCAATTCCGGGGCCGACCTTGGCAAATGCCCCAATCGCGTTGGGAATCACACTCTTCGTCCAGTTGCCAGCCAAATTCCAGGTCCCGGCGCCATCCACATTCCAGAAGTTGGTAGGATCCGAACCGGAGATCGTCATCGTGATGGCAGTGGCAGTGCTGCCGAACGTGTAAACTTTTCCTCCCGCCGTGTTGATCGCTGTGAGCGCGGTGGCGGCGGAACCGCTGGGTGGATTGGCCCCGGTGATGTCGATGATGTCGTAGGTTCCGTCGGTGCCAAAGCCACTGACGTCCACGCTGATCCCGCTGGCGAGGGTGAGTGTCCCGGCGGCTTGGACCACCGCTTTGTTGGCGGTAGGAGTAGTTCCCAGCTTCAATGTGCTGCCGCTGTTCAACGTCAGGTTCGCGAAACTCAGGTTGCCGGTGCCAGCGTCACCGGGTGTGAGCTTGCCGCCGTTGGCAATGGTGGTGGTGCCTGCGATGGATCCGTTTCCAGTCAGAGTGGCACCGGTATTGACAGTCGTGGTCCCGGTTCCGGTCTTCGATCCTGTGTATTTCAAGGTTCCGTCATTGACCAAGGTTGCACCGTTGAAGGTGTTTGTCCCTGACAGGGTCAGCACGGCCGCTCCCACCTTGGTAAGAGCCGCACGGCGGATCGTATTCGCATCTCGGATGACGCCGCCGAAGGTGAAATCGACGGCTTTGCCACCTACAGAAAAGACCGTAGTGTTGTTGTCAGCACCATTTGATCCCGTGAGGAACCCAGTGCCGACAACCGAGCCGAGGGTCACGGTTCCGTTATTCCGGCCGACGATCTCACCGCTGACATTGGTATCGAAGGCCGTGCTCGATCCACCATTGTTCAAGCTGGTAGCGGAAAAGCGGAGGCTGGCTCCATCGAAGATTTCCACGGTCCCCAAAAAGCCGGAAAGTTGTTGCGTAGTCGCGTTGAAACTCACCTGCCCGACGTTGCCTGTGTTGCCGATTTGAAGGACATCGCCTGCGGCTCCGGTGACCGCACCGCTATAGCCGTTGGTGGCATTTGCACTGGTGATGATGGCGGTTGCTCCGGCCACTGTGCTGATCGCATTGCCGACGAAAGTATTGCCACCCGAATCCAAGCGCAAGGTAGCGCCATTCGCAATAGTGATGGCTCCGGTGCCGACGTTTGCCGAGGCGCTGCCCGAACCACCGATGCGGTTCACCGCGAGGATACCTGCATTCAGGTCAATACCGCCTGTAAGCGTGTTGGAGTTGGTGAAAAAGCGGAGAGTGCCGGCTCCTTCTTTTCTGAAACCATTGGTCCCACCAACAATGAAGCCGGCGTTGATATTGGTTTGGACATTGGCGGTGATGGTGGGCTTACCGGTGCTGGTGGCGAGAGTAAGCACGTTCGGCGTAGCACCGGAAACCCCCCAGGAACCTGCCGTAGCTGTGTCCGTATCGCCAAAAGTCATCGCGCCGATCGAGCGAGAGCTATCGAGGGTGACTGTGGTGAATGCGGCAGGAAGGTCCAAAGTGGAGAAATCCGCGGTGGCACCCACACCGTCCGCCACGTCTCCGACTGTGTCGGCATTGGTGTCAGCCCAGTTGGTGGTGGTGCTCCAGGTTCCGCTGGTGGTGGTGATCCAAGTGCCATTGGTCTGGGCTTGAATGGATGCAGCGGCGCACAGGGAGGCGCAGACGATGAGGGAAGAGCGCGAGAGCGGGGCGAAGGCGGCGATCAGGGAGCGGAATTTGGGTTTCATGGAATTTGCGGATTTTTGGGAATTAGGTTTTGCAGACCGGATGCGAACGGGCATCCGGGCGTCTACTACCCACAATCTCTCACCGGGATCACTGCCAGTCCACTACCACAAGAGGGTTACCCTGCGGGATCACCCGGCACCTCCCGCTGACCACTGGGCTAAAGCGGCCCGCGCTGGTCGTCCTTGGAGTCCCTGAATTTCATGGCGGCTTCGGTGCGCGAGTGGACGTGAAGCTTCTCGTAAACGCGCCGCAAATGCACGCGCACGGTTTCCACGCTGATCGACAGACGGTCGGCGATTTCCTTGTTGGCGAGGCCCTTGGTGAGGAACTCGAGGATCTCGGTCTCGCGCTTAGAGAGCTTGACCGCCTCAGCCTCGGGCGACTTGATCGGTTGGTGGAATGCCTCGACCACGCGGCGGGCGATTTCCGCACTCATCGGCGCGCCGCCGGAGCGCACGTCGCGGATGGCCTGGCGCACTTCCTCGGGCGTGGAACGCTTGAGCAGGTAGCCGGACGCGCCTGCCTTGAGCGCGGCGAAGATCTGGTCGTGATCCCGGTAAACGGTGACCATGATGACCTGGATTTCCGGCAGATACTGCTTGATGCGGGCGGTCGCCTCGATACCGGAAATGCCAGGCAGGTTGATATCCATCAAGACGACTTGCGGACGAAAAGCGTCGATTTTTTTCAGCGCCTCCTCGCCACTCGTCCAAACTCCAAGGCAACGGAAGTCTTCAGCGGACTCGACGATCTTGCGGAGTCCATTCCCCAATGCGGCATTGTCCTCGACGATTGCCACCTCGGTGACGGGCTCCTTGAGTGTCGACATGGGGTTTATGAAACGGGTTTGACGGTGGCACGCAAGGGAAGAGTCAACAAAACGACGGTCCCCTGGTTGCGGTGGGACTCGATACTACAATCGCCACCGGCTTCCTGCATGCGTTGTTTCAAATTTCCCAGGCCATGGCCACCGGATGCGTAGTCGACCTCGAAGCCGCGGCCATTGTCCTCGATGTGGATCTCCATCAGATCGTTCGCGAAGGAAATGCCGAGCCGGACTTCGGTCGCTCCGGAATGCTTGACGATGTTGTTGAGCGCCTCGCGGGCTGCTAGAAAGACGCCGTGTCGCTGCGAGGTGGGAAGCGGATGGTCGGGGATCTCGCGGGTCACCTCGAGACGCAGTGGAATCCTCGCGATGTCGAGAAACTCGCGGGCGAAGGCGGCGATGTAGTCGACGAGCGAGCGCAGTGTGTCCTCGCGCGGGTTCACCGCCCAGACGATTTCATCGAGGCTCCCCACGACGTGTTTGGCCTTGACGGAAAGTTGGTCGAGCGACGGCTGTAGCGGGCTCTTGCCGGCGTCCTCGGCGGCAAGCGCGGCGAGGATGGAAATTTCGGTGAGACTGGCACCCAGGTCGTCGTGCAGGTCGCGGGCGATGCGGGAGCGCTCGCTTTCCCTCGCGTTGCGGATTTTCAGCAACTGGATGCGGCGCCTCATCCGCAGGCGGGCCGCGCCCCAGCCGATGCCGGCCGTGACGGATAGAACGAGGGCGCCCACCAAAGCGTAAAACCAGGCGGTCTGCCAGAACCGCGGCTCGATGGCCACCTGGATCCGTGCGGGGGCCAGGCTGCGCACTCCGTCCCCGTTCACGGCCATGACTTCAAAGGTGTAATCTCCGGGCGGCACCGCTTCGTAGGCGGCGACGCGCTGGCTGCCAAGCTCCCGCCACGCGTCGTCGAGTCCCGCCAGCCTTGCCCGATAGGTGGTTTTTTCCGGCGCGCTGTAGCTCAGCCCGACGAAGCGGAACTCGAGACGCGCCCGCCCGGGTTCGGTGGTGACCGGACCCGTCCCGGCGGTATGGCGCACTCCGTTCGCACGGACGGACTGCAGGTAGACCGGCGGCGGGATTTTATTGATCTCCACGTGATCGGGACGGACCCGGGCGATGCCGTTGCCGGTGGGAAACCACAGCATGCCGTCCTTGCCCCGCCAGGCGGCGGGCTGATAGCCGCCGGTGCATTCCCGCGACGGCAGCCCGTCGGTGTGGTCCAGCCGCAGCCAGCGCACGGGGGCGTCCGGATCGCGCGCGCGTGCCAGCAGATCCCTGCGTTTCGCATGGATGATCCCCCCCAGCGAACCCAGCCAGATGCCGCCCTTTCCGTCATCGATGATGCCGGTGAGTCGCGAATCCGCGAGTCCGTCGTTGGCATCAAAGGAAAACCATTTGTCTCCGTCCCACAGGTAAAGGCCGCCGCCTAGGGAGGAAACCCATGTCTCCTTCGCGGAAATGGATAGAATGCCGGAAATCCACTGGCTCTTGAGGACGGATGGCTCGCCAATCGTCGCGAAGCCGCCGGCATCACCTAGCAAAATTTTGCCCCCCGAGCTGCCAGCGATGACCTTGCCACCGGGGAACGGCTGCAGCACCGTGAGATCAAGGTCGCCGATGCCATCCTCCTCGCCGAAGCGGCGGACGACCTCACCGGCATACGAGGCAAGCCCCTGGCTGCCGCCGAACCACAGCGTGCCACTCGAGTCCTGCGTAATGGCGCGCACCTTGGACGGCACCTGCGTTTTTGAAAACTGCGGCTTCAGCTCGCCGTCGATGAGCCGGAAAACGCTGCCTCCACCCGACGCGACCCACAACCGCGAATCACGGTCCTCGAAGATCGCCGCCACGGAGCGGGAACTCGAAAGATGGATTTCGGTGGACCCTTCCGGGGTCCAGCGGGTCAGTCCGCCCCTGCGGTTCGCGATCCACCAGATTCCCTGGCGGTCTTGCAGCAGCGCCCATACGGCCACTTCATTTTGTCCCTCGTTCGTCACCAGCACGTTGACCCGCGCGCGATTGACGCGCACCAGTCCGTTGATCGGAGAGGCCACCCACACGTTCCCCTCATTGTCTTCAAGCAGTTCGTTGACCGCGAAGGTCTGGCCACGCTGAGGCAGCTCCACCGCAGCCGCTGGCTCACCTTCCACCTCGACGGTGAGGCCTCCATCGACTCCCGCCCTCCACGTGCTCCCCGCCCGGTCGACGAGGATCGCCTGGCTTCCGCGCTCCAACACCCTGCCGTTCCCGACCTGCTTCTTGAAATCCGCCTCAAAGTCCGCCAGGAGCTTTTCCGAAGGAGTCAACCGCTCCACCCTGCCATCACCGTGGATCCGCCCGTAATCCGCGCCCTGCTTGAAAAAAAGCGCTCCCGACGCGTCTTCGATCAACTGGGAAACCTGCGGCTGGTTCTGCCGGCTGAGATTCCTCAGCGTTTTGCGGAGGCTCCCGTTCTCCACCCTGAAAAGCCCTCCCTGATAGGTCGCTGCCCAGATCCGGCCACCACTCGTCGCGAACAAGCGCGAGAACGCCAGACGCTGGCGTCGCAACTCACCCTCCTGCTCCACCACCTGGAATTCGAACCCGTCAAACCGGGCCACCCCTTCCGCCGTGGCGACCCAGAGGTAGCCGTCACTGGCCTGCACCACGGAGCGCACCACGTTGCTCGGCAGCCCGTCCTGCGACTGCCAGACACGCACCACCACCTCCGAAGAAGCCGCGGGAGATGCGGCACCGGCCCGCAGCATCAGCACCAGGAGAATGTAAGTTATCAATCGCACCGTTGGTGGAAAATGGAGTAGGAAATTTGCTTTGTCGAGGAGCGAGCCACCGCGCCCACGGACGGTTCACGGGCGCAGCACGACTTGATAGAAAGCCTTGCCGGACGGCACCGCGTCATCCGTGAATGACGTGCTCGTGCCGGCCCACGCCGGCACCATGCCGATTTCCTCCCAATCCCCGTCCGCCAACGATGACGAACGGCGGATCACAAATTGCAATCCAGGCTGGCTCGGCCACGAAAATGTGAATCCATGGGCCGCCGAAACCACTGACACTCGGAATGCTTGGGCCGGATCTTTCGCGTTGAGACCGATTCTGAACTCGGTGAGATCCGACGTGCCATCCGCATCAACGTCGCCGGAACCATTGCGTGAAAGCGTGCCGAAATACGCCGCCTCCCACGCATCCGCCATCGCGTCGCCATCGAGGTCCGGAGTCGGATTTCCACCGGTGGTGATCGTGAGCATGGGATGATTGGCCGCGGTGGTGTCCTCATCGCCCTGGGTCAGGTATTGGGTGCTACCGCCGTGCAGGACCAGCGTGAGGATCTTGTCCGTGGCAAGCGCATCATGGATGGCGGTTCGGAGACTCGGCTCGCCTGCGCCGATGGTTTCGACGGCGCCACCGCCGGTCGAATTGGTGAAACTGAGCAGGGGCGTGACGGCCCCGGGGGCGAAGTCGGTGTCGGTGTTGATCTCGGGCAGATAGGAATCATCGATCAAAGGATTAGCGGCGTTATAGAGGATGCTATCGGTGATGAGTGAGTCGTCGCCGTTGAATACGGACAAATTGCGGGAACGGGTTCCGGTGGAGGAACTGTTGATCGTTAGATTAAAAACTGCGGCCGAAACCGGATTGACGGCGAACGTTCCGAGGTCGAACTTGAAAAGGGCGAGGAAGTGTCGCGGGCCGGTCGCGTCCTGACGGACGAAGTTGCGCTTGTTGGGATCACTGGTGACGAAGTTTCCGGAATACACCCCGGTTCCACCGACTTCGTAAAGCGAGCCGTCCAAACCCGCGCCGTCCGAAGTGCTGACTGTGTGCGTTGCCCCTGCGGGCATCGCTGCCATATCTACGGGGGAGGTGTTTGCTAGAAACTCGGCATACGTGTTATAGCCATCGCCATCGGTATCATCCAGCGGACCTGCGCTTGCGACGTTCGGATAGTAAATGAGCTCCCACTCATCCTTGATCAGGTCCTGGTCCGCGTCTTCGATCTTCAGCACGAGTGCGATTTGACCGCTGGTGGTCACAAGCGAGGCGACGTAAGGAGCAGTGGACGGACAATCCAGCGTGACTTCGGGCGTTCCGCTGATCACACCCGAACAGGTGGCGATGACATGGGTGCCCGGACCAGGGTCAGTGGTGGAACGAACGACCATGGCATCGGGAAGGGTGACATCTCCAGTGATGGTCAACGGCGTGGCGAGCAGATCCAGCACGCCGTCTGCCTCAAGGTTGACGCTGCCGGTAATGGATCCGGTGCCTCCGAGTGCGGCATCGGCAAGCACCGTGAAAGCGGAGGCCGAGCTGCTGCCGGTGATGCGGAGCGTGCCTGCGGAGACCTTGGTGGGACCGCTGTGGGTGTTGGTTCCGGCCAGCGTCCACAGGCCACCGCCCACCTTCTCGATGGCACACAGCGCGGTGGCCGAGCTGTCACGGATTGAGCCTTGGAAAACGGATTCATCGGCGCTGCGTGCACCCACTTTCCAAGTGATGAGAGCGGCGGTGCTGCCGGTTTCCGTCGATTTGAGGACGGATGAAGGACTGCCGCTGAGGTCACCAACCGGCAGGATCTGATTTCCTGATAGGATGCTGTAGGCGGTCACCATTGGCCCGAGATCGACGGCGGCTTGGGGCAGCCCCAGATTGTTGCCGAGACGCCAGTCGCCGCCATCATTGTCTGTTACGATGTTCAATCTGCCGGTGAAGCCAGACCAGTTGCCAATGACACTGGTGCGGATAAACGGAGAATGCATGGTGAAATTGCCGCCCCCGGAGAGGCTGCCGTAGAGGTCCACGCGCGAGCCGGCGTTCAACCGGCCCGCGGCTCCGATGGGGACGACGATGTTCCAAGGAGCCTGATGGGTCGTGCTGGTATTGTTCCACATCGCGATGGTCCCGCCGTTCAGCGTGACGGGGCCGCTGCCGAATCCGTGGCAATTCGCCGTGGCATTGCCCAGGGTGACGGTGCCTGCGTCGATGGTGCTGCCACCGTAGAACGTGTGTGCCGTGCCGAAGTTCAAGGTGACGTTGTTCCGCGAGGTGACCGCATTGCCGGTTAGAGTGATGGAGGTCGCGCTGTCCACGCTCAGGATCTTCGTGCCGAAGGGGAAATCATGCGCCGCGCTGGAACTGGCGTAGGTCAGGCCGGGCACCAAGCCGGTGCTGGAAGTCACGGTGACGACGGGCGAGCCTGCGATAAAACTTGCGGTGACGGTTTGTTGGAAGGGAGAAAGGGTGAGGGAGCCATTGCTCGTTTTACGGAGTTCGAAGGGACCGGAGAGCGAGCCGCTGCCGCCGAGTGTATAGCCTTTGGCAGTGGTGTTCGAAAAGTTCATGCGGCCCGGTTGAAGTGTTCCGGACATGGTGACGGCAGGCGAATTCGAACCGGTGTCGCTGAAGACGGGCCGGTCGCCGTCCACAAAGGCGACCGCCGGGGTGTTGGTTCCGGCGACGAGCCAGTTTGCGACGGAGGTGCCCCAAGCATTGGAGGAAGCGCCGCCTTTCCAGTTCAAATCGCGACCGGGAGGGAGCACCGGCGGATCGGGAGCTTCGAGGCTGAGGTAGTCATACATGAACCCTGCGGTTGCGCTGTTAGTGTGAACCTCATGATCAAGCGAGATTGTGTTAGCACCGACTCGCAGCCGGCTGGCTGGTATCGGCACGCGAACGTAGGTGTATTTCGTCTGCACGGCCTGCCGCATGAAGCTGCTGGCGCCCGGCCGCGCGTTCGGCGGAGTAAAGGCGGCGAATGTCGTGTTGTCATTGATGCGGAGGATCTGGATCGAATCCGCAGAAGCGTAAGCGATGGTCATCCAGTAAGTGCCGGGAATGACTTCGTTCAGATTGAAGTTCAGGTTCCATTTCCACGGTGAGGCCCCGACGTAATCGCAAGTATGGGAGAAATTGAAATTCGTGGCCCAGTTGCCGGCGGCGACGTCGTAGTTGTGAGGATTTGAGTATTCGCTGCCATATTGCAGCCACAGCGCGGGCTTCGCATACTCATCGCCATGGCGGAACTCGGCGGCGCTACGATCGGGAATGCCGATCTCCCAGACCAGTGATCCGCCGGGGTGGTCCACGGTGAGCGGGATGGTGCCGAGACTTTTGTTTTCGCCGGGTGTGAAGGTGTGCTGCCCGAGGCGGAACTCGCCCACCGCACCGGTGGCGGGCGATTCACCCGCGCTATAAACGTAAAGTTGATAGTTTTCCGTGCCGCCGAAGGTGGAGGTGGTCTGGATGTCGGGAATGGTGAAATTTCCGGAAGCATCGGCGCGGACCCAGTATTGGTGACGGTCGGATTGAAACTGCCAGTTGTCCGAAGAATTCTCGCCGGAATCCGGGGCGGCGAGACCGACCCACGCGCCGGCGGCGCTGACTCCGGGACGCATTGCGTCGGTCAGGACAATCTGGCCGGAAAGCGTGGCACGCTGGGCCTGCGGCTGATAGGCCGGGTGGGTGACCCAGGAGTAGGGCCACGCGGCGGCCTCCGCCCCGCCCTGCGCTTTGGCATCGGTCCAGGCGGCGGCTCCGGTGGGCAGGCCATTGAAATAAAGCCCCCACGGGCCGATGATCTTCGCCCATGGCTGGCCAGCGGGGATGGAAATGCCGCGGTTGCTGTAGTGGTTGCTGATCGGCTGATGATACATCAAGCCCCAGCCATGCACGTATTCGCGGCGGGTCGGGCCGTTGTTGCCGTATTCCTGGCTGCCGGCGACCACCCACTCGCCGACATCGTTGATGTCGCTGGCGCGGCCCCACGTCTTGTAAATGTTATGTTGGATGTTATAGGAATACTTTCCTGTAAGCTGGTCGGTGAACGGGCCGCTGGTGAGCTGGTTGATTTCGCCCGGAAGGCCGGAAACCCAAACGGAGTTTTTGATATCCCCGTAGGTGGGCTCCAAGGAATTTCTGCGGAGTTGTGTGCCGTTCAGGCTGAGTCCGAGTTTCACGGTGTCGTCGATGTATAGGTTTTCGCAGAGGAAATCCGTCGCGTCGTGAGCGATGGGCCAGATCATCTGGATGAACTGGAGATCTGCTTGTGGATAGGTAGCCGGGTGACCGAGTGCGGCGTAGATGTAGAGCGTGGCCTCGCCGCGGCCGAGGGTGTAGTGAAGCTCGACGTCCATCGGCAGCTTGTGGATCGCGGGCGCGTAAGGCCGGTTGTAAACCAAGTCGAGGCGGTCCGCGGTTCCGGCGGTGGCCTGATAGGCCGTGCCGGCGGTTCCATCCGGATACCAGTAATAATAGATTTCCGTATGGTTGCCGAAACCGCCATCGCTGCTGGAGGCTGTCTGACTGACCATTTCCACACCGTTTGCCGCAGGCGTGCCGGACAGGCCGGGCTTCAGATAGCGGATGGAAAGCACGTTTCCCACCGGGCTGACGATGGCCCGGATGATGCCGTTGTCCAGATAGCGGCAGGTTTTGCTGCGATAGGTCACGGTTCCAGATGTCACGGGAACCGTCACAAGGGTGGTGAAACCGCCGGGCTCGTTGGCCCATAACGAGGCGGTCGCGATGATGCTGGCTAGGACGATGAAAATACGGGTCATGGCTGTGGCATTGTTTTCGAGTGTGTCCCGTGTTTTTGATAGAAATTCCGGTGAAGCTAGGGCAGTTCGCTGATTCTCAGGCGATAGAACAGTCTTTCAGGAACGGGAGCTGAGGTGCTTGCCGACCACGTTTCCGGATCACCCGTCACCGTGCGAACGTGGGAGACGCCGCTGCTTGTCCACGAGTTTCCGGTGAGGAAGGGCGAGACTTCCACGATGTAGGTGATGTCGGACCTGAGCGCGGGCCGGGTGTAGGTGAATAGCCAGGTGAGGTCCGGCTTGGTAAATGTGATCCCGGTGGTCGACGGGACTTTGGGGGGCAGGCCGAGTGCATACTTCAGCAGATTGCTGAGCCCATCACCGGTGAGGACGGCGTTAGGTCCGCTGATCGCCGGGTTGGCCAACTCCGCCGGGGTGAAGTATGACCTCGCCCAGGTCGCGAAGGTGGCGGCGGTTAGCACGACGCGAACTTGTCCGGGCGTAGAGGTCGAGAGTTCCGCTGCGAATCCGGGCGGCGGGAGGATTTCCGCATCTCCCGCCATAGATCCGCTGTGGGTGAAAAGGATGTAACTGCCGCTGGCGGTAGTGCCGGTATCTATCAAAATAAGGACACCGCCGAGGCCCAGATCGCCATTTACCTGGACGCGGTCGCTCTGGGTGCCGAGCTGGAATTGCGAGTAACTGTCCGCGTTGAGCGACAGGCTGCCGGTCGTCAGGGTGCCCGATCCGTTGTCGCCGGGGCTGAGGGTGGCTTCGGCAAGTACGTTGCAGGCGGCGATCTGTCCGTTGCCGCCGAGAGTCGCACCTGAGTTCACGTTCAGGGTGCTGGCGGTGATGCTGCCATTGACGATCAGTTTCCCGTCACTAACCGTGGTAGCTCTGCGGTGAGCGCTGGTTCCGGAAAGTTTGAGCGTGCCAGTGCCGAGCTTTTCAAATGCGGTGATGGTGCTGACCGATTGTTCGACGATGGATCCGGAAAAAGTGGTGTCGGCATTTTTTCCACCCACCTGCCAGGTGCAGATTCGGGCGGCTGTCAGACCGCCGTAGAGTTTGGACGTGGCGTCGCCGCTGAGTGAGCCGAGACGGATGAAGGTCCCGGGATCGGTGTTGACGATGCCGCCGTAGTAAAGTTCTGCCTTCGGGCCCAGATACACCGAGGCGTCTGGAAGATCGAACGGCACATAATTGTTGATAATGCGGATGCCGCCGCCGTCCGTGTCGGTGGTGATGTCGAGCTGGCCGGTGAAGGCGGACCAATCCGCACTCACATCGGTGCGGACGAAACCAGCCTGGATATTGAAGGTGCCGCCGCCGGTGAGTGAGCCGGCGAGATCGCAGCGGGGGTCGGCCTTGAGGACGCCACTTGCGCCGGATGGGACGACGAGTTCCCAGTCGGACAGTTGGGATTCATTGGCAGACGAGTTCATTTCAAGGGTGCCGCCTTGGAAGGTGATAGGGCCGGAACCGAGCGCGCCGGCGTTGGCAATGTCGCTGCCGAGCTTGAGCGTGCCACCTGCGAGGATGGTGCCGCCGGCATAGGAGTTAAAGATGCCGAAGTAATGGTTGTCAGCAGCAGTCGCGGTGGCGTTTCTGGAAAGCGTCAGGGTGTTGCCGGCAATGGCGATGATGGTGGTGGAGGACGGAAATCTGGGGCCGAGGGCGCTCATGCCAACCTGAAGATTGGCGGAACTGGTCACGGTGACGGTCGGGCTGTTCAGCGTAGTGGTCGTGGAGAGGGTGACTGAAGTGGGGGATAACGTTAGAGTGGCGGCTCCGGATTTGACCAGGGAGGTCGCCCCGGTGATCGGCTGACCGGACCAAGTGTAGGCGCGGGTGGCATTTGCTACAGCGAGCGAGCGGGGCGCGACCGGACTGGTGATGGAGACTGTGCCGGTCGTGGCGGCGTCGTTGAAGGTGACGGCATCGAGATCAACGAAACGGTCGGGAAGCGCGCCGTGGAGCCAGTTGGCCGAGCCGGTGGCGGGTTGGGAGGGAATTCCGCTGTCCCAAACGGTGCCCGGCGTGCCGGCCCAGACGAGGGAAGCCGGCGTGCCGGTGACAATCAAGCGGAGCGAGCCTGGAGTCGAGGTGTCGAAGGCAACCGACTGGCGTCCGCCGGATTCACCATCCCAGACGAGAGTGCCGTTCACGGCGACGGACGCCGCACCGGAAATGAGGGTGTAGGTGCCGTGTAGCAGCGGGCCGCCTAGCAGCTCTGGCGTGACGGTGATGGTGCCGTTGAGCACGACAGCGCCGCCGGAGAGTTGGAACTTGTCGCCGCCACCGGCGGGAGTGTTCTGGAGGGCGAAAGCAAGATTTCCGCCGTTGAGGGTAAGATTTCCACCGATGTTCAGGGCGGCGGGACTGGAGCCAGCAAATTCAAAAAAGCCACCATTCGAAACCGTTAGTGAGCCACCGATGGTGCCGCTTCCGGAGAGAGTGGCACCGGCAGCGACCGTGACCGCAGTAGCACCAAGCGAGCCGGTGACATTAAGAGTGCCTGCGGAGACCAGGGTCGGGCCGGTGTAGGTGGAGATGCCTGATAGAGTGAGGCGACCGCTGCCGACCTTGGTCACGGCGGTGAGTGCGCTGGTGGCATTGACGCCGTTTCCGATGAGGCCGCCAAAGGTGGAATCACCGTTGTCCCCTCCGAGAGTGAAAGTGGTGGTCTGTGTGGAGGCTGACGCGCCGCGCAGGGCGGTGGCGGTGCCGCCGCGAAGGTTGCCAAAAGTGATGGCTGCTCCGGAGGACCGGTTGTAAGCCTCGCCGTCCGCAGAGCCGAGATCGAGCACGAGTCCGGAACCACCCGAGGTTCCGTTGAGGCGGAGGTCGCGGGCGGCTATGAGCTTTAGAGCCCCGGTGAACCCCGTGAGATTTCCTGTCAGATCAAACACGCCGGTGGTGATGTTCAGATTGATCTCTCCGTTGCCTGAGACGGTACCGAGACCCGCGAGTCCGCCAGTGCTGCCACCTGAGACCGTCATCGTTCCAGCAATTTCGATCGGGTTTGCGGGCTTGAGAGCGCCGATGGTGAGTTCGGTCCCATCCGCCATGGAAATGGATCCGCTGCCGGCGGCGGTTGCACTTCCTAGCACCAGCTTTCCTTCGTCAAGGGACACTCCGCCGCCGAAGGTATGTCCGCTGGACAGAGTGAGCGTGCCGCTGCCGGATTTCTGCAGAGACATGCCGCCAGCGAGCGATCCGGTTCCACCGAAAGAAAAGTTTTTGGCCCCTTCCACGCGGACCTGGATTGGATTGAGCGTGCCGGCCAGGGTGACGGTGGTGGAAATGCCGCTATCATCGAAAAGCACATTGTCACCCTGCGCGAAGGCGACCGGTATGGTTTCTTCAAGGAAGTTGCTGGTTACTAAATCCCATGCGGCGGTATTGCCTTTCCAAATGACATGCGACGGCAGCCCGGGCGTGACGAGGACGCCGACGGGAAGGCTCACCAACTGCCCGGCGGAGGTGAAGGAGAATTGAAAACCTGCGAGTCCGAAGAACCCGGACGCTGGTGTAAATCTTGCGGTGCGGTTGTCCGGCAGCAAGGATACCGTGCCGCTGAACGCGCTTGAAACCGTAAACGCCGTGACATCGGGACGGCCACCATTCGCGGCAACAAGATCGAAATCGACGGGTGTGTTGAAGCCGGTGGAGGTGTGGGCGTTGGCGAGCCATTCCAGATATTCCTCGAGGTTGGTGTAGCCGTCGCCATTGCGGTCGCCATTGTTGTCGGGGCTGCCAGTTGGCAAACCCAGCGCGAGCTCCCATTCGTCGGGCAGGCCATCATTGTCGCTGTCCACGGGGACGGTGCCTGTGGCTAGAACCGGATAGCCGCCGACCTGTGCGGTGGAGTCGATGATGCCGCCGGTGCCGGTGATCGCGTGCGCGGTCACCCGCAGGTCCACGGGATCGCGTTTCCAGGGTCTCGCGCCGACACTGGATAGAATCCGCTGTGCCGAAAGAGGCGAAGTCACGGAGAGGGCGGGAGGAGCGGGAAACGGAGTGGTGATCTGCGTGAAGGTAACGCCGATCGCTCCCCAGCCGGGGTCCGTGCCGTCGAACAGGCCGTCCCGGTCAAGATCGGTGTGGTTGCCGAGTTGGTAGATTTTCGAGGTCGCGCTGCCACCTTTGAAAGGCAGGTTGGTGGTGCTGGACGGACCTTTCAACAAATAGTTTCCGACGTAGTTGAGTTCCAGCCCTTCGGTGCTGTCACCGCTGTAACCTGCGGTCCCTCCCCAATTGTAGAGCAGGTTGTTCCGAAACTCCATCCGCAGCACTGCTGGATTATAACTTCCGAGTCGCGGATTCCGGCTGCGGTGGTGGGCGTAGTAGTTGTGATGGAAGGTAACACGTGAAGAAATGTTAGGCCGAACCAGTGATCCATAGCCGTGTGCGCCTTTTGAGTGGATCGAGTTGTCCAGCGATTCCGTGATGCCACACCACTGGACGGTCACGTTGTCGGCATTGTCGGTGACAGATAGGGTTTCATCCACCGACCACGATGCCGAGCAATGGTCCAAAATCACATGAATGCCGCGTAGAACGCCCATGGAGTCGTCCTCGACGCCGAGTTCCGTTCCGAGACGAGAGCGCACGTGGCGAAGAACCACGTCGTTCGCTTCGACACGCAGGCTGCGGCTGCGAAATGCAACGCCATCGCCCGGCGCGGACTGACCGGCCACGGTGATGCGGGGCTTGTTGATGGAACGGCCCGTGATATAGCCGGCGACCTTGAAGAGGATCGTGCGAGGGCCGGTGGCGGTATCGATGCCATTGCTGAAGGAACCGGCACCCGATGAATTCAGATTGGTGACATAGTAAACATCACCGCCGCGTCCGCCGAGGGCGCGTGCGCCGTTTCCCTCCGCGGAGGGGAAGGCACGCGGAGCCAGGCGGGGTGTCCAACCGCCGAGCACGGCAGGAAGGTCGCGATAGACTGCCGCTTCGGCTTCTGACAGCTGTGACCAGGGTGCCAGACGCTGACTGATATTCACCAATGCCCCGGCAGGCGTGATGCTGCGGTATTCGCGGAAACGCAGGTTGGCCAGAGTGCCGGTGCCGGTTCCATCACGCTGCCAACCTGCGGCGCTCATGTGGCTGCCGAGGGTGCCATCCACCACGGCGACCGCAGAGAATGGCCAGCCGTCGGGATCGATGCGGTTGAAGACGGTGTTGGTGACGCCCGCGGAGCCGGTGAACCGGCAATCGAGGAACACCGCGCCGGGATTGCCCGCAGGGGTGCGCATCTGGCAGATATAACCATTACTGCTCAGCGAACGAATTTCACAATTCTGGAATACAGGCGCGCCTGAGCCCCAGATGAAATCGACGTCGCCCTCCACCATCGAGTCGCGGATATAAGCGGTATTCGCTCCGTTGACTTGAAATGTGTCTTGATAGCTGCGGAGATCGCATTCCTGCACGACGGTTCGCAGGCCGCCGACGATCAGCGCCTCCGCCTGGGAACCTCCGTCCGGGGTGGAATTTCGGATAGTGAGGTTGTCGAGAATCGTGTCGTTGCTCCCCACGTAGAAAACGGAGCGGGTGGAGGATGAATTGTTTCGGTTATTGCTATTGGGATACTCGATCACGGTTCGTTGACGATTCTGACCGCGAAAGTGGAGATTGTGCTTTGAGCTGTTCCGGATGATTTCGCGATAGGTGCCATCGCGGATATCGAGGATGATGCGCCGGGTGTTGCTGGCAGGTACCCAGTCGATGGCACCCTGGATGGTAGCGAAATTTCCCGTGCCATGGGCGTTGATCAATACATAGTCGAGTGCCGTGGAGGGTGCCGAGGACTTGGTGATGAAGCGCCATGCGGTGGTGCCCGACACCCCGGCGAATCCCGGAAATACAGTCGCGTCCACGGTGATGTAAACCGTCTTGTTGTAGGGGAGGTCGGACGGCGGAGAGATGTGCGCGGTGTTTCCTGCGATTATCACGGGCGACGCCTGATAGGTCGTGCCGCCGATCGTCCGCGCCTGCGTCCCGAGGGGTGAGTTGAGCGCGAGATCGATGGTCTGGAGAACGTTGTTGGCGGAATCATGGATCTTGATCGTCCCGGAGGAGCCCAAGGTAGGCGGGACGTCGAAGGTCAACTGGAGCGGCGTATCAGCACATACCGAAGTCGCCCCATTGGCCGGAAAAAACGCCGTGGCGGTCTGCGCCCATGCGGCGGGCGTAAAACAAACTGCGAGTCCGAGCCACCAGACCGAAAACAGCCCGCGCCGTGTCAGGGCAAAGTCCTTGAAATGGCAGGAAACTGCGGGTTTATTACAAATCATGGAGCCTTCAATATGGACGATTTCGGGAAAACAAACGAATCACCCGATTGGAGTATGGAGCGGCGTTTACAGAACTGGCCGCTTCGTCAGAATTTGGCCCGCACTCAGCGGGATTCTAATTGATACGACACGCCCGCCCTGGCTTCAAATTTTGTCAGAATCCGGTTGATGCACCCATTATTTTGGTTTTGCCTGTGAACTTTTCACAGGCATGTCATTTTCCAATCCGCCAACAATCTGACCGGTCCTAGCAGTCCTTCGAGGGCAAGCGGGGATTCCTTGGTGAAGTAGCGAGGGAGCACGACGCTAATCATCGCAAATACTCGAAGTTTTTTTATCAAGGTTCTGTAGGTGGGGCCGCCGGGCGGTGGGTGTTGACGGGCCAATCATCCGTGCGGAACGAGCGGGCAGGCAGCCCGGCGGCATTGACGAGATTCGGATTTGCGCTTTCGTTCCATGCAAAACGGACGGCGACGGGCTTGCCGACTTCCCGTGAGGAAACGATCACGTTGCCCTTGGTGATCTTCGCCTCCGCGGGATGGAACACACGGTCTTCACCCGCAGCGGTGAATCCATGGAGCTCTTCGCGATCCCGGCTGCGCAGACCCTCTGCGTGTTCGAACTTCAGGGCGATCCTGTCGCCCTGAATGCGCATTTCCTTGAATACCGGTCCCGAATCCACCACGTCTTTTTTGGCATAAGTCTTGGCAAGTGCGATCCGGGCGAGGCGCTCGCCGACATCCTTTTTATTTGTCGGGTGAATATCACCAATCTGTAAAACCGTATCCGTAATCACGGCCATACCGGTGTGCGGAATGGAAAGCGCCCTCGTTTGAGCCTCCCAAAACAAGGGCAGTGCGTCAGTCGAGAAGGGATTTGGAAGTTTTCTCGCAGAATAGTTGTGGGGGGCAAGCTGCACATAATAGAACGGTGCCTCCGGAAGTTCCCATGCCGTGCGCCATCCGGTGATAAGCGCCTTCATTTTATTTGTATAAATCAGGTTGTCGTCCGCCATGAGGTTCGACTCTCCCTGATACCATAGAAAACCGCGAAGTCCGTAGGGTGCGAGAGGCTTGACCATCGGATCATAGAGCCCGCCGATTCTGATATCCCCGAGTTTCCTGTCACCTGCCGCAATCTTGGCAATATCTTCCAGACCATCCATCCCTTGATAAGCGGTTGGCGAAGTCCATAACTCGATGCGGGTGCCGCCGACGCTGGTGTGGATGAGGCCGATGGGGATGCCCAGCTTGGCTTGCACCTCGCGGCCGAAGAAATAGGCGGCTGCGGAAAAACTCATCCGATCCACCACTTCGGACGTGCAGGGATGCCATTGCATCGTTAGATCGTCCTTTTGCGGGCGGCCATTCCGAGGCATCTGAAAAATGCGGATCAGCGGATGGTTGGCTTTTCGGATTTCCTCCTCCGCATTGTCGGTCGGGCGCTGGCCTCTTCGTTCACCGAGCGGTTTTACCATGTTCGACTGGCCGGAGCAAAGCCAGACCTCGCCTACCAGCACATCCTCGAAGCGCAGTTCATTGGTGCCGGTGACCACGAGCGTCCGCGGTTCCGCGCTGGCAGCGAGCGGAGGGAGTTTCACCTGCCATGCACCGTCATTGCCTGCGGCCACGTTCGTCTTGGTTCCTGCGAAATCCACGGTGATCTTCTCGCCGGGAGCGGCAGTTCCCCAAACAGGTATGGTCTGGCCGCGCTGCAGCACCATGTGGGAGCCGAAGACTGGCGGGCAGGTCACAGCAGCCGGGAGACTTGCAGGCAGCGCGAACAACATGGCCAACCGCAACATAAGACAGGATTCACGGGGTCGCTTCATGACGATATTTTGTGGTTTCAGGCGTGGATCTTCATGGCCGCTGGAGTGTGGCGCTCATCAGTCCGATGACCACTTCATTGGCGATTGCGCGAACAGTGAGGGATTTCACTTCCTTCGTCGGATCCAGAACGACATCGAGCACCGTGGCGGCTCCGCCTGCGACTTTGCTGCCCTTTCCGGGGAAGGTCTCCTCGTCCAGCACGCGGATCTTGCCGGTCATCAAATCCACCCGCACCGGCAGCGGTCCGGGACGGCGGAATGCGTAGTCGTCAATCAGATAGTCCTGATCGATGGGCCACCAGGTCGTCGGGTTTTCCAGAGGGACGCGGGTGATGGAACCGTCGGCATAGGTGATAATGACTTCCCCGTTATCGCGGCGGCTCTTCATGCCATCCGTGGAACCGGCCATGAGCAGGTGGACCTTCGAGGCCTTTCCTGATAGCGGCACGGTGATTTCCTTCGAGAAATTGTCCCACCGGGATACAAAGGCGATGTTCTTGGCCTCGGCATCACCCGGGGTGGAAAGCGGCACGCCGTTTGGCAGGAGGATGCGATTTCGATCACCCGCCGCCTGGCGGATCCCGGCATCGTCCACCTCGTAGTTGTTCTTGGGGTGGCACCACGAACCGTAACCGTGCCGCGGAAGCGCCAACGAGACGTGTGGCGAACGGGGACTGACATAATCCTGCTTGAAGATGCCGTCGGCCTGTTGATTGAAAACGGCTTCTAGCGGAACCATATCGAACTTCACCGAGGACGGGAGCTGCTTGGACCAGTCAGTGGTGAAGACGATGGGAGCGGTCGGTTTCGCTTCGGTGATTTCAACGGATAGTGGCTGCCACCATTCGAGTTTGCCCTGGCTGACGCGGGCGAAGACGGTGCGGTGGCCGAGAGTTCCCGTCGCCCTGCCGGCAAGTTTCCCCGCCTCGATGCGGACATCGGATAGAGCGGCTTGAGGATCATTGCCTTCGTTGATCGGGGCTCCGGCGTTGAGCAGGACGGGCTCGCCGGATTTCACGGTGACTCCATCCGGTGCGGTGGCAGGTGAAGTGCCTTTCCACTGGATCACGATCTCCTGCGCGGCCGCTGCGGGTGCAAGGATCTCGATGCGTGGCGTCGCGACGGCGTCCTTCACGACCTTCCATTCCACTGCCGCTCCGTTCGCCGTGACGGCTGCCACATCGTCGCGGAGTGCGGCGACGATGAGACGGGTGGCCACGGGTTTCTTGAAGCGGGAAACCATTTTGAACCGTTCCGTTTCACCCTTGCGTTCGAATGACACATCAAATGACGGGTGGTGGATGGAGGCCTCATTCCAAGCGGCGGGGAAACCCGGGCGAATCTTCAGCTCGCCGGCCAACAAGTCCGGCGTGATCCCGAAAAGCCCCTCCATGAATGCGCGGGAAAGCGCGCCCACACCGTCGCCGAAGTCACGCTGGGACTCGCGGCGGTTCACATCATACCAAGTGCACATCCCGACGTTTCCGGGGCAGATGCCGAGATACATGCTGTCGAGGATCGCGCCCTTGAAGAGTTTGAACGCGGAATTATCCTTGCCGGCCTGCCAGAGGGCGTGGGCGGTGTGGGCGGACTCGCCCATGACCACGTTGTTCAGGGACCAAATCCATGGCATCCAAGTGCTGGTCGAAATGGTGTGATATCCCTCCGGCACGCCGGGGCCGCGGATTGGGATGTGCGGCAGGCGCGTGTCCACGAAGCGGCTCATCTGCCAGGCCTTGAGAGGGTCGGGCACTTCGGAATCCACCGTGTGATAGAAAGTCCACGCGGCCGCCTCCTGCGCGGAAGCCTGATCGCCTAGCAAGTCCTTCCATTCCGCGAACCATCCCTTGTCCTTGAGCCAGAGCAACTCTTTCATGCCCCTGTCAATCAGCGCCGCTTCCTTCTCGTAGAAGGACGGATCCTCGCCGATCAACTTCGCGATGCGCGCTGCCATGCGGTTGTGATAGAGATTGTAAGCCGTCGAGTGCGTCCCGCCGCCGCCGTTGTAGGCGAGGGAATCGCTGGCCCAGATACAGGCATAAGCCTCATACAGTGGCAGTTTTTCGGACCCGAACTCACGGCGGAACATGCGCCGCTCCCATGCGAGGTGACGCTCGATGACCGGCCAGATTTTCCGTGCGTATTCCAAATCGCCGGTCCATAACAGATGCCGGAAAATCGTATCGATGCCCACCATGTTCATGTCGTAGTGGGACTGGGTCATGTCGCCGTTCGAGTGGAGCGCAGTCTCATTGCGGGCGAGATAGGCTTCCGGTTCTGCCTCGGGAATGACGGCATCCGGCGGGGACTTGTCCTGGCGTGCGGCGAAGCGGTCGAAGTGGGCGCGTGTCCGGTCATGCCAGCCGAAAACATCGCCGGCATACGCGACACGCCAACCCAGAAGCGGCGTGCGCCAAGCCACTCCGCCATGAAGATAGGCCCCTACCCGGTCGTCCCAGACGCCGTCCGCGGCGGTGACGAGGGCGGGCATGGCCGCGTTGATGAATGGATCGGGAGTCTTGATGGAAACCCGGTTGCCGATGTTCGTCAGGACCTCTTGTTCACGGGTGAACCGCTCTGCTAGATCCTCGGCGGACCAGCTTGTCATGACGCTGGGTTTCCCGGGTTCCACCTCCTGCGCGGAGACATCCCGATAGACTTGCAGCACCTCCTTCGCGGACTTTGCTCCAAGCTCTTTCGCGGGCAGGTGCTGGATGCCGAAGACCGAGGATCCGCCTGAAGAAAGCGGGAACCTTGCATGAGCGATCGAGAGCGGGGTTTCCGAATCCTTCGATTCAACGAGTTTCGTGAAGTCCCCCCAGTGCTCCGCATCGGCCGGGCGGACTTTCGCGTCCTTCGGAAGCAATCCCACCATGGTCCCGAACTCCGTGCTAATGACGAACCGCTTGCCATTGCTAACCAGTTCGTTGCCCTTGCAGTTTTCAGGAGCAAACCGGAAGAAGTCGCGGACCGGAAGGCGTTCGCAACCGATATCGCCATCCCTGCCGCCGCGCACGCCGGTGATGCCGCCGTATGCGACATGCATTTCGACAGTCGGACCCGCCGCAGCGGACTCGATTTTTACTAGCAATCCCTCACCGTCCTTCGGGCAGAACGCGGTGACACGCAGCGCGCCCTTGCCCAATAGCGGATCGCTTATCTGATAGACCATCGATCCGTTTCTATAACGGGCCTCGACGCGTTCCGCCTCGTGCAGCCATTTCATCCCGGACCGGGTGGAAAAGCCGAGACGCAGGTTCCCGCCGGAGCCTGGGAGATAGAAGGAAAACTCCGGCCTGTCCCCGCCATCCACGCGGAACGGGCTCGATCCGCCGTAGAGCGAGCGGTTGAAAAACTCTTCGCCATTGACGATGACAAGGTCGCCGCCCTCCGGCGTGTAGCGGAGCGGGCGGTCGAGGTTGTCCTTGAGCATCGGGCGCACCCCGCGCTGGTCGGCTTGAGCCGGAGTCGCTGGGGTGAATGGAGTTGCGGCGTATCCATCGCACGCGAAGAGCGCCGGGATTAGCAGACAGGAAACGATGTCGAACGTGATCTTTTTCATGGTCGAGAGAAGGAACAACGAATTTCTATTAGATGAAATGATGTCCGGCCGTGACCGCGGTGAATCAGAGCCATTCATGGTTGAATTCTACCGCCAGCGCGGCGCGGGTTATTCACCAAAACACCGGATATGGATAACCCAACCGGGTTAGCCAAGCCCATGAGTCGGATTCCGGAATCATGGATCAAGCGCGACTCGGTAGAACCGGACAAGTTCGCCGGGAGGGCGGTCAATCGTGTGGGACGTGGTGACTGCCGGATCACCCGCGGCGGGGACGGTGGAGACGGGCGACCAGGAGCCTGCAAGTCCCGACTGCGATTCCACGCGATAGGTTTTTCCGGATACACTCGGCCAGCTGAGGACAAGTTGATTCACACCGACAGACACCATGGTGGCGGCGAAGACCGAGGTGCCGCTGGACGGCAGGTTTCCTGTGAGAAGCTCGGAACCATTGCTTTGCCCGTCCCCATCGAAGTCACCGTCTGCGGATTGGGAAAGCCCGTTGAAATGGGTTTGTTCCCAGGTGTCGGGAAGCCCGTCCTCGTCGCTGTCGTCGAGGAAAAGAACAACCTCATTGGACTGATAGGACAGGTGACTTGAGATGCCGGCGGGAGCTCCGGCAAGGGAAAGGGTTCCGGTGCGGGTTCCGCCATGGGTCAGGAGCGGGAAGCGGCCGAAGAGGATTCCGGATGCGAGGTTGACCTGCAGGTTTCCGGCCAGCGCCACATTTCCCGCGACTCCGACCGGCAGTTTTCCCGGAGCTACCGCGAGGATGGTGGATGATGACGGCTGAAGCGTGAGCGCGGCCAGGGCCAGCGAACCGGATGAATCGAGGGTCGCGCTGGAGTTGACCGTGAGGGCCGTGTTTCCGAGCGAACCGGTCACCCGCAAGGTGCCGCCCGCAACCATGGTGGCGCCGGTATGGCTGCAGTTTCCGGCGAGGGTGAGAATGCCGGCTCCTGTCTTGGTGAGATGGGTGGTTCCGGGGCCGTTGGTGATGGTGCCGGCATAGCTGGTAGATATACCGTTCGCGCCGATTTGATAGGTGACGGCACTGGTAGTGGTGGCGATGGTGAGAGAGGAGCCCGCTTGCCCTGATAGAGATCCGAGATTGTACGTTCCGCCATTGCGTGCCGAGAGCGAACGGGTGCCGAGATCGAACGCGGTTGCCGGGGATCCATTGCTGCCGTTGAAACGAAAACTGCCCACCCCAATCATCCTCACCGTTCCGCTGAACGAGGCAAGGGTCCCCTCGAGGTCAAAAGCACTTGCCGCATCCAGCGTGAGAATGCCGCTGCCGGAAACCGCCTTGATTCCGTGGGATCCATTGCCGCTGCCACCGCGGATGGTGGAGTCGGTGGTCACCTGGATGGCATTCCCCGGGGCGACGACACCGGTTTCCCAGACACCTCCTGATAGGTTAACGGCGCCTGTTCCGAGCGCGCCGGCGTGGGTGATCGACAACAGCCCGGAGTGGATCGTGGTGCCTCCGCTGAAGGAGTTGGCGGAGGAAAGCGTGAGCGAGCCGCTGCCTTTTTTGTCAAGGGTCATCGCCCCGCCAAGCGCCGCGATGCCGCCAACCGTGTAGTTTTTCGTGGCATCAAATTTCAGGGAGGCGGGAGTGACGGACTCCACGAGATTGATCGAAGTGACATTCGTCCCGTCGTCGATTGCGGTGGAGAGTCCGTTCTGGAAGACTGCGGTGGAACCGGTTTTCAGCCAGTTCGGAGAGGTGAGGTCCCAGTTGCCGTTGGTGGTGCCGCGCCAAAGGGCGATGATCTCGACGGGTGTCCAGTTCAGCACGACCGCGGGGCCTGAGCCCGTGATAGAAAATGTGCCATAGTTTGACGGCGCATTTCCAAACAGGTCATTCGTCGGGTTGCCGAGGGCGAAGATACCGGAACGGGTGTTGCATGTTAGTAATGTCCATGACCGGGCGGAGGACCAGAAGGGCTGGGAGAAATCCACGTCGCTTCCGGGGGTGTTGAAAACAAGATCGATGGCGGACCCAGCCGCGATGGTGACGCCACCCGCGCTGATCGTGTCGAAATCGCCCGCACTGGTACTGTTGGAGGCGAGCGACCAGGAAACGCGGGAGGATGCTCCATAGTCGAGTCTTCCGGTGACGGATGATCCGGAACCCGGCTCGTGGATGCCGTTGACCGTGAGATCGCCATCGACGCTGCCGGCACCGCGAAGGACCTGGCTTGCGCCTATGGTGGCGCCTCCGGGTAGTGCGATGACACCAAGCGTAGCGCCCTGCTGGATTTCAATCAGGCTCGATTCTGCGGGCCATGAAGCAGTGGTGGAGATTGCCAGCGTGCCGCCGGAGACCGTCACCGGTCCGGTTAGGTCGAGGGCCGAGGATACCGTGAAAAGGCCTGCACCTGACTTAACGAGGGGAGCGGCTCCGCCCAGTGTGCCGCCGGAAAGGCCGAAAGTCTGTGCAGTGGCGACCGTCACCGATGCGGGAGCCAGCGTGCCGACAAGCTCGATGTCCGTGGTGGCGGCGCTGTCGTTGAAAAGCACGGCGTCCCCGGGGAAAAAGACCGCGGGCTGGGTGTCGGCATTGGTCCAGTTAACACTGGTCTGGAGGTCCCATGTCGAACCGTTGTTACCGGTCCATGTCAGCGAGCCGGGAGCACGATCTGTCAGAATGACTCCGGTGTTGACCGTGCCGGGAGGGATCGACTGGGAGGAACCGATGAGGTTGATGACTCCGGTGTTGGTGAAGGTTCCGGTCACGGCAAGCGTGGCAGGTGATTTCACGCGGAAGTAGCCGCTGTTCGTCACGGATCCGTTGATGTCGAAACTGCCGGCATCGATTTCCACAAGTCCGGCGTTGATGAGACTGCCATTGAGGGTTCCCACTCCTGAGAGTCCTCCCCCCTCGGAGACCTGCAAGGTTGGGGAATTGAGCGTGCCGTCGAGAATCAGGAACGCAGCGTCTCCGACCGTCGTGGACTTCCCGGCGATCTGGCTGAGGGAGCTGCTGAGGTGCAGCGTGCCGGCTTCCACGGTGACATTCCCATTGATGCTCCCAATCCCCGTTAGAACCCACATCCCCGAGCCCTGTTTGACCAGGTTGGTGATACCATTGGGTTGCTCTGAGATGCTTCCAGCGAAGGTAGCGTCCCCACCCCTGCCGCCGACGCGATAGGTCAATTGGCGGCCTCCAATCTTACCACCCTTGAGTGTGGCGGTGGTGGTTCCCGAAAGTTCGCCGATGCTGACAAAGGTTCCGGCACCCTCGTTGAGGTTTCCGTCCCAGTAGGCGGTGATGCCATTGCCGAGCGACAGCGCGGCCGCGGGAATGCCGGGCCAGTTGTAGTTGGAAGCGAGGCGGAATTCCGCATTCCCGGAGATGGCAGTGGCTTCGATACCGCCCGAGAACGCCGACCAATCGCCAAAGATGGAGGTACGGACCGAGCCGCTCGGGACCCGATAGCGAAAGGTGCCACTGCCGGTGAGCTTGCCGTAGAGGCCGCAGCGGGCATCCGCTTCGAGCGTCCCGATTGATCCGCCGGGCACGTCGATATTCCAATAGGATGAGGCATTCGAATCGGTGGCCCCGTTGGAAAACATCCGCAGGGTGGCGTTCTGAAGAATGACGTCGCTGGTGCCGAGCCCGTTGGCATTGGCGATGTCGTTGGCGAGTGAGACAACGCCACCGGTCACCGAAGTCGTGCCGGAATAGGTGTTGGCCTGACTGATCGTGAGCGTGGAGGTGCCGGACTTATAGAGCGACATCGGCCCGGATAGATCGCCCGCTCCCGTCAGGTTGAAATTTTTCGTGCCGGTGAAGGTGACCGAGTTCGGCTGGACCGGTTGTGCGAGCGTAATGCTGGTGGAGTTGGATCCTGTGGCATCGAAAGTCACGGTATCGCCTTCCCCGAACGCAGTGGGGGATGAGTTGAAACGGAACGAATTGTTGGTTGCCAGATCCCATGTGTTAGCCGCGGAAGTGGACCCGCCCGCCCAGACAATGGAGCGGCCGGAATCCGGCGGGGCCGGAGGGAAGTCAGGCAACTCCAGCCGCAGGTAGTCATACATCACGTGGCTGGAGAATCCGGCGTCCCCGGTGTATGCGAAGCGGAACGTGTTCGATCCCAGCCTCAAACGGGACACCGGAATGGACACGTCGACGTATGAGTATTTCGCGTGGATTCCCTGCCGCAGCAGTGCGTTGCCGCCGCTGATGGTCGGGGAGAGCCGGGTGAAGGAAGTGGATTCTCCATTCAGATAGAGGAACAGCCGGGCATAGTGCGCGCCGGCAAAGGCAACCGTGAGTGTGGCATTTCCGGTGCGGGGGACCGCTGCCAGATTGAAGTTCACATCCCAGTTCCAGCCGGTGGTGGTGCCGGCCGCGGCTCCCTTGTAGTTGCTGTGCACATAGTTCCAATCCGTGGCCGGGTTGCTGGTGCCGATGTTGTAGACCAGGGGATTCGGGAGTTCATTGGGATAGACGTCCCAGAGAAAGGGGGTGAAATAATCGTTACCATGCTTGAACTCCTTCGCCGTGCGGTCCGGCACGCCGATTTCCCACGCGATGCTGGTCCCGGGATGGACGATGTTCCATGCGACGTCGCCCTGGGCGTTGGTTCCGCCGGCGGTGACGGTGATGTTGGTCTTTGAAAACTCGCCGACCACGCCGTCGGTATAGGCATAAAGCGTATAACTCCCCGGGCGCACGGCGGGAATGGTGAAATTTCCCGACGCATCGGCGCGAACCCAGTATTGGTATCCCTTGCTTTGCTGCTGCCAGTTGCCATGGGTCTCCTGGGGAGCGGCGAGCCCGACCATGGCGTTGGCTCCGGTGATCGCGGGCTTGAGGGCGTCGGTGACGAGCAGCCGTCCCGTGACCGTGCCACGACTAGCCGCCGCGGGGTGGTCGGCGTTGACCAGCCAACTATACGGCCAGGCGGCTTTTTCCGCGACCACCTGGGCTTTGGCATCCGCCCAGAGCGCGTCGCCCGCGTTGGTGGCGACGGACGTCTGATTGCAGTATAACAGGAACGGCCCATACATCTTCCGCCATGCTTCCCCGGCGGCGACAGTGGTGCCGGAACCCCCGTAGTGATTGCGGCCGAAGTGCATGAGGATGTAACTCTCCGACGAGGTGAGGTCCTGGTGGGTGGGACCGTCATTGAAATAGTCGTGCCCACCGAGCGCGAACCACACGCCCTTCTTCGAGATGTTGCTGGCATGCCCCCAAGTGCCGATGTCGTAATAGCGGGCGGCGTAGGTGTATTTCCCGTCGTATTTCCCGGCCATGACGCCGGTGTTGAGTTTCACGATCTCGGCGATGGAGGTGGGCGACGCGTTCTGATAGTCGTAGTAGGAAGGCATCTCCCAGTTGCGGAGGTCATCAATGTAGGAACGCTCGAAATTGAAGGTGGTGGAACTGCGCGGCAGTTTCCAAACGATGCGCCACTCGCCCACCGAAGTCGCCGGATACGACGCGGGATGATCGAGGATGGCATAGGCATAGATGCCGGTGTCGCCGCGACGTAGGACATAATGGAGCTCGATGTCAAAAACATGCTTGTAGCCTGAGGTGGAGTTCCACGTCCGTTTGAAGGAAACATCCACCATGTCGGCGGTCTGGGTGGTGACGCTGTAAACGCAGTTCGAGGGCTGCTCGTAGCTGGTCCCGCCATCCATGCTGTAATAGATCGGGTTGGCGGGATCGACCATCTGCGTGCCGTTGAGCAGATAGGAAGAAACCTTGCCCGAACTCTTCTGGATCACCGCGGTGATGACCCCGTTGGAGAGCGTGGCGGTGGTACTGGTGGAGGAAAGCGTGACGTTCGCGCCGACCCCGGGGCTCCCTCCTCCCGCATCATTGGCATGAATCATCCCGGCTGTCGCCAAAAGGAATGCTGCGCGTAAAAGGAATCGAAACATTTGGTTTTAGCTTTCGAAATATCCCCACGCCGCGCGGTTTGGCAAGTTGTGATTCCCTGCCGAACGATCAGCGAGGGTCAGGGTTCACTATGGACAATTTGGTTGAGCGGAGCCCGGAAACCCATTACCGGGCCCCGCCCTGGATATGCCCGGATGGTGTTGGGGCAAAGGAGGATGAAGTGGATCTGCAAGGATTTCCTAAGGCTCATGTTAAAGCGCGGCGGCGGCGCAGGAGTCCGGCACCGATCAGCAGGCCGACAAGCGCGCTGGTGGGTTCAGGCACGGCGGACCAGGTAAGGGTGGAGCCGGTGATGCTGAAGGAACCTTGAGTCACTGGATCCGCAGTGCTCGTCACGTTTGCGAAGGAACCGCTGGTGAAGGCTTGGCCGAAAATTGATGCCATCGACCAAGTTTGCGTGGTATCGGGCGTGCTCCAAAAGGCATTGGCCAAGTCAACTCCGGTTCCGAAGATCACGTTAAAGACGGTGCCTGTGGTGCTGACGTCGATGCTGCCGCCTGCGGAAACCGTATCGAAGCCCGACACGTTTGAGTTGGCATTGATGTCCCAGTTGAAGATCGAATTGCTGGCATAGGTGAGATTGCTGGAGAAGGCTTGTGAGCCGACGCCGGAGTTGACTGCTGCGTCGCCGGCATTGTGCGAGCCAAGAGCTCCGATGGTGGTGGCTCCCGTCACCCCACCCGATCCGGTGAGGGTCTGGGCGGTTGTTGCGCCTACCGTCCAACCTCCGGTGACGGCGCTTACATCCAGTGTCGCGCCAGAGGCAACGCGGATGGAAGTGCTGTTAGCGATGGAGCCGTTGGCACCAAGGGCAAAGGTGCCTGAGCTGACGGCGGTTGTTCCCGTGTAGGAATTGGCAGCACCGAGCGTGAGAGTGCCGCCTCCGGTTTTAATCAAGTTTGCACCGAAGCCCGAAAGTTGACCATTCAAGTTGATGTTGAATGACGCATCCGACACGTCAGCTGCTTTGATCGTTGCGTTTCCCGAGAGCGCGATCGGGACGGAGGTGCTCCAGTTGGCTTTCGCACCGAGCGTTGCACCGGTGACGCTGAAGTTGGCGGTGTAGGCATTGCCAGAAACCACGGAGACTCCGCCGCTACCCACGTAGAGAGCCGCACCATTATTCACGACGACGTCACCGCGGCTGTTTGCCAGCGAAGCTGCTGCTCCATATTTGATGGCTTCGACGGTCGTAATGCCACCGGTCAGCAACAACTGGGAGTTATTTGCAACGGTGGAGTTGGTGCTGAGTTGGACGCCATCGCTACCGGTCACATCCAACGAGCCACTGCTGACCTGTAAAGTACTCCACCGGGAGTTGGTGGTGTTTCCCACATTTGCGGTACCTGCAATCGTCAATGAACCGCCGTTAACCAAAGCGGTGGCAGAGCTGTTGCTGGTTCCAACCTTCAAGTTTTCTGAGATACTTGCCGTGCCGCCCGTGACAACAAAGCCGGAGGTAGCCGGCGCATTGGTTTGGCCGGGGTTCCCAGTTCTCTGAAGCGTAACTGTGGTTGCGCTGAATGACCCTCCTGCCACTTTAATCAACGCTCCATCGTTAGTCTGGCTCTGAATGGTTCCAAAAGACGCGCTACCAGAAGAAAGCAGGAAACCTGTCGTATTGCCTCCGATAATGGTCGAGGTTCCGGTGGAGGTCAAAGATCCGCCATTGACGTTGAACAAGCCCGTCGCTCCAATTGTGCCTCCGTTGATCGTCCCCCCCGTGTTCAGGAGCAAAGTCCCGGCAAGGACGTTGGTGGACCCAGCAAAGGAACTCGAACCGGTCAGAGTCAGTGTTCCGGATCCTGACTTTGTCAACGATCCCAAGCCGCTCAGTTCTCCGGAATAGGTGGTGCTCACTCCATTTCCTCCAACCGTCAACGCGACCGCACTAGGGGTTGTATTGGTCAGCACCATGTTCTGCGCACCACTCAAACCACCCAGCGTCGCGGATGTAAGCGTGCCGAAGCTCAGAGAGCCTCCCTGGTTGTTATAGTTCAGCGTGCTGTTCTGCAGAGCGAGCGAGTTGCTCAAACCCAATGAACCGCCGGAAATCGCAGTGGTTCCCGAATAGGTGTTTGCGGCGGAAAGAGTGACCGAGTCTGCGGTCGACTTGTTCAGGCCAGCGCTGCCACCGAGGATCGCGCTGACCGAGCCATTCCGGAGGTCGAAGGCACTGGTACTGGTCAACACGCCCGTCGACCCGGTGATGCTACCGCTGGCCAATTGCAGGCCAGCGACTGTGTCGTTGAAGGACCCGACTGCCAGAGTGCCACCGGATACGATAACGTTCGAACTGGAGCCGATTGCATTGTTCACTCCGACCGTCAAGCTGCCGTTGCTAACGGTGGTGGCGCCAGTGTAGGTGCTTGCACCGCTCAAGGTCAGGGTGCTTGATCCGCTCTTGGTCAAGCTCAGCGCGTTGCCCCCGGTGCCGTCCTGCAGGATGCCTGCGAAGTTTGTCGAGGTTGTTCCATTAACCGTCAGAGTGGCCGCTGACGATCCTGACGCATTTTGGACAATTGCCGTGCCAGAGGAATCGGCGCTGGAAGCAAGGGATGCCACTGTGGCGTTGAATCCGTTCAAGGTGAGCGTGCCGTTCTGAAACACGTAATTGGCTCCTGAACTCGTTCCATTGATCTGACTGGTTCCACCGAAGACCACGTCGTTGTAGGTCGATCCATTGGAATTCAGCGCATTGGCATTGCCCAGGATGAGCGCACCGGTGTTGATGGACAACTGGCCGGTGAACGAGTTCGCCGCATTGGGTGCAAGCGTCAGGCTGCCGATGCCGCTCTTGGTCAGGCCGGTCGTCCCGGTGATGTTCGAGGTGATCGTCATCCCGCCCGCGCTGTTGTTCTGGGTCACGATCAAATCCTGTCCATTGCCACTGGTGAGGTTGTTGTTGTTGATGGAAACCGCATTGGCTCCCACTCCTGTAGTCACCAGTATCCCCCCGGTGGCGATGTTCAGGTTGCCGGACGTGTCGATTGAATAGACTCCCGCATTGTTGAACCGCAGCGAGTTGATGGTCATCGCCGCCGGAGTTGAAGTCCCGATTGCCGCGTCCACGTTTGCCGTGGCGGTAAATGAGGTGTTGTAACTGCCTGTGGCGAGCCCGCTGATCGCTCCGCTCGTGGTGCCGTTCCCTGCGCTTACCGCCCAGGTATTCTGGTTGAACACAGCCCATCCGCCAAGGATCGTGGCACCACCTCCCGAGAAATTGGCGTTCGCCGTCTTCGTGTTGTTTGTGCCGTCGCCATCTCCAAGTTTCGCGTTCGAGCTGGCACCCGAAGGCCTGCTCTGGAAGTCGATCACTCCACCGACGTTGCGAGTGATGAGGTTCAGATTGGTCGTGGCGCTGCCACTCGCCCTACGATAGGTGCCGATATGAGAAGCGCCGGCATTCAGCGTCAAGCTGGCGAATGTCTGAGTTCCGCCGCCAAGAGCCACGTTGGTGTCATTGATGAGATCACCACCAGCCAGTACCAGGGCCGAAGTGGCCGAAATGATGTTGCTCGTGACAGCCGTGCCGCCGTTGTTGGAGATGTTGAAGGCCAACTCGATGACACCACCCTTGATCGTTGTCGCTCCCGTGTAAGTATTATTGTTAGTCAACCTCAGCACATTCGGGCCGGTCAACAAACTGGCCGTTGCCATAATGCTGGCCGACTGATTTGCCAAGGTCGGAGAGACCTTGGTCAACCCCACCGTGCCGGTGGTATTCTGGATCACGCCGGAGAAAGTGTCGATATTGGTGTAAGTGCCGCTGGCAGCCGAAACACCACCCAAGCCGCTGCCAACAGTCAGCGTGACATTCCCCCCGGCGCTGACATTGTCAATGACACCGCCAGCAAGTGCCGCGCCGTTGTTGATGAATGCAACGCCGAGATTGCTGCCATTCAGATCGAGGGTGGCACCTGCAGTTAAATTCACCCGGCTGCCGCCTAGCGCGGACGCGTTGCCGATTTTAAGCGTGCCCGCAGTGACGGCGGTCGTTCCAGTGTAGGTATTCGCTCCGCTCAAAGTCCAAGTCCCCGCGCCACTCTTGGTGAGAGCAACGGTGCCTCCAAGAGTGCCGTTGCCTATCACACCGCTGATGGTCCCGCCACTGCTCCCTCCGAGAGTCAACGTCTCCGGGGTGGCCGTTGTCTGGCCGGTTACATTTCCGGTGATATTGAGGTTGGCACCGACGGTGGAACTGTTGTTGATGAAGCTGTAGGTCGAACTCGCGGTGGTCGAGAGCAGGATGTTGGAGTTGATTGTTTCGGTATTGGCAACTCCGGCGTTCATCGTGATCGCCCCCGCGTTGGTAAATACCAGGATGCCACCACCGAAAGTGAAAGCTCCGGCTCCCGTGTCAAAAAGGATGTTCTTGATATTGCGGGTCGCATCAACTGTCACCGTGGTATTCACGCTGCTGTTGAATGTTGCCGTGTCTCCGCTGCTCACGCCCGTCGCGCCGCCAGGAACCGCGTTGCCGCTCCAATTGGTGCCGGTGGCCCAGCTTCCATCGGTGGTGCCGCTCCAAGTTTGATCCGCAGCCTGCGCGGAACCAGAAAACGAAATGATAGCAGCGGCGGGGAGCAGGAGGCGGCCGAAGTAGGATGCGCGGGATTTCATGGGATGACGTTGGGGTTTTGAGGGTTTCGTCGGGCTGAAGCGGCCGTGTCGACTTGTGAAGGTTATGACCCGGGAGGTCGGCTCTCAATTACCCGTTCGGGTTACCGTTTGTCCGGTGATTTGAAGATGTACCCGGGGAAACGGGAAACGGCAGGCTGTGCTTGATGATGGATTTTTGATGCAAGAAGATGGCGGTGGCGGCGGTTTTGTGCGCACGCTCCGATATGAAAAAATTCTTTCCCCTGCTCTGCCTGCTCACCGCTTCCGCATTCGCCCAGCCCACGTCCCCCGCTGCCACCCGGCCGTCGCGGCCGGCCGCGGACAAGGCGAACGACCGGTTCTATCAACTCGGCGGCGACTCGAAACCGCAGGACGGTGTGCCGCAGGGGAAATTTTCCGAAGCGAAGGTGCTCCCGAGCAAGGTCTTCCCCGGCACGCAACACACTTACTGGGTCTATGTCCCGGCGCAATACGACGCCACGAAACCGGCGGCGCTGATGGTCTTCAACGACGGTCAGGCTATCATGGCGGAGCCCGGGGACGTGCAGGCGCACCGGGTGCTGGACAACCTGATCTATCGGCGCGAGATCCCGGTGATGCTCGGCGTGTTCATCAACCCGGGCCGCCGGCCGGACCAGCCGGAGCCGAACCCACGCGACTGGGGCGACAAGACCACCAACCGCGCCGACGAATACAACCCGCCTAACGAAAACTACGCGCGGGTGATCGTGGACGAGCTGATGCCCGCATTGAAAAAGGAATACAACCTATCACCGGACCCGGAGCAGCACGCGATCATGGGATCGAGCTCCGGCGGATGCGCCGCGTTCTCAGTGGCGTGGTTCCGCTCGAATGATTTTCGCAAGGTCGTCACCTTCGTCGGCAGCTTCACCGACATCCGCGGCGGCCACGTCTGGCCGGAGCTGGTGGAAAAAAGCCCCAAGCGCCCCCTCCGGATCTTCATGCAGGACGGGCGCAACGACAACCGCCGCCCGGACAACCTGAAGATGGACTGGTTCTATCAAAACGTGCGACTCAAGGACGCGTTGGAGAAGAAGGACTACGACCTGAATTACACCTGGGGCATTGGCAACCACGGCCAGAAACAAGGCGGCGCGATCTTCCCGGAAATCATGCGCTGGCTGTGGCGCGACCATCCGGTCTCGTCCGACCCGAATGATCAGGTGGAGCGGTCGTTCTTTCGCCCAGCTCAGTGAAGGGCAAAAAAAGAAGCGGCCCGACTGATCATCCCCTAGGAAAACCCATTAACCTTGGAGCATCTCAGTCGGACCGCCTGTAGTGTCGCGACAAACAAAATAAAGCAACAGCCGTGCCAAGATGATCGGCGAAATTGAAAATTTCTACCGGCCGGATCGTCACTCCGCGCTTTTCGCCACGTAGTCGAAGACCAGCACCTTGTCGATGAGCCCCTTGAGGCCGGCGCCGAACTTTTTGTGCTCGGGGTGCGGCAGATAAGCTTCGAGATCTGCCTTCGACTTGAAGGTGACGAAGAAACCATGGGTGAAACCATCCGCCTTGCCTTCCGGGCTGACGTTGGTGCCCCACTCCAGTTCCTCGATCTCGTCGATGCTCTCCTTGAGCGCGACGAAGGCCTTTTCCACCTTCTCCACCTCGGCGGCGGGCGCGTCCGGCTTGAATTTGAAAAGCACGATGTGCCGGTATGGGGCGTCTGCGGCGGTCATGGTGGCGAGGGAGAAAATGAGGGTGGCAAGAGAGGCGAGGGCGGTTTTCATCCGGGCAGGCTAGGTTCACGCCGGAAGGCGGACAAGCTCATGTTTTGGCCTGCCGGGCTGCACAGGGCACCAGGCCATTCAGGAGCCCGCTTTGAAATAGAGGGCGGGGATGTTCCAGGCACCGGGGAAGGTTTTTTCGGCGGTTTTTTCCAGCCAATCGCACTTCGCCAACAAGGCGAGATGACCGGGCTCGGGATGGATGTACATCAACTGGATCTTCCGGGGATTCATCTGCAAACTTTCCCGGATTTGTTCGAGGACGGTGTGCAGGGTCATGGCCCCGAACGGGTTGCAGAGGAGAAAGGCGGTGCCGTCGGCATAGCTTTCGCGGGATGCATCGCCCTGCCGGATGTCGATCGGCGGGTGGGGCAGGCGGAGCTTCGAAGCATTGGCCCGCGCCAGTTCGGCGAGGCCTTTGGAAAGCTCGACGCCCACGCATCGCTTCACGCCGTGCAGGGCCGCCACGAAAAGGAGGCGCCCGGCCCCGCAGCCGATGTCATAAACCACATCGTCCGGTTTGAGGCCGAGCGGCCGCAGGTAGAGCCAGTTCAGGTAGTAAGATTTCGATTCATACCAAAACGAATCGTCGTGGGCGGAGCTGACCTCCGGGAAATCACCCCGCCGGGTGCCGAGGGTGGAAACTCCGAGGATGGCATCACCAAGCTTGGACTCGAGGGACCGGATCGCGCTTTTGATTTGTTTCATGATCTGATCCCCGTTGCGGTTCACCCGGGGCGGAATGAGAGGACTCCGGAAACGACGCGGTCGAGGTCCGTCCCGGTCAAATCATTGTAAAACGGCAGCCGCAACAGACGGTCACTCACGGATTCCGTCACCGGGCAGTCGCCGGGTTTGCCACCGTATTCCCGGCCTTTTCCGGAGAGGTGGAGCGGAATGTAGTGGAACGGGCTGACAATTCCCTTCTCCTGCAAATGGGCGATCAAGGCCTGCCGGTCCTCCAGCGTGGGCAGCAACAAATAGAACATGTGGTGGGATTGCTCGCAGTGGGCTGGCACGACGGGCATCCGCACGCCGTTCCGCTCCGCCCAGGATTCCAAGCCCTGCGCGTAATGCGTCCAGATCCGCTTCCGGATTTCCTGGATTTCACGGCTCGTCTCGAATTGGGCGTAAAGATAGGCCGCCATCATGTCGGACAGCAGGAAACTGGATCCGACGTCTACCCAGGTGTATTTGTCGACTTGCCCGCGGAAGAAGCGGCTGCGGTCTGTCCCTTTCTCAAGGATGATTTCCGCGCGCGCCACCAGGGACCGGTCGTTAACCAGCAGCGCACCGCCTTCACCGCAGTTGAAATTCTTGGTTTCGTGAAAACTCTGGGTGGCCAGGGTGCCGAAAGTTCCCAGGTAGCGGCCTTTGTATTTCCCGAAGAGCCCGTGGGCGTTGTCTTCGACGACCGGAATGCCATGGCGTCCGGCGATTTCCAAAATGGCGTCCATCTCGCAGCCGACGCCGGCGTAGTGGACAACGATGATCGCCTTGGTCTTCGGGCTGATCAGGCGCTCCAGCAGGGCTTCGTCCAAATTCAACGTGTCGGCGCGGACATCGCAAAAAACGGGGGTGGCGCCGTGAAGCACAAAGGCGTTGGCGGTGGAAACGAAGGTGAAGGATGGAACAATGACTTCATCCCCGTGGCCGATGCCGAGCAGCAAAGCACACATCTCGAGCGCATCCGTGCAAGAGGTCGTCAGCAGCGCTTTGGAGACGCCCAGTTGACGTTCGAGAAAGTCCTGGCAGCTCTTCGCAAACGGCCCGCCGCCGCAGGTGTGGGCGTTGGCAATCGCCTCCCGCATGTAATCGAACGACTTCGCCGCCGCATACGGGCGGTTGAACTGGATCACGGGTGAAGAGGACTGCGCATGAAGGATTGCGCTTGTGGAACCGGCGGTCATGAAGGGTGAATTTCGCATGGGGGGGACAGGCGAGAGTTGGACGGACTCGCGGAATGAATCAAATTCCTGCCCACCGGGCAAGTCCCTACCCTTGGAAAAGCGGCTCCAAAACGCGATTCTCCTTCAGGATCAAGCAAAGGGCCAAGGTCCGGCAGATGATTTCCTGGTAGGCGGCCAGCATCTTGCGGCCGGCCGACGCCCAGGTGAGCTCGTGCGCGGTCGCCAGCGAAGCCGCCCGCAGGCGACCGAACAAGGCGCGGTCCTCGTGGACCCGGCTGAAGTGACTGGCAAGCGTCGCCACATCCCCGGTGCGGTGGACCAATGCGTTTTTCTCATGCTCGCAGACCGCGCCGGTGGAATCGGAAACCAGCAGGACACATCCGCTGCCTCTGGCATCGTAGGTGACCAGGGCGCTCCCTTCCTCGATGCTTGGCAGAACCATCACGTCGCTGGTGCGCATGATATCGGCGAGATCCTGGCGGTAGCCGAGCAGGCTCACGCTCGGGTGGGAAAGCTGGGTGGCGAGCTTTTCGGCATATCCCGGGATGAAATCACCGACCACGAGGAATTTCCCATCCTGACAGGCGCTGGATTTCAGCCACGCGTCCAGTGCATGGTGCAGTCCCTTCCGCGGGGCGCAACCGGCCGCGAACAAAACGGTCAGCCCGGGTTTCTCCAACACCGGTTCCGCGGGCGGATAACAGACAGATTCATCAAAACCATACTGGAATCTTGCGAGTTTCTCAGGCTGGAACCCACGCTCCTCGAAAGTCCGAGCCACGAACTCCGACGGGCAGAACAAGTAATCCGCTGCCGCGTATTCCTCTTCCTCACGGCGCAGAACCATCGCGTTGAACGCATGAGGGTGATCTTCCGGCATCTCGATTCCCAGCTTGTTGCACTCGTTTTCCACCACCTCGTAGGCGAAGCGGGTATGGGCGTTGCTGCGCTCCAGAACGGTCGGGATGCCCAGACTCCGTGCCATCCGCAGGGTCTTGAGGGAGCCCAAGGCGAAGCCGTGGACGATGTCGAACTGGTCCGCCAGGCCGCGGAGCCGGCGGGCGACGATCCAGTCGTGAAGCATGTAGGATCGGGTGTTTCCCAAGACCGTGTAGGGCAGCCTGACGATTCCCCGGCTCAATGTCGGAGATACCGGGATGCCCGGAGGAAGTGGCTGATGAAGGACTCCCGGAAAGACGGTGACTTCGGCTCCCGCATCCCTGAGGCCCTTCACATGTTGCCACGCGGCGTAACAAACCCCGGTGGCCCCTAGTTTCTGAGGGAAACTGTAGAGAACGCGGAGCGGTCGGTCCTTTGCATGGTTCATCATCATCAGGTGTCCAATACAACAAGGGAAGTAGCTCCGCTTGAAGGGGTGAATTGGGGTGAATGGAAAAGTCGACCCGCCCCGGACAGGGGCAAGCTACCAATGGATTAGCCGTTCCGCTACGGTTTAGCCAGCTTCTAATTTTCAACCGAAGCCCCAGCGGGTTGGACTGGCGAGCGGAATTACGCAAGCGGCGGGAATTGCGAATCAGGCGAATTTGCAAGGAAGCCGTCCGGGCGAGATGGCGCTTGAATGTTCCGGCGTGCGGTCGTAGTTCGGGGGCCGCATGGATCCAATGCACCCCTACCAGACCCTGTCGTTGTTTACCGCCGGGCTGGTGCTGGCCATCTGGCTGATCGGCGTCCACGCGCTTATGCTGGCGAAACCGAAGGCAACGCAGGATTTCCTGAAAAAATTCCCGCGCGATCCGCTGTCCGGTCAGATTTTGTTAGGAATCGGCCTCGCGTGGTTCTGGCTGCTCATCGCGCCAAGTGGCCTTGGAAAGCTCAGTGCGCTGGCGATGGATCTCGGTGAGTTCAACAGCGCGAAGGGCCTGCTGCGGATCCTGGTGCCGGTGTCACTGGTGCTGGTCTGCATCAGCGTGCGGGATTTCCTCGCCGTCCGTGCGCTCGGCCTGGTCGGACTGATGGCGGCCGCACCTCTTCTTGGAGCGGCCTTTCTTAAGGATCCTCAATCCCGGCTCCTGGTCCCGATCTTCGCCTACGCGATGCTGACCGCCTCGATGTTTTGCGTGGGGATGCCGTATCTGTTTCGCGACGCGGTGACCTGGGTGACTGCAGATCAAAAGCGCTGGACGATTTTTTCGGTCGCCGGCCTTGGCTATGGAGTGGCCACGCTCGTCTGCGCGGTCGCCTTCTGGCGCGGCTATTGATTCAACGCTAAAAAGCGTCCTCCCGGGGTGGGAAAACGCTTTTTCCCGTGAGGAAGTGCGATCAGTAAACCGGGGCGCCCGAGGTGTCGCCACCACCCGAATCGGAAGCGCTGCCGCCGGAAACCTTGTGCGCGGCTTTTTCCAAACCTTCGCCGCCCATTCGCATGTCGCGGCCGAAACCGATCATCGTATTGCAGGAGCTGAACAGCACACTCACGGCGGCCACTGTCATTAGGAGGGTGAATTTCATTGGTGGTTTAGTTACCTCAAAATCCCGATCCTGCAAGCCGATTTTGTAAAGCTATCTTAAATTTCTGACCGAAGATCCGCCCCTCAATATCGCATGACTCGGGATAGGAATCGCTGGCAGATCGCGGACTTCGGAGCGCCGAACAACTCAGCGGGCGGTGAGATTTCCTCGATTCTTCCCATCGCGACGAAGGCGACCTGATCCGCCACGGCGCGGGCAAATCCCATTTCGTGGGTGCTGAGAATGATGTCTTGGCCGGCTTCCGCAAGCTCCTGGATGAGCTCCAGCACTTCTGCCGTCATCTCCGGATCGAGCGCGGAGGTCGGCTCGTCGAGGAACAAAACTTCCGGTTGCCGCGCCACGGCACGCGCAATGCCGACGCGTTGCTGCTGGCCGCCGGACAGCTGCGCGGGAAGCTTGTCCGCATGATCGAGCAGGCTGAAGCGGGCGAGCGCCTGCTCCGCCATCGTGTGGGCTTCGGCGGCTGTGTGGCCGTGGACTTTTTCCAACGGCAGCGAGATGTTCCGCCGCGCGGTGAGGTGGGGAAACAGGTTGAACTGTTGGAACAGGAATCCGTTTTTCCGGCGATACGCCTGCAGTGCGGCTGCATCTGATAAGAGGCGGTGGCCGTTGATGGCGATGGTGCCGGAATCGGGGATTTCCAACCCGCCGAGCATCCGCAGCAGCGTGCTTTTCCCGCCGCCGGACGGGCCGATAAGGACGAGCACGCGCGACGATTCCACCGCCAGAGACAGCCCGTCCGCCGCGCGGGTTTCGCCGTAACGTTTTGTTAGTCCGTTGACTTCAAGTTTCATGGCGGAAGCGTTTTTCCAACCAGTGCGATAGCCACGCGACCGGCAGGGTGAGGACGAGATAGCCGAGCGCCAGCGGCACGTAGCCTTCCAGCCCGGAGTAGGAGCGGGAGATGAAGTTCTTGGTGTTATAGAAATACTCCGCCACGCCGATGACGTTGAGCAGCGACGAGTCCTTGATCAGCGAGACGAACAGCCCGGCCATCGCAGGCAGCACGCGGCGCAGCGCCTGCGGGAAGATCACGTAGCGGTATACCTGGAACCGGCTGAAGCCCACTGCCCGCGCGGATTCCCACTGCGTGCGCGGGATGCTGTCCACACCGCCACGCAGGATCTCGCCGAGGTAGGCGCCTTCGAAAACCGATAGAAGCAGGATCCCGATGATCAGCTTGTCATCGAATCCCCGCTCGCCGAGCGGCCGCGAGATGAGCGGCGCGAAGATCACGAAGTAACCGAATAACAGATGCACCAGCAGCGGCGTGTCGCGCACGAATTCGAGGAACGCCCGGCACGTCCAGCGCACGACCACCATTGGCGAGCGCTGGCCGAGCATGAATAACAGTCCGAAGAAAATACTTCCTAGCAGCGCCGCGAAGGAGATTTGCAGCGTCATCAACCAGCCGCGCCACAGGGTTTCCCGGTATTCCCACGCCTTCGACCAATCCGTCTGCGTGCCGAGCACCGCGAACACCGTGGTGCACAGCCAGCCGAACAACACGACCAGCGCGAGGGCGACGAGCACATTGGCGATCAGCGGGCGGCGCATCATCTAGCGGAGAATGAACGGGACACCGGCGGCTTCGAGGAATTTCTTTTCCTTCTGCAAATAACGCCCGCCGAGTTTTCCAAAGCCGTCCTGCTTGCGGAACTCATCGAGAAACGCGTTCACCTGGCCTAGCAGATCGCCGTTTCCCTTGGCGATCCCGATGGCCCAGGATTCCTCGACGAAGGGTTTCAACAACCCGCGGGTGGTCTCCTTGTTCTCCTCGGCGTATTGGAAGATGCTGAGCTGGTCGTAAATGAACGCATCCGCCCGGCCCTGTGCGACTTCCAGCACGCAGGCCGTCTGGTCCTCGAAGACCACGCGTTTCGCATCGGGTAGATTTTTGATCGCCCACGTCTCGCCGGTTGTCGCCGTCTTGGCGGTGATCGTGCGACCCGGCTTTTTCAAATCCTCGATCGACTGGATGTCCGAATCCTTGCGCACCAGCAGCGCGAGGCCGGTGAAGGCGTAGGGATTGGAGAACTCAATCGATTGCCGGCGCTCGTCGGTGGCGGTCATCGAGGAAAGGATCAGATCGACGTTGCCAGTTTTGAGCGCGGGGATGAGGCCGGAGAATTCCATCGGCACGATCTTGAGTGGACGGCCGAGATTGGCGGCGAGTGCTTCGGCGAGCCGGACGCCCACGCCATCGGGGTTTCCGGACTTGTCCTGCATTTCGAATGGCGGATAGCTCAAATCCATGCCCACCCGCAACACCGCGCCGGTTCCCGAGGTGCTGGATTTTTCACTGCATCCGGCGGTGGCGAGTAGACATGCAGAGAGGGAAAGAAGGCGGCGGCGACTTAACATGGCCGGACGGTAGCTCGAAACGTGCCGGGCGGAAGTGCTGAGTTCAGGCAGTCCGGGTGTCCCTCAGGAAAAGCATTCAGGCCGAAATCCAGCTACTTCCCCCCGGAGATAGCGAATTTCGGCCTGAGTGAGGTAGGGACCTATTAGCACAACAAATTGTGTGAACTGCGAATGCCCCCCGGCATCCGCCTTCCAGCTACAATGGATTCAATGGAACGATCACAGAGAGATACGGGCGGACCGGCCTGCCCCCCGGCAGGTGACGGTCTTTCCGTTTTGCAGCGAGCGACCGCGGGCGGTGCGGCTCATCCGGAAGCTGCGCTCAGGCCCCCCGGCCTGATTTGGCAGCGCCCGCCGAACCGATTTGATTACCCGGGTCGTGGATTCGCTTGGTGACGACCCGCCATTCATCGTAGCCAATCCCATCCGAGCTCCCCCCGGAGCTTGGTCTGAGTGGGATTGGGCGATGTTGGTGAAGCGTGTCATCACTATTCCAATCGCAATTGATGTTCATCATTTCCAAATTTTATGAAAAAACTTAAAATCAATCAAAACGAGGCCGTTGTCTTCGCGGCGCTGTCCGGGGTTCCCGCTTTAGAGGCTCGCGGGAAACGATTTCAATCCCGGAACCCATCAGGAAATGACCGGTCAGGGGTGATTTGGGTCTCTAAATTGGGTCTCGAAGTCAGCGGGGGCTTTCGGTTTGGCTTGGGAAGCGGCTAGGAGCGACCTGAGGGGCTCGTGTGCGGCTCAAACGGGGCATTCCCCTCCCTTTTCAGGCGAGCGGCGGCGCGTTCCGCCTCCCAATGACTCCGAGGAGCACGGTAAACCGCGAACTCCGACAGTCTGCGGACTACAACGTCGCCAGCAGCGACTCATCCCAGTCTTTCCACACCGGATCCAGATTCTGCCCGCGCAACATGGCGGCGACCTCGGCGGCGCTGCGGTGGTCGGTGATTTGGAATTGCTCGGTGGCTTTCTCGCAGCCGGATTTTTCAGCCAGCTCCACTCGCCGGCCCTTGACCGTGAGGTGCAGGTCGTCGCCGCCCGCACCGGTGTAGCCGCCCGGTTCGGTCTTGGCCCCGGCGGACATGTGAGTGACACCGAGCGTGGCGATCGCATCCCGCAGCGCCGCGGGCTCGCGGGTGGAAACGACGATGCCCACCTGTGGAAAAAGCAACCGGAACACCGCGATCAGGCGGACGAAATCCCTATCTGGCAGATAGAGATCCGGATCCGGCTGGTATTCGTAGTTTCCGGCATACGGCCGCATCCGCGGAAAGGCGACGGTGAATTGTGCCTTCCAGCAATTCCGATAGAGATATTCCAGATGGGCGCAGAGGGCCAGCGCCTCGAACCGCCAGTCCGCCAGGCCGAACAAGGCTCCGATGCCGATGCGACGGAAGCCTCCGGCGTAGGCGCGCTCCGGGCAGTCGAGCCGCCAGTTGAAGTTCTTCTTGGGCCCGGCGGTGTGGAGCTGCTGATAGGTCTCGCGGTGGTAGGTCTCTTGATAGACGACGAGCCCTTCAGCGCCGTGGCCGACGATTTCCAAATATTGGTCGTCCTCCATCGGTCCGACTTCGAGAGCAAGCGTGGGGATGAAGGGCTTGAGCGCGTCGAGGCAGTCCTGCAAGTAGCCGTCCGAGACGAACTTGGGATGCTCGCCGGCGACGAGCAGCACATTCCGGAATCCGAGCCCGTGCAGGTGCCGAGCCTCGGTGACGACCTGGGGCACGGTGAGCGTGGTCCGGAAGATCCCGGCGTCGCGGGAGAAGCCGCAGTAGCTGCAGTTGTTCACGCACTCGTTGGAAACGTAGAGCGGCGCGAACAGCCGCATGGTCTTGCCGAAATGTCGGCGCGTGAATTGCTGGCTCCGCCGGGCGAGCGTCTCCAGCGGCCCGCCGGTTTCCTCGGAAACGAGCTGGAGGAACCGCCGCATCAACGGGGTGGGGCGCTTCAAAAGATCGGGGAAAACATCGGCGAATGCCATGGCGGGCGGAATGTGCTTCCTCCGGGGGCGCACGTCAAAGGCGCTTTGCACGGAATCGGCGGAACTAACAAAATCCGGGATTCCGGCTTCAAATGTTTGCGGGCAACCCGTTGACAGCGGGGAGTCTAAAGCCTATGGAAATCCATGGTTTTTTGTCGTGGACTACTCGCTTTCGGAATGGCGCTGGTGTCATTTGGCTGCGGTGGTGTGCAGGACAGCCATACGTGGCAGGCAGCAGTGAACCGCCAGTCCGGCCAACTTGGCTACCGCAACTGGATCGTCATCGCGGAGGCCTCGTTTCCAGCCCACAACCGGCCAGGACTCCGCCAGGTGACTGCACCGGTGGGAGTGCCTGAGGCGGTGGACTACGTGCTCAACACACTGGAGCAAACCCAGAACGTCCGGCCGCAGATCTACCTGACGCGGGAGGTGCGCTCGGTGGAAAATGATTTCGCTCCGGGCATCGACGAGCTTCGCAAGCGCGTGAAAGAAGCTCTCCATGGTCACGAAGCCACCGAACTCGACCAGCAATCGCTACTCACCCTTTTGGAGGACGCGAACCGCAGTTTCGACGTGCTGGTGATCCGCACGAATACCGCACTGCCGTATTCGTCGGTTTTCATCGAGCTCCAGCCGGGATACTGGGACGTCGATTCGGAAACGCGGCTGCGCGACCGCATCGAGCGGGAACGGATGCAAAAGATCGTGCGGCCTCTCTAGGATCGTGCATTCTCTCCGCGTGAGCCGCAAAGACGAAGAACTCCGCAGTGAACGGGAAGCAGCGTGGGTCGGCGACGCCGTGCTCGCGCTTTTCGCCCGCCAATATGTCCTCCGGGAGCGAAAATCGATGGACGGCGAGTGGTTCACCCGCCTGACCTCCAACGATTTCCTGAGCGCATTCGGGAATCCGACGCGGGTGGAAGCGTCCATCGGGAAACTCTACGGCGAGCACGGATTGCAGGCTGCATTCGACTGGATGGACGCCGAACTGATCCCGCTTTTCCGCAAGCAGATCGCTAATAAGGGATAGATCCATTCCCGATGGCCAACGATTTACAGCGGTGGACATTGGAAAACCTGGTCGACTTCGAGCAGGCCGCCGGATCATCGCCCACCACCCCGGCCGCGGTAAAGACAGCGGTGATCGCCGCCAGTCGGGGACTTGACGGGGCGGCTGCGCGCCGCACGGGGTTGCGGGTGTGGTTGGACGAAATGGGGAAAAATTCCTCTGGGAGGAAATTCACGTCCGCACTCGCGGTGGTGGGCGGCGGGCTTTTGCTGCTGATGTTTTTATCCGGCATCTCGGCGGCACTGGGCATGCTCGAACGCCAGCGAGGCGGAATCAACGTCACACTTTTCCTCGCCATCCTGATCGGCGGGCAATGGCTTGTGCTGGTGCTCGCCGCCGTCGCCTGGCTGATGCGGCGACGTGCGGCGGAAGGATTTTCCGGCGTGCAGGCAGTGGCGGGAAAACTTGCCCGTCGGCTGGCTGGAAATATGGACGACGCGTGGTGGCAGCGCCTGATGGACGGCGGCGGCGCACCCCGGGCGGCGGTGCTTTGGCGGCTCGCCCGGATGGCGCAGGCGGCGGGGATTTGTTTCAACCTCGGCATCCTGTGCGGTCTTGGCGGGTTGGTGCTGGTGAAGCACGTCGGGTTTTTTTGGGAGACGACCACGGAGGTGGCGATGTTTTCGATTTTGGAACGGCTTTCGCATTTCCTCTCGCTCCCGTGGTCGGCGTGGTGGCCCGGGGCCGTGCCGAATCCGAATCAAATCAACGCCGCGAGCTGGCTGCCCGGCCGCGAACTCCCGCCCGGCCCGACGGTATGGTGGCAGTTTCTGCTGATGGTGACATTCGTCTGGGGCTTGCTGCCGCGTTTGGTGCTTTGGGTTTTCGCTTGGCACGCAGGACGCCGGGCCCTCGCGCGGCTCGATTTCCAAGGGCGCAGCCATCGGGCGCTGTGGCGTGAAATCACCGGCGTCGACCGTGTGGAGACCGATGCGCCGCCGCTCGACGGAGTGCTCGTGCTCGACGTGGGCGGCAGCGGGCTCACCGAGCAGGCGCTCCGGCCGTTCCTCCTGCGCCGCCTGCGGGTGCATCCGGCCGCCTGGCAATCCACCGCCGTGCTCGATCCGGGTGCGGAAGAAGAGGCCGCCCGCTCGCTCGCCAAAGCGCCCGCCGGAGTCGTGTTGCTGGCGGAAGGTTGGTCACTTTCCCCGCCGCGGATGATCGCCCTGCATGGAAAAATCCGCTCCTGCGCCGGGCCGCACGCGCTGGTGAAATTCCTCGTGGCAAACGTCGGTGCCGATCAATCGCCCGCCGCGGTGACCACCGACGAGCGCCGGGAGTGGTCGCGATTTGTCGATTCCCTGCGCGATCCAGCGGCCGAGGTGTTCTTTTTTGAAGACGCCTAACCCACCTTGTAGAGCTCCGAAAAAACCATCATCCCGCTCGCCGTCTGGAGCGTGCTGACCACGATGGCGTCCACGGTGGAGCCCATTTTGGCGATGGCGTGGTTGACGACGATCATGGTGCCGTCCGGGAGATAACCGACCGCCTGGTGGTCCTCCTTGCCGGTGCGGACGAGCGCGATGCGGATACGCTCGCCCACGGCGATGGTGGGTTTGAGCGCATCGTCGAGCTCGTGGATATTGAGCACGTCGAGGCCTTGGATTTTAGCGACTTTCGCCAAATTTTCGTCCACCGTCATCAACCGAGCGCCGAGCAGGCGGGTGGTCTCGATCAGGCGGCTGTGCAGCACCTCCGACTCACCGGTGATCGTGGTGTCGTGGATGGAAACCTGCACATCGGGAGCCTTCTGCATTTGCTCCAAACAATCCAATCCCCGCTGTGCCCGGTGGCGATCCGCGTTTGAACCGGAATCCACCTTCGCCTGCAAGTCATCAAGCACGAAGCGCGGGACGATCAGACGACCGTGGAGGAAACCCGAGCGAAAAATCCGTAACACCCGTCCGTCCATGACCGCATCCGCGTCGAGCACCACCGGTTGGCCGGAGGAGGCGTCCTGGCGGAATCGCACGTAGGGAATGATGAAGGCGAAGTCGTCGCGGTTGCTGCGCAAGGCGAGTACCGCGCCGAGGAAGCCGAGGCTGGCGAACAGGGTGACGTTCACCGTCAGACGCAGCACGTCCAGCTCCACGCCGGTGGATCCGGCATCGTCCTGGAGTTTTCCCCGCAGCGCCAGCTCCAGCAGACTTGCGATTTCCACCCGGGTGAGCAGCCATGCGCAGAACAAACCGACTGCCAGTCCGAAGCTGGCGGTGGAAAACCCCCTCAGGGTGAATCCCTTCATCAAGGTTTCAATCCAGATGAAAACCGCCGCGACGCCGAGCCCGCCGAGCAGGCCGGTGACGATGGAAATGTCGATAAGGCCCTTGGTGCTCAGCGCGATCGCCACGCCAGCCGCCTCACAAACTAGCAGGTAAATAAGGCGCGCGACATTGACGGACGGGTGGGAGGCCATGGAAAATTCGTTGCCGCACCTTCCCTGACACGATCGTCTTCAGCAAGACGAAAGCGGTGCTTCCCCTAAGGTAGCGACCCTTCCAGAGCCCCGTCGCCTCCCCGTGCGCCGTCCCCGCCAACCGCACCCGGCAATTTTTCTCGAATCCATTCCATCCCGGACTTTCGCCTTTCGGTAACACTATTGTCTGGAGATCTCGCTGCAACTGGGATATCTGCAAGGTCATCATTTTACCCTAAAAAGGAAAATGGGCGCACTTGTTGAGCGCCTTTGAGCGAGACGTATAGTGTTTGCTCCGAGGTGGCTGCGCCGTGGTCGATTTTCATCCGCTAAGGAGCAGCGCGGCTTCGTCCGGCAGGCCGGGAAGCCATTTGCCTCCCAGCCAACGCCGTAGCAAACGGGTCAACAACAGCGTCCAGCGTTAGTCCACGCTCCATCGCTCCGTGATGGCGCGGATGTGATGCAACTCGTTGCTGATCTGGGTGATGGCTCGGGCGATGTGGTCGCCTTTTTCGTGCACGACGCTGACTTTGACGGTAATTTTGCCGCCGCTTTGGATCTGACGACCCACTCGGACATGAGCATGGGGCGGGTGTGGATGGCTTCGCGGTGGTGTTCTTCATCGTAAAAGCGCAGGTAGAGGTTCCACCAGTTGTAGATCAGGGCGACGAGGTTGGCCATGTGCCGACTGGAGGCGAGCCGACGTGAGGTGTAGCCGTTCCAGCCCCATTGGTTTTTGAGCTCGTCGAAGCAGTTTTCGGCGTCGGCACGGTCCCGGGTAGTGCTTGGGGATGACCTGGGTGGGGAAGGCTTGTTCATAGGTGGGCCATTGGTGGCGGGGGAGTTTTTCGAGGGTCTGCCAGAGTCCGGGCAGGCCTTTGGCGGCGGAGTGTTCGTTGCAGGGGCGCACTTCGACACCGAGGCTGATGCGCAGGTTGGCGACCAAGTAGCTGTGATAGACGTGGCTGGGGCGGCCGGGTTTTTGCGGGTTGTAGCCGATGTCCGCCCCTTGTTGGTGGCCGGAGAGCACGCTGAGCAGTACGGTGCCCATAACGTTGAGATTAGGTCACTTGCCACGATCTGGCGATCTTACCATTTTCCTATTTAGGATTACCCTATTTCAGCGATGTGATCCAATTTCACTTGAAGCCCAGTGCTGTCGAGCCAGTCGAGGCGGCGTTGGAGCTTGATACGCCGTTCGGGAGACGGGTCGGGGTAGAGTACGGGATACCACGCGCTGATCACCGCGGCGCGGGCAATCAGGCTGTGATGAAGGGCGGTCGGGTCGATGTGGCCTCCGGCTTGGCGATAGGATTCCAGGATTTGGTCGGCGGTTTCGTGATTCTCGTCGAGGATGCGGCTGTTCCAGGTCATGGAGGCGAGGTCCCACTCGACCGGACCGAGAAAGGTGTCCTCCCAATCCGTCCATAACAGACCAAGCGTGGTATTGATCAGGTTGCCGGGATGGGCGTCGCCGTGAAGCGGTTGGAGCGGAAAAGTGCCGAGCACGTCGATCGAAGAGATGATATGTTTCTCCAGCAACCGGAGTGTGGACGCGCGAAAAAGCCCGCGATGCTCCAAGGTTTCCAGCAAGGCCAGGCTCTCGGTGAGGATGGCGAGTTGTGGGAGCTCTCCGGTGAAGGATCTTAGAAGTTCGTGGCATCGATGGAGTGTCTTACCGATGGCCGCAGGATCCGCCTCGGTGTCGATGGCGGTGACGTATTGCCAGAAGTTGAGTGTGTAACCCAAATGTTCATGGGGACCGGGAGGGATTTCCGGATGCATCGGGATGACCGACGCTCCGTGGCTCGCAAGATGCTGGGCGACAGCGTTTTCCCGCGCAAACCACCCGCCACCCTGTCGCGGGCCATCAAGGTCGGTTACCACCCGGGCGACGAGCGTCTCCGAGAGCCGGAGAACCAGCGCGCTGCCGTTTTGCAGAATATCGCAGCGATCCGGGACGATCCCGTGTGCCGTAGCGGTTTCCGTCGCGGCGCGGATGGGGAGGTCGAGCCCGAAGCTCAGGCTTCCTCGATGGCGGCGTTGATTTCCTCGCGGCCGAGTTTTTCGAGCCAGACGAGCAGCATCGCGAGGTCCGCCGGGGTGATGCCGGGGATGCGGCCGGCTTGGCCGAGGGTGGCGGGGCGGATCTCGGTGAACCGGAGTTGCGCTTCCTTCTTGAGGCCGCGGATGGTTGTGTAGTCGAGGTCGGCGGGCAGGCGCTTGCCTTCCTGCCGGGACATCCGGTCGATCTGGGCCTGCTGGCGGCCGAGGTGGCCTTCGTATTTGAAATTCGTTTCGATGAGCGGCCAAAGTTCCACGTGGAACATCTCAAGGAGGTGGTCGGGCAGATTTTCCCATGAACTCTCGGTGCGGCGGAACCATTGGTCGAGCTTGACGCCTGCGTGGGCCGTTTGACGGACGAAGGGATCAGCTTTTTCGAGGGCGGCGAGTTTGTCCTCGACCCGCCGGACGCGTTCGCCGCTGGCAAGGCCGATGGCGGCAGCTTTCGGGGTGAGGCGGAGATCGGCGTTGTCCTGGCGGAGCAGGAGGCGGTATTCGGCCCGGCTGGTGAACATGCGGTAAGGCTCGGTGCAGCCGCGGGTGACGAGGTCGTCGATCATGACACCGAGGTAGGCTTCGTCGCGGCCGAGGATGAACTCGGGCATCCCGAGAACTTTCAGGGCGGCGTTCGCCCCGGCGATGAGCCCCTGCCCTGCCGCTTCTTCATAACCGGAAGTGCCGTTGATCTGGCCGGCGAAGTAGAGGCCTTCGATGTTTTTCGTCTCCAGCGTGGGTTTGAGCTGAGTGGGCGGGCAGTAATCATACTCCACGGCATAACCCGGGCGCAGAATCTCACATTTTTCGAGGCCGACGATGGACCGGAGAAAATCGAGCTGCACCTCGTAGGGCAAAGAGGTGGAAACGCCGTTGACGTAATACTCGAGGGTGTGGCGGCCTTCGGGTTCGAGGAAGACCTGGTGGCGTTCCTTTTCAGCGAAGCGGACGACCTTGTCCTCGATGGACGGGCAGTAGCGAGGGCCGACACCCTCGATCACCCCGCAATACATCGGCGACTGGTGGAGATTTCCGGCGATGATGTCGTGGGTGCTGGGGTTCGTGTAGGTGATCCAGCACGGCATTTGTTCCACGTGGAACTCTGGGTCGCCCCACGGGTTCAGGGTGAAGAGGTCGTTTTCGCCCTTTTGGAGGGTGTCGGCCAGGAAACTGAACTTGGGGACAGGGGTGTCACCGTCCTGACGCTCGCATTTCGAGAAATCGATGGACCGGGCGTTGAGTCGGCAGGGCGTGCCGGTTTTGAAGCGCTTGACGTCGAAGCCGAGGCGCTTGAGGGATTCGGACACGTCGGAAGTGGCGTCCCCCATCCGGCCGCCTTTTTCGTTGCGGAGGCCGACGTGCATCAAGCCGCCCATGAAGGTGCCAGCGCTGAGGATGACGGATTTTCCGGCGATCTCCATGCCGAGCGAAGTGGCGATGCCGATGACGTGGTCGTTTTCCACCAGCAGTTCGGCGACGTTGCCCTGGTGGATCTCAACGCCTGGCATGGCTTCGAGTTCGCGCTTAAGGCGGAATTGGTAGGCCTTCTTGTCGCACTGGGCTCGGGGCGCGCGAACGGATGGACCTTTTGAGGCGTTGAGCATGCGCCACTGAATGCCGGTGGCGTCGGTGTTGAGGCCCATGATGCCGCCAAGGGCGTCGATTTCGCGGACCATGTGGCCTTTGGCGAGTCCACCGATGGCGGGATTGCACGACATCTGGCCGATGGTGTCTAAGTTCTGGGTGAGCACGGCGACTTGGGCACCAAGCCGGGCAGCGGCCATCGCCGCCTCGACACCGGCGTGGCCGGCACCGATCACAATCACATCATAGGTCTTGGGGAAACGAAACATCGCAGGGCGCGCAACCTATGCGTTTCAAGGTGTAGGCTCAAGCTCGGAAAGTTGTTCCACGTGGAACAACTTACCCCGGCCGATCCAGAATACCGGCGGAAGCCCGCGGCAGGAGCTCTTCCAGCCGAAACTGCTCACGTGTCGCCCGGTTCGCCAACATCACCAGAGGCAGTCCAAACTCCGCCAAGACCTGACGGCAGGCCCCGCAGGGTGAAATCGGTACCCCGGTATCCGCCACGACTGCAATGGCAAGAAACTCCCGGGTACCGGCCGCGATCGCCGCGCCGATGGCCACCCGCTCGGCGCAATTGGTAAGGCCATAGGAAATATTCTCCACATTGCAGCCCGCGAAAATCCGGCCATCCGCCGCAAGCAGGGCAGCTCCAACGTGAAAATTCGAGTAGGGTGCGTATGCCCGATCGCGAGCCTGCCAGGCAGCTTCCACCAATGAATCCCAGTCCATACTTGAAAGCTACCGGCTCCCTACCGGCTCAGGAACAAAAAACCTTTTGTCCGCACGGATTTTGCTCTAGCCGCGCTAGTAAAAATCCACAATCCTCGCTGCGTCATGAAACGTTATCTCCCGCTTGTATTGGTTATAGGACTTCTCATCGCCTTCCGTGTGATCGGCAGCGCATTCCCGGAGACTCTGCCCAATTTCCAGCCACTGGCCGCGTTGTTCTTTTGCGGTGCCCTTCTCGCTCCCGGTTGGCGTGGATTCGCCATCCCACTCGGAGTCTGGGCGGTGACCTTCCCGCTTGGCGTTGGCCACACCGCAAACCCGCTGGACTTCGTGACCACCAGCGTTGCCCTCCTGGCAATCTTCTTCCTTGGCAACGTGCTCGCCCACCGCGGCCTCCCCACCCTACTGCTCGGATCCGCAGCTTCCGCCGTGCTGTTCCACCTCGTTACCTGCGGTGGTGCCTGGATCACCGATCCCCTCTATGCAAAAAACTTGGAAGGCCTTTTCCAATCCGTCTGGTCCGGCCCGGTCGGCAGCCCGCTTCCTTCCTGGGTGTTCCTGCGGAATCTGACCGCTGCCAACGTGCTCTTCACCGGCATCTTCGCTCTCGCGCAACTTCGACTGCCAAGACCTTCGATTTCATTTCCCCGGCCCGTCCTCGCCAAGTCCCGATAAGACTTTCCGCTCTTTTTCCAATTCCCTCTCCGACCCCGCCCCATGACCAGTGCCAGCTCCAGCCAACTTGATTTCGCCAACTCTCCCATCAATCAATCGCTGACGCCGCAGCGGAAGATCGAGCTCTACACCCAAATGGTTCGGATCCGCAGGTTCGAACAGGCTGCGCTGAAATACTACAACGGCGGCAAAATGGCCGGTTTCCTCCACCTCTACATCGGGCAAGAGTCTGTCGCGGTTGGGACAATTTCCCTCGGCGGTGAGCACGACCATTTCATCACTGCCTATCGTGACCACGGCCACGCCCTCGCCGTGGGCATGGGCATGAACGAATGCATGGCTGAAATGTATGGCAAACAAACCGGTTGCTCGAAGGGCAAGGGCGGCTCGATGCACTTCTTCGCGCCGGACAAAAATTTCTGGGGCGGCCACGGCATCGTCGCCGGCCAGACTCCGCTCGGTCTCGGACTCGCCTACGGATTGAAATACCTCGGCCGCGAAGGTTGCTGCCTGTGCTATCTCGGTGACGGCGCGGTCAACCAAGGTGCATTCCACGAATCCCTGAACATCGCCTCCCTCTTCGGAATCCCGGTCGTGTATGTGATCGAAAACAACGGCTATTCGATGGGCACCTCCCAAGAGCGCTCGTCTGCTTTCAACGGCTGCCTCGCCCAACGCGCGGAAGCCTATGCCATCGAGTGGGACGTGGTGAACGGCTCGGATCTTTACGAAGTCCGCGCCAAGTCACACATCGCCATGGAACGCGCCCGCAAGGAGCATAAACCCACCGTTTTGGAAATCGACACATACCGCTACTACGGACACAGCGTGGCGGACGCGAACCACAAAAAATATCGCACTCCCGAGGAAATCGAGAATTACAAAACGAACCACGACCCGATCATGGTGTTCGAGCGCAAGCTGCTTACCGAAGGGGTGTTGACCGATGACCTCGTCAAATCGATCAACGATGCGGCGAAATCCGAAGCCGCCGCTTCCGCGAAATTCGCCGACGAATCCCCCGCCCCGACCATTGCGGACATCAGCACGGACGTTTATTGGGAAACCGACAACAACACCCCGGCCTCCAAAATCGGCCACCATTTCTTCAACGACTGATCCGGTCCCTTCAATCCACCTTCCGCAATCCAATTCCGAAAATTTCCATGTCACGCATTCTCACCTACCGTGAAGCTCTCCGCGAAGGCCTCGATGAAGAACTCGCCCGCGACCCGAACGTAGTCCTGATGGGCGAAGAGGTTGCCCAATACAACGGTGCCTACAAAGTCACCCAAGGCCTTTGGGAAAAATGGGGCGACAAGCGCGTCGTGGACACCCCGATTTCCGAAGCCGGCTTCATCGGCATGGGCATCGGTGCCTCCATGCTCGGTGTGCGTCCAGTGATGGAACTGATGTTCTGGTCGTTCCACTCCGTCGCTTTCGACCAGCTCGTCAGCAATGCGGCCTGCGTCCGCTACATGTCCGGTGGTCTCTGCAACTGCCCCATCGTCGTCCGCGGCCCGGCCAACGGCGGCACCGGCGTCGGCGCGACCCACTCGCACATTCCGGAAGGATTGTTCGCCGCCTTCCCGGGATTGAAAGTTTGCGCTCCTGCGACTCCTTCCGACGTGAAAGGTCTCATCAAAGCCGCCATCCGCGACAATGATCCGGTCTATTTCATGGAAAACACCTTGCTCTACGGCTCCACCGGCGAGGTCCCGGATCCCGCCGATGGCGATCACGTCGTCCCGCTCGGAGTCGCCGATTTGAAGCGCGAAGGCTCGGATGTTTCCCTCATCGCCCATGGCCGTTCAGTCATCCAAGCACTCGAAGCTGCTGAAATCCTCCTGAGTGAACATGGCATCAGTTGCGACGTTCTCGACCTCCGCTCCATCCGCCCGCTCGACGTGGATGCGATCCTTAAAACGGTGATGAAAACCAACCGCGTGGTTCTCGTCGATGAATCCAAACCTTTTGGTGGAGTTTCGGCAATGGTCGCGATGCTGATCCAAGAACATGCGTTCGACTACCTCGATGGTCCTATCAAACGGGTTTGTTCGATAGATGCGCCTTCAATTTACTCGAAACACATTGAACATGAACAACTTCCAAATCCTCGAAGGATTGTGGAAAAAGTCCTGACTCTCGGGTAGTTCACCTCCATCCGCACACTGGTCCGGCAGCACGGATTTCCGGTCCTTCCATACTGCACCCGATACGGTCTTTTTGATTGCCAAGGCGGCATGCGTTCCTAGCATCACGTAAATGTTTTTAAAACTCACCACACTCGTCACAATTTCGGTTCTCGCACTTGGCATCACATCCTGCTGCTGCATGTAAATTAACCACCTTCACTCTCTTCTAACCACGACAATCCACCATGAAAAACCTCACTCTCCTTGCCACCCTCATCGCCGTTTCGCTCGGCTTCTCTTCCTGCTGTTCGATGTTTGGTTTGGGTTCAATGAACGCCGGCACCCGCACCGAAACTGTCCAGAAGAGAGTTTGCTGCGCTTCCGACGTCGTGACCCGGCAAGTGGTGACTCCAGGCCAAGGTGGCAAGGGCGGAATGGTTGAGACCATCGAAGAGAGAGTGCCGCGTTACAGAACGGTTACCCGCACCGTTCGCGTGCCATGCGGCAAGTGTACCCGGTTTTACTGCCCGAAGAAGGACTGCTGCGGCACCACTTCCGAGTCCACGATGCGCATGGCCAGCATGCAGGGCGGCAGCGGCAGCCCGAATCTGGGTCTCATCCCGACGATGAAACCGCTGCCTCTCGGTCCGGTCACCGTCACTCCTTGAGTTCGACCTGAGATCATTTTCAATGCGCGGAGGAGTTCCAAGCTCCCCGCGCTTTTTTGTTTCCAACTCTCCCGGTAAAAAGGCTGGAATTACGCCGACTTTTTCCCATTCTCCCTCCGACTCCACTTCCCTATCAATATCATGCCAGTGAACATCGAAATGCCAAAACTCTCGGATACCATGACCGAGGGCACCCTCATCAAATGGCACAAAAAAGTCGGCGACTCGGTCGAAATCGGTGACATCCTCGCAGAAATAGAAACCGACAAGGCCACCATGGAAATGGAAGCGTTCGACGACGGAACGATCACGGAAATTTTAATCCAAGAAGGCGAGCGCGCCCCCATCGGCGGAGTTCTCGCCATCCTTGACGGAGACTCCGGCTCCGTTGCCACTCCAGTCCCTCAAGCTACAGCCAGCGCCGATGTCGCCCCTGCCGCAGCGCCAGCTCCCGTCTCCACTCCCGCTCATGTTCAGGCAACCACAACCGCTTCGGGCGAACGCCTCAAGGCTTCACCTCTCGCCCGCAAAGTCGCGGCGGATCTTGGAGTCGAACTGTCCGGCATCACGGGCTCGGGCCCGGCCGGCCGGATCGTCAAAAGCGATGTCCAGGCCGCTGCCAGCTCGCCTCAAAAAGCCGCAGCAGCTCCATCCGCCGAGGCCAACGCCGCCGCCGCGCTCGCCGCATCCATCAAGTCCAAGGCCGTTGCACCCGCACCAGCCGCGGCTCCGGCTGCCCAAGCGATCGTCCCGGTATCCCGCGAAGGCGACGAACGCATCGAACTGAGCTCGATGCGCAAAATTATCGCCTCGCGCCTGCTGACTTCAAAAACAACGATTCCCCACTTCTACCTCCATATCGAAGTGGACGCCGCCCCGCTCATGGCACTTCGCCAACAGGTGAACGCCCAAGCTGAGAACACTCACGGCAACAAGTATTCCGTCAACGACTTCATCCTCAAAGCCGTCATCAACGCCGCCCAAGCCATCCCCGCCGTCAACGCTTCGTTCGCCGGAGACCACATCGTGAAATTCAAACACGTCGGACTCTCCGTAGCCGTCGCCGTGGAAGACGGCCTGGTCACCCCGGTGATCAAACAAGCGGAATCCAAGTCGCTGCTGGCCATTTCCCGCGCCGTCAAGGACTTCGCCGTGCGTGCCAAGGACAAGAAACTCAAACCCGACGAATTCGACGGTGGCACCATCACCGTCTCCAACCTCGGCGCCTGGGGCATCGAATCCTTCGACGCCATCGTCAATCCACCGCAAGCCGCCATCTTATCTGTCGGTGCAGCCATCGTGAAACCCGTCGTCAAGGACGGTCAGATCGTAACCGGACTGCGCATGAACCTCGGATTGTCCTGCGACCACCGGGTGATCGATGGTGCCGTCGGCGCGTCTTTCCTTGCCGAGATCAAGAAACTCATCGAGCAGCCCGCTCTGATGCTGCTCTGAGCCCCGCATCAAATGTTCTCCGAACAGGTCCCAGAAGTCTCATGTGACTTCTGGGACCTATTTCATTACACGCCCCTTGCTTGCTTTACTCTTGATGATTTCTTCATTTTTGAACCTATAAGATCTTCTTCTTAATATTGTGAACAAGTCGGGAAAAGACCTGTTCCTCAGCTTCACCAAAGGCGTTCCACGGGAAGAACAATATGGGCATGACGCTGCATGACATCGGCATGAGTCGCAGATTCCAGCTTTCAGAATCAGTTCCACCCAACCTCACCCAGGTTATTCCCAGCCTCTTCCCGGGTTCTTGGAAATGCTGGTGCTTGCGGCGGTGGGAGAAACCGGATCACGATCCGCCCGCGTGAATCATTTGGTCATCACAGGAGGTCGCGGCGGCTTGGGCCGTGCTGTCATCCAAGCGTTTTGCTCTTCGGACTGGGAGGTTTGCGCGCCGGGCAGGGAAGAGCTCGACATGCTCGATCCGGGCTTGATCCGATCCGCCCTCGGCTCGGTACCGGCTGATTTGCTTATCTGCGCGGCAGGGACCATTCGCGACGCGCCTCTCGCCCGAATGGACGAGCCGATGTGGGATGAGGTTTTTTCCGTGAATTTCACGGCCGCTGCAGCCTGTGCGGCGGCCGTGTTGCCGGGGATGATCGGGCGGGGCAGGGGACACATCGTTTTCATTTCCAGCTACTCCGCGCTGCACCCGCCGGTCGGACAAGCGGCGTATGCCACGGCAAAGGCCGCGTTACTCGGGCTGACAAAATCGCTCGCACAGAAGAACGGCCGCCACGGAGTCCGGGTGAACGCTATTTTACCCGGCTTTGTGGAAACCGGAATGACGTCCACGGTCTCCGCCCATCGCAAGGCGGAAATTCTGGCTGACCACGTACTCGGGCGCTTCAACACACCGGATGCGGTGGCGAAATTCATCCGGTTCCTTCACGAACAGCTGCCAGACACTTCCGGGCAGGTGTTTCAGTTGGACAGCAGGCCCGCCTGAACGAAGAATTTTCAAAGTGTTGCACAAGACCGTGCCAGCGGCTTGACTCCACTCCCAACCCATCCACGAACCCCCAAAACATCTCATGAAAATCAGCAAAAATAACTTTTCCAACGAGGAGGTCGTCCTCGATTTCCACGAATACGAATCCTGCCAGTTCACCAACTGCCGTTTCGTCGTTCTCGGCTACGGACCCTTCGCTCTGAACCAGTGCGAGGTGACCAACTGCGAATTCACCTTCGCCGGTCCCGCCGCCAGCACGATCCAGACGATGAGCACCATCTATCACAACATCGGCGAGCAAGGCAAACAGCTCATCGAAGGCACCTTCGAACAAATTCGCAACGCCGGTGCCAACAAGCCGGCTTGATTGGAAACACCACCGATTCTTCCAACGACGGGGAGCTTGCGCAGCCGCAGGCTCCCCGTCATGTTGTTGACGTGATTCGGAGTTTTCCCAGCCTCGTCGCAGTCGTCCTCGGACTTCTGTCCGCCGGAGTTGTGCGTGCGGATGACGCGACATCCAGGAATTTGGCGGCAAAAGTGGTCGTCATCCCGGTGCGCGAGCAAATCTCTAACCCCGAGCTCTACATCCTCCGCCGGGGCCTCAAGGAGGCCATCGAAAACAAGGTGGACACCATCGTGCTCGACATGGAGACCCCAGGTGGATCTCTGGACGTCACCTTCGAAATGCTCAAGGCGCTGGAGAAATTTCCAGGAAAAACAGTGACCTACGTCAACCGCGAGGCGATGTCTGCCGGTGCACTGATTTCCGCCGGTACGGATGAAATCTATTTCGCTCCCGGAGCCGTGATCGGTGCGGCGGCCCCGGTGAGTGCGACGGGCGAAGCTATCGACCCGGTCATGCGGGAAAAAATCGTCAGTTATCTCAAGGCACGTGTCCGCTCGATTTCCGAGGGCAAGGGCTACCGCGGCGAGGTGGTCTCTGCAATGATCGACCTCGATTCCGAGTTCAAAATCGGCGGCGAGGTCATCAAGGAAAAGGGCGAACTGCTTTCGCTGACTGCACAGGAGGCCGTGAAAACCTACGGAGATCCGCCGTTGCCGCTGCTAGGCTCAGGGATCGCTGAGAATCTGGATGCTCTTTTGAACCGTTTGCACGGCGCGGGCAACTACACGGTCGAGCGGCTCGAAATCACCTGGTCCGAGAAACTCGCGCAATACCTGACGGCCGTGACACCCGTTTTATTAGGCATTGGGCTGCTGCTGATGTTCATTGAGTTCAAAACACCAGGATTCGGAATCTTCGGAATTTCAGGGATTGTGGTGCTGAGCATTGTTTTCTTCAGCCAGTTCGTGGCAGGACTATCGGGTCACGAGCCGATTCTGTTTTTCCTGCTAGGAGTGGTGCTACTGGCGGTGGAGCTGTTGTTGTTCCCCGGATCCTTCGTAATCGGCTTGGCCGGAATCTCCCTCATGTTGGGCTCGCTGGTTTGGTCGATGACCGATCTCTGGCCGAGCCAACCGATCTTGATTTCAAGAGATGTCTTCGTGAAGCCGCTCATCAATGTGATGTCCGGCATCGTGCTGGCAGTCTTGTTTTTCTTCGCGCTGCTCAGGTTCTTGCCTCAAGGCGGGCTCTGGAGCGGCATGGTCCTGGAAGCCACAGTCGGCGGAGAACCTCCAGTAATAGGCGCATTGATGGGTGGGGAAACCCTCATCGGAGAAATCGGCATCGCGGCCACCGCACTTTTCCCGAGCGGTCAGGTGGACATCGGTGGCAGACGTTATGAAGCCCGGGTCGACATGGGCTTCGCCGAGGCGGGATCCACCGTCAAGGTCACCGGTCTCGCTGAGTTTGGTCTAACGGTGGAGGTGGTGTCATGACGGTGATTGTTCTCCTATTCCTGATCGGCCTGATCTTTATCGCAGTGGAAGTCATCATTCCCGGTGGTATCCTCGGTGCGATCGGCGGGCTCCTGATGTTTGCGGGTTGTGCCGTCGCGTTTTCGACTTACGGCCTCTGGGGCGGCGTCCTTGCGCTCGTTGTGGCAATCTTGTTAGGTATACTCGCGTTGTATTTCGAATTCCGGATCCTGCCGAAAACCGCCATCGGCAGGCGCGCGTTTTTAACGGCAGAAATCACCGGCGTGAGCGCGGCTTTAGGGAAGGAAGCCTTGGATCTCGTCGGCCTTCCCGCCGAGGCGCTCACCATGCTGTCTCCCAGTGGCTACGTCCGTGTGAACGGCAAGCGGTACGAAGCTTTTTCCCAATCCGGCCAGATCCCTGTCGGAACCATGCTCGACATCGTCGGCGCGGACAATTTCCGTCTCATTGTCTCTCTTCGTAAAACCAACTGAAGCACCACCGCCATGCCTATTACCATCTCCACCATCATCCTTGTCGTCGTCGCCATTCTCGGACTGCTGTTATTCGGCATCATCCTTTCATTCTTCAGTGTCTGGCTCCGGGCGTGGCTCGCAGGCACCTACGTCGGCTTCACTGAACTCGTCGCGATGCGGCTCCGCCAAGTGCCCTACGGCATGGTCGTCGATGCGCGGATCACCGCTAAAAAGGCCGGGCTTGATATCCCCATCAACGACATCGAAGCCCACTTCCTTGCCGGCGGAAATGTCATCCCGTCCATCCAAGCGCTCATCGCCGCCCATAAGGCGGGGATCACGCTCGATTGGAACCGCACTTGCGCCATCGATCTCGCCACCAAGGGTTCCGGAAAAAGCGTAGGCGAAGCTGTGCGCACCTCGGTCGATCCCAAAGTCATCGATTGCCCGAACCCCGCCACCGGACGCACCACCATCGACGGCGTGGCCAAGGACGGCATCCAGGTCAAAGTCCGTGCACGCGTCACCGTCCGCACGAATCTCGACCGCTTCGTCGGCGGCGCGAAAGAGGAAACCATCATCGCCCGCGTCGGTGAAGGCATCGTCACCACCATCGGCTCGGCGGAAAGTTATAAAACCGTGCTCGAGTCACCGGATTCGATTTCCAAGGTCGTCCTCCACCGTGGTCTGGATGTCGGAACCGCCTTCGAAATCCTTTCCATCGACATCGCGGACGTGGATGTCGGCGAGAACGTCGGCGCCCAGCTCCAGGAAGCCCAAGCCGAGGCGAACAAAAACATGGCCCAGGCCCAGGCCGAAATCCGTCGTGCCGCCGCCGTCGCACTCGAACAGGAAATGATCGCCCGCGTCGCGGAAATGAAAGCCAAGGTCGTGGAGGCCGAGGCCCAAGTGCCGCTCGCCCTTGCCGAAGCCTTTCGCAACGGCCGCCTCGGGGTGATGGATTATTACAAGATGGAAAACGTCAAGGCAGACACCCAGATGCGCACCAACATCTCGAAACCTGAAGGCACCTGATGAATGTCACAGGAGCATCTCGCTCCAGTCGGCTTCCGGAACGGTCCCGGCCTTCTGGTTTCCTTCAACTCCAACAGTTATGAACTGGATATTCGAGCATTTTCAAATCGTCATTCTCATTGCACTTGGAGTTGGCTCCGTGTTGAAAAGCATGTGGGAGGCGAAGGCCCGGCAGAAACAGGAGACCGAGGAAACGTATGATCCCGAAGACGTCTTCGCGCCTGACGAGGAATATCGCGACCCGATGCCTTCCGTCCCTCCGCCACTCACCCGCCAAGCCGTTCCGCCACCACTGCGGGAGAGTGGCTACGATGAGGCTGTCGCTATCGAAACCGCGCAGGCGCTCAAACACCAGCGGGACCTGGCGGACCGGCTGCGGCAAATCCGGGAAACCCGGGCCACCACCACCGGCGGTGCGTCGGCCACCCGCGCCCGGATCTCGGCGAAAGGCACCGCCGAGCTATCGGCGCAGACGCCAACCAGCATCCGCCGCCGGTTGCGCGATCCCCGCGAGGTGCGGCGTGCCTTCGTGATGCGGGAAATCCTCGATCCCCCGGTCACTCTCCGGTAAGGCGGGATCGAACCCGCTTCTTCAAAATTCCGAAAATAAAACGCCCCGGATCTGTTGGAGATCCAGGGCGTGTGGATGGATCGACCCGCTGGAAATCAGGCAAGGTCGAAGCGGTCCAGATTCATCACCTTGGTCCAGGCGGCGATGAAGTCGTGGATGAACTTGGGCTGCGAGTCAGCGGTCGCGTAGACTTCCGCGAGCGCGCGGAGCACGGAGTTCGATCCGAATAACAGATCGACACGAGTGGCCGTCCACTTGAGTTCGCCGGTCCTGCGGTCCCGCCCTTCGAAGGCTTGTTCGTCCGGTGAGAGCGGACTCCAGACGGTGCCCATGTCGAGCAGGTTCACGAAGAAGTCGTTGGTTAGGGCTTCAGGTTGTTTCGTGAAGACTCCGGCCTGGACGCCACCGACGTTCGCCTTCAAGACACGCAGACCGCCGGTGAGCACGGCCATTTCCGGGGCGGTTAGGGTGAGAAGCTGCGCCTTGTCGATGAGCAGTTCCTCGGCCGGGATGGTGTAGCGGGTTCTCTGATAGTTCCGGAAGCCATCGGCGATCGGTTCGAGGAAGCCGAAGGATTCGACATCGGTGTCCTCCTGCGAGGCGTCCATGCGACCCGGAGTGAACGGGATGGCGAGCGTGTGCCCGGCATTCTTCACCGCATGCTCGATGCCTGCGCACCCGGCGAGCACGATGAGATCGGCGAGGGAGATTTTTTTCCCACCGGATGTGGTGCTGTTGAAATCCGCCTGGATCCCTTCGAGCACGCCTAACACCTTCGCGAGTTGCGCCGGTTGGTTGGCTTCCCAATCCTTCTGCGGAGCGAGACGGATGCGGGCACCGTTGGCACCGCCGCGTTTGTCGGAGCCGCGGAAGGTGGAGGCGGAGGCCCAGGCGGTGGAGACGAGTTCGGAAACGGCGAGGCCGGACGCGAGGACCTTGGCCTTCAGGGTGGCCATGTCGCCAGCCTCGATGAGCGGGTGATTCACCGCCGGGATGGGATCCTGCCAGATGAGGATTTCTGCTGGAACTTCAGGGCCGAGATAGCGGTCGCGCGGGCCCATGTCGCGGTGGGTGAGCTTGAACCAAGCGCGGGCGAAGGCGTCGGCAAACTGGTCGGGATTCGCGAGGAAATTGCGGGAAATTTTCTCGTATGCGGGATCGGCACGCAGGGCGATGTCGGAGGTGAGCATGCTGGGCGCGATTTTCTTATTCGCGTCGTGGGCGTGGGGCACGGTGCCTTCGCCCGCACCGTCCTTGGGCCGCCACTGGTGGGCTCCGGCGGGGCTTTTGGTTAGTTCCCATTCGTAACCGAAGAGGTTTTCGAAATAGTTGTTGCTCCACTGGGTGGGCGTGGTGCTCCAAGTGACTTCGAGGCCGCTAGTGATGGTGTCCGCGCCTTTTCCAGTGCCGAAGCTGTTTTTCCAACCGAAGCCTTGTTCCGCGAGGCCGGCTTTTTCAGGCTCATCGCCGACATTGTCCGCCGGACCTGCGCCGTGGGTTTTGCCGAAAGTGTGGCCGCCGGCGATGAGCGCGACCGTTTCCTCGTCATTCATCGCCATCCGGGCGAATGTTTCGCGGATGTCGTAGGCGGACTTGAGGGGATCGGGATTACCGTCCGGGCCTTCGGGGTTGACGTAGATCAGGCCCATTTGCACCGCGGCTAACGGGTTTTCCAGTTTGCGCGAGTGGATGTCGCCGTCTGCGTTGTCATCGGCCACGAGCACGCCTCCGTCTTTTTCGACGCCTTCGGAACCGTGTGCGTAGCGCTTGTCGCCGCCGAGCCAGGTGGTTTCACGGCCCCAGTAGACATCGTGATCCGGCTCCCAGGTGTCGGCGCGGCCACCGGCGAAACCGAAAGTTTTGAAGCCCATCGTTTCGAGGGCGACGTTGCCGGTGAGAATCATAAGGTCGGCCCAGGAAATCTTGCGGCCGTATTTCTGTTTGATCGGCCAGAGCAGGCGGCGGGCCTTGTCGAGGCTGACGTTGTCCGGCCAGCTGTTGAGCGGTGCGAAACGCTGTTGCCCACGGCCCGCGCCGCCACGCCCGTCGCCGGTGCGGTAGGTGCCGGCGCTGTGCCACGCCATGCGGATGAAAAGGCCGCCGTAGTGGCCGAAGTCGGCGGGCCACCATTCCTGGGAATCGGTCATGAGCGCGGCGAGGTCGGCCTTGAGCGCGGCATAGTCGAGGCTCTTGAATTCCGCGGCGTAGTCGAAGTCGCCGCCCATGGGATCGGACTTGGACGAATGCTGGTTGAGAAGATCGACATTCAGCGCCTTGGGCCACCAATCCTTGATGGTCGTGCCGGTGCTGGGGGCATGGTTGAAAGGGCACTTGGCCTCGGGGGCGGGGGGGTGATCGACGGGGCAGCGTGGAGTTTCGTTGGACATATGGTTTCTCGGTGAGCGGGTTGGGGGCAGTGAAGGAAATCGAAAGATGCCTGACAACCAGTCATCTTGGCGAGAAGCAATGATCGAAAATGCGCCATCGGTAAAGACTACGATATCAATACTTGCCATCGAGATCCCCTATGGGATGTGTTCGCCATGGATTTGCGGCAGCTTGAGTATTTTACGGCAATCGTGCGGGAGGGTTCGCTGACGGCCGCGGCAAAACATTGCCGGATTGCGCAACCCTCGCTGAGCCAGCAATTGCGGGCACTCGAGGACGAGTTCGGGGAAACCCTCGTGCACCGCAAGCCGCGCGGCGTGGAGCCAACCGCCGCCGGGAAAATCCTGCTGGAACATGCCGAGCGTGTTCTTCTGGAGGCACGGTTGCTACGGGAGCGCTTCGCCAAACGCCGGGAAAGCAAGGAAGGGTCGCTCGTTTTCGGAATGATTCCGACCATCGCGCCCTATCTACTTCCGAAGTTGCTAGCCCCGTTCCGCGAGGCGTTCCCGAAGATCGACGTGCAGGTCCGCGAGGCCCGGACGAGTGGGCTAATCCAGCAGGTGGTCGACGGTTCGATCGAGTTCGCGATCCTGAGCGACGTCACCCCCCAGGACCAAAAGCGCTGGTCGCTTCACGTGCTGGAGCTTTTCCGTGAGCCGTTGTTGTTAGTCGTTCCGCTTTCGCACCCGCTTGCCGGCGAGACGCAAGCCCCCAAGCCCGAGCAGCTTCTACCGGAAAACCTGATTCACCTGCGCGACGGCCATTGCCTCACCGACCGCACGCTCAAGGTCTGCCGGCTGGACCGGCTCGATCCGCGGATGGAATGTGACCAGCTGGAAACCGCACTCGCGATGGTGGAGGCCGGGATGGGCATTTCGGTCGTTCCGGAGCTGGCTGTGCGGTCGCGCCCGATGCCCGGCGTCGCCATCCGCCGCTTCGTCGATCCGGCACCGGAGCGCACGATCAGTCTGATGAAACGCCGCAATACGCCGCTTTCCAGCGCGGCCACCGAGCTGGTCCGCCTCGTTAGATCGCTGTCAACCTGACCCGAATGGATTAACCCGGTTAAGGGATTGCCAGAAGAGTTTTGCGTCTGGATATTAGCGAACGCCTTTTCATGTGTACGACCTCATCCACTCTCAAGCAGGCCATATTATTCTTGGTATGGTGTGTCCTCGCCCCGTCCATGCAGGCCAAGGAGTTCCATGTGTCTGTCCTCGGCAAGGACGAGAACCCGGGAACCTCCGCAGCCCCCTTCGCGACGATCCAGCGGGCGGAAAAATCCGTCGGTCCCGGCGATACGGTCCTCATCCACGGTGGCACTTACAAGATGAGTCCGAACCAGTTCGGCCGGACTCGGAGCGGTCGTGTTTGTGTGACTTTCCTCAGCAAAAGCGGTGCCCCCGGGAAACCGATCAAATACTTCGCCGCTCCCGGCGAACATCCGGAATTCGACTTTTCCGACGTGAAACCCCCGAACTGCCGCGTCACCGCGTTTTATGTGGAGGGCTCCTGGCTGCACCTCAAGGGCCTGTCGGTGACAGGGGTGCAAGTGACGATCACCGATCACACCCAGTCCATCTGCTTCGACAACCAAGGCAACCACAACATCTACGAACAACTCCAAATGCACGACGGCCAGGCGATCGGCTTCTGGCTGGGGAAGGGGTCCCACAACCTGGTTCTGAATTCTGACGCCTACCGCAACCACGATTGCACCTCGGAAAATAAAAAGGGCGGCAACGTCGACGGCTTCGGGTTCCATGTCTCGAAGGGTAGCGTGGGAAATGTTTTCCGCGGCTGCCGCGCCTGGTTCAACAGTGACGACGGCTTCGACCTGATTACCACGCAGGAGCCGCTGCTCATTGAAAACTGCTGGTCTTTTTACAACGGCTACGACCCGGATTTCAAAAGCCTGGGTGACGGTCACGGTTTCAAGCTCGGCGGCTACGGTATCGATGGCGGAAACTTGCCTGCGGTCATTCCGCGCCATGTCATCCGCAAATCGCTCGCCGTGCGCAACCGCGCTGCGGGCTTCTATGCCAATCATCAGCCCGGCGGCATCGACATGATCAACAACACCGCTTACCTCAATGGCACCAACTTCAATCTGCTAGGCCGTAATGCGGAGCACACCGCCGATGTGCCGGGATACGGCCACGTCTTGAAAAACAACCTCGGCTACAAGGGCCGCACCGAGGTTTCCCACATCAACACCGCCGCCTGCGAACTGGCGGCCAATTCCTTCGACATGAAACTGCGGCTTTCCGATAGAGATTTTCACAGCCTCGACCTGGCCGAGTTGACCGCACCCCGCCAACCGGATGGAAGTTTGCCCTCCGTACCGTTCATGAAACTGAAAGCGGGCAACGACGCGGTCGACAAGGGCGTGAAGGTGGGCCTGCCGTTCACGGGCAAAGCGCCGGACCTCGGAGCCTTCGAGTACGGCGAGCGCTGAGATTCCCCGCACCACTACTCCAACCGGGTTTGGAGATATCTGCATGAACGCCTTTTCAAGGCACGTATCGGACCCGACTATCCCCACAGAACTTCCACGCAGGGACCTTGTTCCAAGTCGAATCCTGCTTAAACTCCACAGTCATCCATGCGCTTTTTATCCCCAACGGACCTTCCTTCCCGCGCCTTGGCGCTGGTTCTGTCCGCTTGCCCGGTCATGGCGTGCGCGGCGGCGGGCCCTGAGGTGGAATTTGAAAACGACATCCTGCCGATTCTGGAAAACCACTGCTACGAATGCCACGGCGACGGTGAGGATAAAGGCAAGATCACTTTCGACACCTACGGCTCCACCCAGGTCCTCATGGATCAGTCGAAGCTCTGGGTCCACGCGTTGAAAAACGTGCGCAGCGGGTTGATGCCGCCGCCCAAAAGAGACCGGATGAGTGCGGAGGAATTTTCCAAACTTGAAAGCTGGATCAAGCGCGGCCCGCTCAAGCTGGACCCGCAGAACCCGGATCCCGGCCGAGTCACCTTGCGCCGCCTGAACCGCGTGGAATACCGCAACACGATCCGCGACCTGATGGGCGTGGAATTCCGCGCCGAGGAGGAATTTCCGGCGGACGACACCGGCTATGGTTTCGATATCATCGCCGATGCGCTCACAACCTCGCCCATGCTGTTGGAAAAATACATGCAGGCGGCGGAAACCATCGTCGCCAAGGCGGTGCCTCAGGTGGGGCGCATCACGCCGGAGCGCTCGATTTCCGCCGGGCTCTTCGACGGCAGTGACGATGACCGCTGGCTCTCGCTTTACGACCCCGCGGATCTGACGGGAGAGGTGAAAATCACCAAGCCCGGCACCTACCGGATTCTGTTGGACGCGACCCTGCGCGGCACCTTCGCTTATGATCCCGGGCGTGCGAATTTCACTTGGACAGTCGATGGCAGGGAAGTGGCCAGGCAGGAGCTCAAATGGCGGGATTCCCAGCCGGTGAATCCCTCCATCGAAATCAAATGGGCCGCCGGCACCTATCCGGTCCGGCTGACTTTGGATCCGTTAGTCAGCAAGGACAAGAAACCCGCGGAAATCCCCGACCAGGGCCCGCCGAACGTGGATCTCCAACTTCGCGGCATCACGCTTGTCGGTCCGCTTGAACCGGAATTCGGAACCCGCCCGAAAAACTATCACCGCTTTTTCCCCCGCGACGAGGTGCCGCAAGACACCGCCGGGCAGACCGAGTATGCGGCGGAAATTCTCCGCCGATTCGCCACCCGCGCGTTCCGCCGCCCTGTCGATGAAGCCACGGTCACGCGGCTTGCTGATTTCGCCATGGCCTCGGCCGCGGCTCCGGGTGGCAGCTTCGAGCGCGGCGTCGGCAAGGCCATCACCGCGGTGCTCGCATCGCCGCGGTTTCTCTTCCGCATGGAAGATGCGCTGGAGGAAAACGATCCCGCACGGCATCCGCTGCTCGACGAGTTCGCGCTGGCGTCCCGGCTGTCCTATTTCCTCTGGTCCACCATGCCGGACGACACGCTCTATCAACTTGCGGCACGCGGCGAGCTGCGGAAAAACCTCCCCGCCCAGATCGACCGCATGCTCAAGGACGAGCGCTCCGACCAACTTGTTTCCAACTTCGCCGGCCAATGGCTCCAGACGCGCGACGTCGAGAGCGTCACCATCGACGCTCGGGTCGTGCAAGCTCGCGACCTCGGCCAGGAAAAGGACTTGCGCGAGCGGTTTGAAAGATTCCAGAAACTGCGTCAGGCCATCGGCGAGGCAGAGAAGGCCGGAGACCAGGCGAAGCAGGATGCCTTGCGAGGGGAAATGGAGGAACTCCGCGCGAAATTCCGCCGCAACGGCCGGCGCATCGAGTTCGGCGGATCGCTGCGCACGGCCATGCGGCGCGAGGCGGAAATGCTCTTCCGCCACGTCCTGCGGGAGAACCTCAGCATCCTGAAGCTTGTAGAAAACGACTCCACCTTCCTCAACGAGGAGCTCGCCAACCACTACGGCGTGCCCGGGGTGCAGGGCCGCGAGATGCGCCTCGTCAAGCTCCCGCCCGACAGCCCGCGCGGCGGCCTCATCACCATGGGCAGCGTGCTCGCCGTCACTTCCAATCCCACCCGCACCTCGCCAGTGAAGCGCGGGCTCTTCATCCTCGACAACATCCTCGGCACCCCGCCGCCACCGGCTCCGCCCAACATCCCATCGCTCGAAGCCTCCGAGAAAAAGGCCGACGGCGGAAATCTAACTCTCCGCGACGCGCTCGCCCTGCACCGCGAACAGCCGCTCTGCTCGTCCTGCCACAACCGGATGGATCCGCTAGGCCTCGCTCTGGAAAATTTCAACGCGATGGGCTCGTGGCGCGACAAGGACCAGGGCCTTCCGCTCGAATCCGCCGCCGGCCAGCTGATCACCGGTGAAAAATTTGCCGACGTGCGCGAGCTCAAGCAGGTGCTCGTCACCGCGCGCCGCCAGGATTTCTATCACTGCATCACCGAGAAGCTCCTCACCTACGCACTCGGCCGCGGTCCGCAGCCCTGCGACATCACCACCATGGATGCCATCGTCGCCAAGCTCGACCAAACCGACGGGAAAATTTCCAGCCTCATCACCGGGATCATCGAGTCCCCCGCTTTTCAAAAACGTCAACGCACACTCCCATGAATCCATCCGCCACCAACCGCCGCCGATTTCTCCGTGGCATCGGAGCCTGCCTCGCCCTGCCCGCGTTCGAAGCCTTCACGCCGCGCGCGCTCGCCGCCGCCGCCCGCACCGCGGCGGCCACCACTGCCACCGGCGCGCCGTTGCGGATGGCCTTCCTCTATTTCCCTAACGGCGCGATCCAAAACCAATGGGCACCCACCGGAACGGGCAAGGATTTCAAGTTCGGAAACACGCTCACGCCGCTCGAAGCGATGCGCCACCGCGTGCAGGTCGTCTCCGGACTGGATCACGTGAACGCCGAGGCTGGAAACGACGGGGCCGGCGACCACGCCCGCGCGAACGGCACCTTCCTCACCGGCGTGCGTGTGAAAAAAACCGCCGGCAGCGACATCTACGCTGGCGTTTCTATCGACCAGATCGCCGCGCAGGCGGTCGGGCAGAGCACTCGCTTCGCTTCGTTAGAGCTCTCCACCGACCCGCACCGCAAGGCTGGCAACTGCGATTCCGGTTACTCCTGCGCTTACGAATCCAATCTCGCCTGGCGCACTCCGACTTCCCCGCTCGCGCCGGAATCCAATCCACGGCTCGTCTTCGAGCGCCTTTTCGGAGCCGGTGCCCACGGCGAGCGCGGGGCCAGCCTCGTCCAGCGCCGCGCCCAGCAACGCTCGATCCTCGATTTCGTCATGGACGACGCGAAGACCGTGCAATCCCAGCTCACCCACCGCGACAAGGCGAAGATGGACGAATACCTGACCGGCGTCCGCGAGATCGAGCAGCGCATCGTCGCCGCCGAGGGATTCACCAATATTCCGGACCCCGCCATGCCGTCGCCCGACGGCATCCCGGCCGTGCACAGCGAATACATCCGGCTGATGTTCCAGATGCTCGCGCTCGCCTTCGAGACCGACTCCACCCGCATTTCCACCCTGCTGCTCGCCCACGACGGCAGTAACAAATCCTTCCCCGAAATCGACATCGCCGAGGGCCACCACGTGCTTTCCCATCACCAAGGCCAGACGGACCTCATCCAGAAAGTCGCTCAAATCGACCGTTTCTACGCCGAGCGATTCGCGGAATTCCTCTCCCTGCTCGATTCCAAACAAGACTCGGACGGAAACTCGATCCTCCACAACTCGATGATCGTCTACGGCAGCGGTTGCGCGGACGGCAACCGCCACACGCACACCAACCTGCCCGTCGTAATCGCCGGAAACGGCGGCGGCGCCCTCAATCCTGGCCGCCACGTCGACGCGAACTCGGTGCCGATGTGCAATCTCTACCTGAGCATGCTCGACCAGATGGGCGTGCCCGCACTCGACCGCTTCGGCGACAGCACCGGCCGGCTCTCCAATATCTGAAAAATCCGTCTCACTCGGCGTTCCGGATCGCTTCGAGCAGCTCCGTGCGCAGCGGCCAGAAACCCAGCCCGGGATCGAGGCCGTTCGCCATCAGGGCGAAAGTGAACTCGCGGCCGTCGTTCGTTCGGAGGAAGCCGGTGTCGGTCTTGACGCCGGACATGGAGCCGAGCTTGGCCCGGGCGTGACCGTCGAGCGAGGAGTTGAGGCTTTGGAAAAAGCGTTCGCCATGCGGTCCGTGGCGGGCGGCGAAGTTGACGCGCGCCAGGTCGAGCGGCCGGATCATGTTGGCGCGGGCCAGGCCGCTGCCGTCAACGAGCCTCAGCCCCTCGAACGTCACACCGGCTTCTTCCCAATGCTGTCGGACGGCGGTGGCGGGATCGGTATTCGAGACGTTCCCCAGTGTCAGGAACAGACACTGGGCTTCGAGGTTGTCGCTGACCTTATGGAGGTGATCGATGATTTCCGGAAGCGCCGCGGAACTATGGATGCCCAGGACGACCGCCTCGCCCTTGCGCGGGACGGGTTTCCCGGAAAATTTCACCCCGCCGCGAATCAGGGCGGCACGCAGCTCCTCCACGGCAAGCGCCGGAGGATCGGGAATCGCACCCCCGACGGTGAAGTCGCCACCCGCCGGCACGGTTCCCACCAGGGAGATCACGCGCCCGAACGGTACGGAATAAAGGGTCACGCCATCGCCGCTGCCGGGCATGCCGGTGGTGACCTCGTTGACCCAGCGGGTGCCTGCGGCGACCGGGCCGCCTTGGAGGAACTTCGCCGGATTCCCCGGTTTTTCGCCGGGTTGGAAACTCACCGTCAACCGGTTGCGTCCGATGTTGAGGCCGAACGCTCCGGCACCATAGGCATTGCCGATGTCGCCCCAGTTCCAGTGATCGTTGACCGGCGGCTGAGTGAAAGCCGTGGTATCCGCCACCAAGTCGCCGCTCACCTCCTTCAGCCCGTTCTGGATCGCGGCGGCCGCGAGTTCGTCCAAATCGGCGGTGTCCAGCGTGGGATCGCCGCCGCCCACGAGGGCGAGGTTTCCGTCCGGCTGTTGGATCAACCGGGTTTCGAAACGGAACTCCGGACCCAGCATCCCGAACGCGGCTCCGGTCGTCAGGATTTTCAACGCGGACGCCGGGCACAGCGCAGTTTCCCCCAGCGCGGAGGAGAAAACGATGTGGCCTTCCTCGTCCAGCAGCACCAGCGCCGTCAACGCGGAGCGCAGTTCCGGCCTACCCTCCCATTTCACGAACGCCTCCTCGAAAGGTGAAACCGCAGGCGCTGTCTCAACGGGAACCACCGGCACGGAATCCTCCGTCACGCGCTCAGGCAGGGCCGGGGACTTCTGGAACGCGGTTTCGCCTTTCCAGAAAATCCAACCTGCCGCCATCCAGCCGGAAAGCAGCAGGAGCGCCTTGGAGAATCGCCTCGTCACCGCTTCACCAAATCCAAACCGGAGGCAAAGCGCCATCAGAAAGCATCTTCAGGAAGCCGCTGGATGGCATCGGCTCTCAGGTGGATACATCGCGCTTGCTGGTCACCCGTCCCGCCCGCTACAAAAATCCAGTGGCCGGGAAAAACATCGTCTATTTTGATTTGGAAACGCAGCGCAGCTTCGGCGACGTCGGGGGATTCGCGCACAAGGACAAGATGCAGGTGTCCGTTGGCGTCACCTACAGCACCGCCCGCGGCACCTACGAGATTTACGCGGAAAACGAGATGGAGAAACTCGGCGAAGAGCTCGTCCGCGCGGACCTCGTCGTCGGCTGGAACCACATGCAGTTCGATTACCCCGTGCTCCAGCCTTACGTTTTCCACACGCTCGCCGAGCAGACGATCAACCTCGACATGATGCTCGAGCTCGAAAAAATCGTTGGTTTCCGCCTCAAGCTGGATTCCGTGGCCTCCGCCACCCTTGGCACCGGCAAGACCGCGGACGGGCTCGACGCGCTGCGCTGGTGGCAGGAACACAAGAAGTCGGGTGAATTTGAGCCGCTGCGAAAAATCGCCGAATACTGCGCCTACGACGTGAAAGTCACCAAGTGCGTCCACGAATACGCCGTCGAACACGGCCTCCTCAAATACGACGACAAGAGCGGCCGTATCGCCGAAGTCGCCGTGAGCTGGTGAGGAAATTGCCGGACCGCGAGTCTCCTGTCTCGCTAGCGAAAAAACCGCCAAAGACTACGAGGCCACCGCTTCTCTTTGACCGGCCTTTCTCAAGAGCGAGTTGAAAACTCGCGGTCCCGGGGAGATCAATCCAAATGCCGGCGCAGTGCTTCACAAAGCGTGGAAATTTCCTCCGCAGACAAGGGCACCCGAAACGGATGTTGCCCTGCCTCACAGGCCTCGATCTGCCGGAGCAGGCGGCTGGCGTCTTCCTTCCCATCATACTCCGCCACCGGGGTGGAACGTAGTTTTTCGAGAAACCGCGGGATGACGCACGCGAGAATGGCGAGATGCTTCACGTCATTTCCAGCCTCTCCCCCGGGCCGGGTATTGGCGGCGTGCAGCTTGCAGATGAATAGCGAGCAGGGGTCGAGCAAGGTCAGACCGCCACGGGTGGCGATGGCGGTACCCAAGGGAAAATCGTCGATTCCTGAATCGAGCCCCGGCAATCGCTCAAGCACCTCGATGGAAGTCGTCTCGCCCCGCCAAAGAAGCGAGACCGCAAACACCCGCCCCATGTGCGGCGCGTTCTTGCGGGTCGCGGAAGCCCTTCCCCGGATTTCAGCGCCAGCTCCCACCATTTTTTCCGCCAAAAGCGCCGAGGTTACTTTCTGCCCCCGCAGATCCACGTCCTTGCTGTAAATCGGCAGATCGAAGAAATCTCTTTCCGTGGTCTCCAAATGAAGATCCGCCCAAGCGGAAACCGCCATTCCACCGATAAGAACCGAGTCGTCCTCTTCCTCGGTTAGAATTTGGAGAAAAGGACTAAAGTCGGCGAGGCAGAACGGTTTTTTGACGGACGCCTGCATGTCACCAGGGAAGCTGGACCGGTTTGAAAGGAAACCGGCGGCGCTGCTTGGGTGCCAGCTTGATCGGTTCGTCCGGAAGCCTGCAATTTTCCATGGCGGCGCGCCATTCTTCCTGAGTGAGGGATTGGGCGAAAGCCACCCGTTCTTCCGCCTCCTGGCGTTTGAACTCCGTCATCGCTGGATTATCCCACACTTCCGCCAGGGAAGGGTCCGGTTTGAAGGGTTGGGAATCTGGCTTCATGGCGTGGCGGGACGAAGGGATCATCGCTTCGCAGACGAAAATTGGCGAGGAGGAAATCTCACGCAGCCGCCCATGCCAGACCGCGAGTCTCCAGACTCGCCAGCGAAAGAAACGCCAAAGGTTACGAGGCGCACGCCGCTTCTCTTTGACCGGCCTTTCTCAAGAGCGATTTGAAATCTCGCGGTCCCGGGGGATCAATCCTTCGCCGACTTCGGATCCAGCGCGTCGCGAAGTCCGTCCCCGAGGAAATTCAGGGAGAAGAGGGTGGTGGCGAAGAAGAGGGTGGGGAAAAAGAGCAGCCACGGGTTGGAGAGCATGCGGTTGGCACCTTCGTCGATGAGGATGCCCCAAGAGCTGTAGGGTGGTTTCACGCCGAGGCCGAGGAAGGAGAGCGTGGCTTCCAGCAGCATGACGCCGGGGATGGTGAGGGTGGTGTAAACGATGATGGGGCCGAGCGTGTTAGGAAGAATGTGGCGGAACAGGATGCGGAAATGCCCGAGCCCGAGCGAACGCGCGGCTTCGACGAAATCCTGCTTGGCGACGCTCTGCACCTGCGCGCGGACGATGCGGGAAACGGTCAACCACGACAGCGTGCCGATGGCGATGAACAAGGGCACAAGCGTGGTGATGGGCTCGACCCAGGCGGTGGTTTTGTTGATGGAGGCGCTGTCGCTGCCGGCCGGATTGAGCCAGCCGACGACGAGGGTGGTGAGTTCGGTGGTGAGTGGTTCGAGGGTTTTTCCCAAGAGGATCACGACGATGAGGAAAGGAAGCGCATAGAGGATATCGACGATGCGCATCATGACCGCGTCGGTTTTTCCCCCGGCGTATCCGGAGAGAGCGCCCCAACAGACACCGATGGTCACAGAGACGAGCGTGGTGATGAGACCGACGGCGATGGAAATCCGCCCGCCGGATAGAACCCGCGAGAGGATGTCTCGGCCGAGGTGGTCGGTGCCGAACCAATGGGCTTCGGACGGGCCGAGGTTTTTGGCGGGCAGGTTCTGGAGATCCGGATCCAGGATCAGTCCGGGGATGGCCGGCAGAATGAGGCAGACGGCGATGATTAGGAACAACGCGACCACGCTGACCATCGCCGCGCGGTTGCGGGAAAGCCGGTGGGCGGCGTCTTGCCAGAGGGAGCTGCCTTTGTCCATGAAGAGGTTGAGAGTTGATGGTTGAGAGTTGAGAGAAAGAGTCAGAAAAGAATGGAGGAGCTAATGGTTTTTCTGTCTCTCAACCATCAACTCTCAACTCTCAACTTCCTCTTAGCCGTGGATTGAGCCAGAGGCCGAGGAGGTCGGTGAGGAAGTTGGCGATGATGATGAGGGTGCCGTAGAGCATGACGATGCCAAGGATGACTGGAGCATCGCCGACCTCAATGGCTTTGATGAAATGCAGGCCGAGGCCGGGCATGGCAAAGATGCTTTCGATGACGACGGAGCCGGAAATGATCGCTGCGAAGGCGGGCCCGATGAAGGCGACGGCCGGGATGATGCCGCCGCGCAGGCTGTGGCGGACGAGCATCCGGAAACTACCGACGCCCTTGGCTTTGGCGGTGCGGATGTAGTCCTGGCTGAGGATTTCCAACATCCCGGCGCGGGTGAGACGGGAAAGGTAGGCGGCGGTCGCTAATCCGAGCGTCACGGCGGGCAGGATCCATGAAGAGGGCTCGGTGGGATCCCAACCCATCGCCGGCAAAAGGTTCATCCGGCGGCCGAACTGGTCTGCTAGCAAGGGCCCGATCACGAAGGCGGGGATGCAGATACCGATCATTGCCACGGCCATAGCGGAGTAATCCAGCAACGTGTTTTTCTTCCATGCGGCGATCACACCTAGCGGGATACCGATGCAAATGGCGATGAGCATCGCAGCGAGACCCAGCCGCAAAGAGACGGGAAATGCCTGGGAAATGATTTCCGTCACCTCGCGTCCTTCGAGCCGCAGACTGAGGCCGGGATCGCGTTGGGAGTAGTTCTTAAGCAGCCGGAAATACTGGACCTGCACCGGTTGATCGAGTCCGTAGTAGGCCTCGATTTTTGCCCGGATGTGCTCGGGAATCGCCTTTTCAGCGGATTTGAAAGGGCCACCGGGGAGCGCCTTGATCAGGAAAAAAGTGACCGTGAAAAGCACGAAGAGCACGAGGATTCCCTGGAAAAAGCGTTGGGTGAGGTTGACGAACATGGATCAGATGAGATTTCAGCGTTCGAGGCGGATGGCTTCCCACGAGTGGTTGTCGAGCAGCAGTGGATGCCAGCCCTTCACCTCGGGCCGCAGCAGATAGTTGCGGGTGTAGTGGGAGATCGGCAGGATCGGCAGCGCGTCCATCAAAATCGCCTCCGCTTGGCGGAAGAGGGCGAAACGCTCGGCAGGGTCGGCCTTAAGCGCGGCCTCGCGTAGCAGTGCTTCATAGCGCGGGTCGCTCCAACCGGTGTTGTTATTTCCGTTTCCGGCGGTCCACATGTTGAGGAAGGTCGTGGGATCGAGGTAGTCGCCGATCCAACCGGCGGAGGCCATGTCGAAATTCAGCGATTGCTGGGCGCTGACGTAGGAGCCCCAGTCGCGGTTCTGGATGTTGACGCGGATGTTGAGGTGCTGTTTCCACATCGCTTGCACCGCCTCGGCGCTGGCACGGGCGGAAGGGCGGGCGATCATCAGGGAGAAGATCGGAAAACCATCGCCATTCGGAAAACCGGCCTCGGCGAGCAGGGCGCGGGCTTTTTCCGGGTTGAAGGAAAGTTTCGGCTCGGGCGTGTAGGCTCCCATTTTCGGGGTCAGCGAGACGGTGGGCATGAAGCCCTCCATGATGTGCTCGCAGATTTGCTGCCGGTCCATCGTGAGCGAGAGCGCCTGCCGGACCCGCGGATCGGATAGTGCGGGGCGGGTGGTGTTCAGGCGGATGAAGGTGGTGCCGACGTAGGGTTCCTGGCGGAGGTATTGCCGGTCGTTTTCCTTCACGGTGCGGATCAGGTCGGACGGGAGCTGATAGGTGGTGTGGAGCTGGCCGGAGAGGAACGCGCGGGTCTCGGTGTAGGGGTTCTCGATCGGAAAAAAGCGGATACCGTTCAGCCCGACGGCGGCGGCATTCCAGTAGAAAGGATTGCGCGTGACCTCGATGAAGTCATGGAACCGCCAATGCTTGATTTTGAACGGCCCGTTGCCGACCAAGTGGTCCAGCGTGCTCCACTTCGTAAAACGCTCGGTCATCTTCCCATGTTGAAGCACCACGTGGCGCGGCACGGGAAACCACGTGTAGTGGCGGGTGAGCGATGGCAGGTAGGGCACCGGTTCGCGTAGTTTCACCCGCAGCGTGAAGTCATCCACCGCGGTCACGCCGACTTGGGAGAAATCGGCGATTTTCCCTTTGTTGTAGTCCTCCGCATTCACGATGAAATAGAGCATTTCCGCATACGGTCCGGCGAAATCCGGGTGCAGCAGCCGGTTGTAAGCGAATACGAAATCATGCGCCGTCACCGGCGCGCCATCCGACCATTTCCCCTCCGGCTGGAGATTGAACGTCCACTCGGTCATCTCGGCATTGTGCGTCCAGGAAGCCGCCGCGCCGGGCGGGGCCGCGTCGTCCTGCGACGGATGATCCGCGACCAGGCCTTCGAACAGGGAGGTGATGATCTTGCTCTCGATCACCCCGGTCACCAGCTGGTGGTCCAGTGCCTTCGGTTCCGCGGAATTTCCGACCAGCAGGATGCCCTCCCGGTTCGCCTTCTCGACCTGGGTTTCCTTCTGGCAGGAGGAGAACAGCAAACAGACAGGGGCTGAGATCAACAGCAAACAGCGGAGCATCACGGGGCGGAGGATGACGGACACGACGCGCAATGCAGGCCAAATTTTGGGAAATCGACACCACCTCGCGCCCGGTCGGGACTTGCAACCTCCTTCCCTGCGTTTAAATACTCGGGCGACAATCTTGTGAAAAGCTACTTCCTCCGCCGCCTGCTGCTGATTCCGCCGACTTTGATCGGGATCACGCTGCTGGTTTTCACCATCACCCGGTTTGTTCCGGGTGGCCCGATCGACCGGATGCTCCAGCAAGCGGCAGAAGGCGGAAAGGGCAAGGGCGCCTCCGCCAGCTCCAAGGGCGGGCTCAGCGACGAGCAACTCGAAGAGCTCGAGGAAGATTACGGCCTCGATAAAAACACGCTGACCGCCTACGGCCAGTGGCTCGGGATTTTCCCCCGGGAAGTCCAGATCTCGAAGGGCGAGTTCGACATCCAGTCGGACGAAACGATCGGCGGCTCGATTGACGGAAAAACCACCGCGCTACTCGTTTTGAAAGGCGACGGCCGGCTCGTCCACGTCAAGCGGGAGAACGGCAAAGTCGTATCCGCCGTTTTTTCGGAAACCGGCAAGCCCGTCGCGGATGAGAACTGGAGAATCCGCTACGAAACCGAGGCCGACCGCCAGGAGCGCTACCTCCGCCGGAATTCCGGCACCACTGAAAAGCCCGCCTATCGCGACCGGGTCGTCGTGTTCAAATCTAGCTTCTCCGGCATGCTCCAGGGCAACCTCGGGCGCTCGATGGTCTACGGTGATCCCGTCGTGGACATGATCGCCAGCCGCATGCCCATCGCCGTCTATTTCGGGCTGCTCACCGCGCTCATCACCTATGCCGTCTGTCTGCCGCTGGGGGTTTTAAAAGCGCTGAAACACCGGACTTTCATCGATTCCGCGAGCTCGGTGCTCATTTTCCTCGGCTACTCGATCCCCGGATTCGCGCTCGGCGCCATCCTGCTCGTCCACCTCGGAGCTCGGGCAAATCTTTTCCCGCTCTTCGGCCTGACCAGCGCGGACTTCGGCGAAATGAACCGCTGGGACCAGATCAAGGACCTCGCGCATCACACCGTGCTGCCGCTCACCTGTTACATCGTCGGCGGCTTCGCGATGCTGACGATGCTGGTAAAGAACAATCTGATGGACAATCTCGCCGCCGACTACGTGCGCACCGCCGTCGCCAAGGGTGCCAGTTTCCGCGGCGCGGTCTTCGGGCATGCGTTCCGGAATTCGATGATCCCGGTCGCGACGAGCCTCGGCGGGTTGATCACCATTTTCGTGAGCGGATCGATGTTGATCGAGCGCGTGTTCGACATCCAGGGCTTCGGGCTGCTGCAATTCCAGTCGGTTGTCGAGCGCGACGTGCCTGTCATCATGGGAACCCTCACCATCGCCGCATTGCTCACACTGGTGGGGAATGTCATTTCGGATCTCACTGTCGCGCTGGTCGATCCGCGCATCAAATTCGAGTAGCATGAGGCGGATCACCGGAGCTTTTCTAACCCTCCTCGGCGTCCTCGCGGTCGTCGGCGAGCTCAAGGGCATCGCCTTGCCCACTGCGCGATGGTTTTTCGAAACGAGCCGGCAGGTGCCATGGCTCAAATCGGGCGATCTCCCATGGTTCGGCTGGCTGGCTGCCGGGCTGCTCATCCTGGCAGGACTGACGATGATCGTCCGCTCGTTCACCAGCGGGCCGCCGAATCCGGTGACCGTCCGCCGCGTCCGGCGCTTCCGCGAAATCAAGCGCGGCTACTACTCGCTGCTCATCCTGCTAGGGCTATTCGGCCTCGCCGCGCTCGACCAGGTCGTCGTCGGAAAACGCGCGCTCGCCGTCGAGCAGGACGGCAAATGGCGCTTCCCGGCGTTTCTCCCCGGCGATCTCAAAAACAAGGACTTCGGCATCGAAGGGGCCCGCGCCGAAGCTCCCGCGAACTACCGGGACCTGAAGCGCGATTTCAAAGCCGCCGGCAAGGGCCGCGTCATCCTGCCGCTCGTCCCTTACGATCCTACCGGCGACACGCTCGCCCCGCGCTCGCGGTCGATGGAAAAGCGCGGCAGGACCTATCATGAAGGCCGGGGCGACAAACCCTACTTCGGCCTCGCTGCGAAATACTACGACATCGACGACGCCCGCATGCACCTCCGTTACACCCTGCGGCGCGGGCTTCTCAGCGGTCCGGTCGATGGCTGGGACGAGGCCGGAACGCCAGTCTACAGCGCGGAATACCGCGAAGGCGAACTCACCTCTGAAAAATACACCGGCCCCGGCGCAAAGGAGGATTTTCTCGCCAACAAATCCAGTGACATCCGCGCGGTGAAATACCACCCGGCCCCGCCATTGCCCGAGACCGGCAACTGGTTGGGCACGACCTCGCAAGGCTACGACCTCGTGGCCTACCTCTACGGCGGCCTCCAGGTGAACCTCAAGGCCGCGCTGATTTTCCTGCCTGTCGTCTATCTGGTCGGCATCACCATTGGCATGCTCATGGGCTACTTCGGCGGCTGGTTCGACATCGTCGCTGACCGGCTCATCGAAATCTTTTCCAACATTCCGTTCCTGTTCGTCATCATCATCCTTTCCAGCATGGTGCCGGAAAAATACAAGGGACTCGGCATTATCCTCGCCATCCTGATCGTCTTCGGCTGGATGGGCATCGCCTCGCTGATGCGCACCGCCGCCTACCGCGACAAGGCGCGCGACTACATCGCCGCCGCCCGCGTGCTCGGCGCCGGCACGCCGCGGATCATTTTCAACCACCTGCTGCCTAACACCATCGCCATCATCGTGACGCTGGTTCCGTTCTCGATGTCCGGGCTGATCTTCTCGCTCACCGCGCTCGACTACCTCGGGTTCGGCCTGCCGCCGGAATACGCGTCCTGGGGCCGCCTCCTCAACGACGGGCTCGCCAATCTATCCGCTCCGTGGCTCGTCACCTCCACCTTCGTCTGCCTGGTCGGGCTTCTGGTCCTCATCACCTTCGTTGGTGAGGCCGTGCGCGAGGCGTTGGATCCTAAAAAATTCACCTATTACCGCTGATGCGCCGTTTCTACCAGTTCGTGATTCTCACCGCCTGCCTCGGCCTGTTCGCAGGCTGCCGGCGTGAGACGACCGAGGTGAAACGCAGTTTCGGCTTCGACGAGTTCGTCCCGGTTTACAACCGCCACATCCAGAGCTGGCTTGTTGGCCAGGAAAAAGCCGCGCAGGAAGCCATCGGGAAAAACACCGCCGCTCTCGCCACTGCAGAAGGTGATGCGAAAGCGACGTTGGAAATCCAAGCGGCGTCCCTCCAGCGGGAGCTGGCGAAATGGCAGTTCCGTCTGTCACTCGGCGATTACATCCAGTTCAAAACTCCCGGGGATGTCCCCACGGATCTCGTCTGGCAAAACGGCTTGGACCAGCCGGAAATCGGCGATCCCGCCGCGAAAAAGGGCGGCGTGCTGCGCCGGCATTTCCCCGGACTCGACTTCCCGCCGACCATCCGCCCCTTCGGCCCGAACTCGAATAACAGCTTCCGCGGCGACCTCTACGACAACATCGAGCTGCCACTCGTCACGCTGCATCCCGCCACGATGAAGGAAATCCCCGGCGTCGCCAGCGAGTGGGCGATCACCGCCGATGGCCGCACCGTCTTCATGAAAATCCACCCCGAGGCGACCTACTCCGACGGCGTCCGGGTGAAATCCCGCGATTTCCTCGTCGGCCTCTACATCCGCGTTTCCGACAACGTCGTGAATCCCTACGCCAAACAATTCTTCCGCGAGACCTACGCTCGCATGGCCACCTACGGGGATGACATGCTCGCCATCACTCTGCCCGAAGCGCAGATCTACGCCGCCGCTGCTGCCGGAGCCGTCCCGCCCGCCCATCCCGGATTCTACGCCAACTACGGACCCGATTACGCCGAGCGCTATCAATGGCTTTTCCCGCCCACCACCGGCGCTTACGAAGTCCGCCCCGGCGATCTCGTCAAAGGCGTTTCCATCACCCAGAGCCGCGTCAAAAACTGGTGGGCCAAGGACCAGAAATATTTCAAACACCGTTTCAACGTCGATAAAATGGTCACGGTGTTAGTCCGCGATGAATCGAAAGCCTTCGAGCTGTTCCGTTCCGCCGAGTTCGACACCTTCCTGCTCACCCGACCGGAGCTGTGGTATGAGAAATCCGAAATTCCGCCGGTGTATGACGGCTACATCGACCGCGTCACGTTCTATAACCGCTATCCGAAAATCCCGCGCGGCCTCTATCTGAATGTCACCCGCCCGCCGCTCGACGACCGCAACGTCCGCATCGGCATCCAGCATGCCATCCACTGGCAGAAAGTCATCGACGTCCTTTTCCGCGGCGATTTCTCTCGTTTGAACGCGTTCAACGAAGGCTACGACATCTTCAGTGATCCATCGATCCGCGCGCGTCCCTACTCCATCGAACTGGCGAGAACCGCCTTCCGCGAAGCCGGTTTCACCCAGGAAGGCGCGGATGGGATTCTCACCAAGGCGGACGGCACACGTCTATCGGTCGCCGTTTCCTATCCCTCGAATCCGATCAGTGACCGCATCTTTGCGGTTCTTCGCGAAGAGGCGAAAGCTACCGGCTTCGAACTCCGGCTCGATGGCCTTGAAAGCACGGTTTATTACAAGAAGATCATGCAGAAGCAGCATGAAATGCAGTTTTCCGGTTGGAACACCAATCCACCAACGCCGGATTTTTATCAATTCCTCCATTCCTCCGCCGCCTTCGACGACAAGGGCAATCCCAAGCCGCAGACGAACAACTTTTTTCTCTGGAGCCGCCCCGACACCGACATCCTGGTCGACAAAGCCCGCAACGCGAGGACGGAGGAAGAACTCCGCGACGCCTCGTGGAAGCTCCAACACATCATGCACGACGAGGCAATTTTCGTCCCCGGATACGTCTCCGAATTCCAACGCGTCGGCTATTGGCGCTGGGTGAAGTGGCCCGACTCCGAGCTCACCCGCTTCAGCCCCGCGATGGTTTACGAGCCGCACGAAGGCTTTGCCTACTGGATCGACCAAGACGTGTTGGAGGAAACCATGGAAGCCCGCCGCAGCGGCAAAACTTTCCCGGAGGTCAACCGCGTCATCGACATCTATCGGGAAACCCCACCGGAGATTCCCAGCCCCGAGCCCCCTGCTATCAGCGAATGACCGAAGCCGTGCAAAACATCTTGGAAGTCGACAAGCTCATCGTCTCGTTCGAGACCGAGCGCGGACTCCTGCGCGCCGTCGACCAGGTGTCGTTCAATGTCCCGGAAGGTAAAACCGTCGGTATCGTCGGCGAATCCGGCTGTGGAAAAAGCGTCACCGCCATGTCCATCGTCGGCCTGCTCCCGCAGCCGTCCGGCAAGATCCTGGGCGGCAACATCCACTTCCAACATCACGACCTGATCCACGCCCCGGAGCGTGCCATGCGCAAAATCCGCGGCGGCGAGATCGGCGTGATTTTCCAGGAACCGATGACCGCTCTCAACCCGGTCCATCGCATCGGCCGGCAACTTTGTGAAGTCTTCCGCCTCCACACCCGTTTTTCGAAAAAGGAAGCGTGGGATGCTTCCGTCGAAATGCTCTGCCAAGTCCGCATCCCCGCTCCGGAAAAGCGCATGATGGACTATCCGCACCAGCTTTCCGGCGGGATGCGCCAGCGGGTGGTCATCGCCATGGCCCTCGCCTGCAAGCCGTCCCTGCTCATCGCCGACGAGCCGACTACCGCGCTCGACGTAACCGTGCAGGCGCAGATCCTCGATTTGCTTGAACGCTTCCAGGAGGAACGCAACATGTCCACCATCCTCATCACCCACGACCTCGGCGTGATCGCCGAAACGTGTGACGAGGTCGTGGTGATGTATGCCGGTCGCGTATGCGAGCAGGCTTCTTGCGAGGAGCTTTTCGCCAACCCGCTGCACGCCTATACCAAGGGATTGCTCCGCTCCATTCCTACCCTCGAAACTCCGTCCAAATCCGTTCTCAACACCATCCCCGGAATGGTCGCAGGCCTCGGCGACCAGGCGCACGGCTGCCGATTCTGCCAGCGAATGGGCCGCATCGACCGAGGCACCCGCGAGCGGCCGAAGTTCGAGGAAGTGTTGCCCGGGCATTGGGTGGAAACCTGTCCGGAATGCACTTCGAACATCGAACATTGAACGTCCAACATCGAACATCGAATGAAAGAGGAAGAAAAACCGAAGTATGATTTGGAAGAGCGCCTGTTGGATTTCGGGGCTGCGATCATTACACTTACTCGGAAGCTGAATGGCGACTATGCCGAGAGGCATGTTGGGAATCAGTTGCTTCGCTCCGGGACCGCGCCATTGTCGCATCACGGCGAGGCCCAGGCTGCCGAATCGACAGCCGATTTCATCCACAAGATGCGGATCGCTTTAAAAGAACTTCGCGAATCCGAGCGTTGGCTCAAACTCATCGCTCGGGCGAAACTAATCATAGCCAACTCCGAACTTCCCCATCTCCTCAGCGAAACCGATCAACTCATCCGCATCTTCGTCACCAGCATTTCCACCGCCGAAAAACGCCGCAAGTAACTCTTCCTTCTCTTTCCTTCGATGTTGGACGTTCGATGTTCGATGTTCGATGTTGGACGTTCCCTCCCATGCCACCCCTTCTATCAGCCACTGATCTCCGCGTCCACTTCCCCGTGCGTGGCGGCGTCCTGCTGCGCCAAACCGGTGCCGTACGCGCCGTGGATGGGGTCTCGCTGGACATCGCGCCGGGCGAGACGCTCGGGCTCGTCGGCGAGTCGGGTTGTGGCAAATCCACGCTCGGTAAGGCCATCGTCCGGCTGCTCAAACCCACGTCCGGCAGCATTCATTTCGAACAAACCGACATCAGCCACTCCAGCCAACGCGCCCTGCGCCCGCTGCGACGGGATTTCCAAATGATCTTCCAGGATCCGGCCGAGTCGCTCGATCCGCGGATGAGCGTGCGCTCGATCATCGAGGAGCCATTCGTTATCCACGGACTGGGAAACCGGGCGGAACGCTTGAAGTGGGTGAACAATCTGCTCGACCGCGTGGGTCTGCCGACTGCCGCCGCCGAGCGTTATTCGTTCGAGTTCTCCGGCGGCCAGCGCCAGCGCATCGGCATTGCTCGCGCGCTTGCCTTGAAGCCGAAACTTATCGTCTGCGACGAGCCGGTGTCCGCGCTGGATGTCTCGGTGCAGTCGCAGATCCTCAATCTGCTGGTAGAACTCCAGCGGGATTTCGGCCTGTCCTATCTGTTCATCGCCCACGACCTGTCGGTGGTAAAACACGTGAGCGACCGGGTGGCGGTGATGTATCTCGGAAAAATCGTCGAGCTCGCGACCGCCACGGACATCTATCAAGTCCCGCGGCACGCCTACACCAAGGCGCTGCTGTCGGCGATTCCCTCGCACGATCCCCAGGTGAAGCGGAAGAAAATCCTGTTGGAGGGCGATGTTCCGTCGCCCATCGATCCGCCGCCCGGCAGCGCCTTCGGCCACCGCATGAACCACCCGCGCTACGAGGAAACCATCGGCGCGGATCTCTCGCTGCGGGAGATTTCACCCGGCCACTGGGTGGCTGCCGATCCTTGCTGCGTGTCGGAGGAGGATTGGAAGAAACTGGGTTCTGCTAGAAGTTAAAACTCAGCGGGCGGCGGCGGCGAGCGCTTGCTCCTGTTTCACGGGCACCGTCACGGTGGAGGCAGTCATCGTGGCTGCAGACGCTTCCTTGAATTCGACCGGAGCGGCGCGGGCGATGAGTTTCACCCCACCGAACAAGGATCCGAAGCAAGCCACTGAGCAGGCGCAAAGCAGTCCGGTATTCCAGCCCAGCATGATCCAGCGCTTGGGCAGGAAAAAACGAAGGCTCATCGCGGCGGCGACCATGGCCAGTCCGGCTAACACCGCCACCAATGGCAGGAAGCTTTCGATCGGGGCAGGCAGCGAGCTATGGAACAGGCGGCCGAGCGCCCCGACACTGCCGGCGGATCCGACGAAGAGGATCACCATCAGCACGATCGACATCTGCGGCTTGAGGAAATTCAACTGCCGCTCCGGGTGGGCGCGCTGGAGCAGATCCTTGACGGACTTCACGCCGAAGCACTTGCTTACCCGGCGTGACTCGAAGGATTTAGCTTTTTCCTGGCTGAGCTGCCGGTGGGTGGAAAGCCGCTCGATCCGGATGCGGGCATAAGCCGCGAGGGCTTCCTGCCGCTTGCCGCCGCTGGCCGAGAGGGCGGTGGCCCAGGCGGCGGGATCGAGACGGTTTTCGAGAATTTCTTGGCCGACTTTCGCTGCGATATTCGGATCAACCGAGGCTTCGGCGGTGGAGAGGATTTCCACGGCTGGGGATGGGGACATGGCTTTCATGGGTGGGTGCATGAGAGCTCAGGCCCTGCGGCGACGAGCGAGGAGGAGGCCGATCCCGGATAAGACGCCCAAAGTGGCATCCGGTTCGGGGACCACGGAGAGGGCGACTCCGACATTTTCGGCGACGCTGGCAGTGAGGATGTTTTCCAGAGTGGCGTTGAATCGCGACGTGGTCACCGACGGCTCGACTCCGGGCAGGCTGCTGCCGACGACGTTCGTCGTGTAGAAATCCGCAATGGCAGCCGAGCGGACTGGTCCACCGAGGGCGACCGTGTTGATCAGGTCCACGCCGGAGGCGATCGCCGCATCACCGGCGGCGGCCACTCCCGCCGAATTGCGGTTGTTGGGGACCGATGCGGCGGCCACGTCGATGATCTGGAGCGTGCTCTCGAAGCCGTTGGAAGCGCCACCCGTTTCCGTGCCGAAAGACTGCGTGGCGGCGGTCAGCGCAGGTGCGGGCGCGGAAGATCCGGTCGAGGCCGGCTTGGTGAGGTTGTTCGCAAGCGTCGCGAAGGCCGCAGCGTCCGAGGCGCTGCCGATCGACATCCAGGGAATGCCGACCTGCTGGACAGTCGAGTTGCCGTAAAACATCAGCGACACGGCGATGCGGCCGGTCGCTCCGGATTGAATGGAATTCAGAACCTCCGAGCTGGAGAAAGATGCCGCATAGGCATCCATCAGGGTGCTGAACTGTCTTTGAGTGAGTCCGGATTGACTGACATCGACCAGCAAGACTAGCTCGCTATCGACCGCTTCGGCGTAGGCCTGCCCAGGCATTCCAATTCCTGCGATGCTTAGGGACAGCGCAAAAACAGAAGGCAAGTAGGACAGCAGGCCACGGGACAGTGGGGTTGCTATTTTCATCGGGTGTAGGGAGTAACAAAAAAGAGAAAAGCTTAATGTATCCTTACTGTCAATTTTTATTAAAATAAGATTGAACGAATCAGATGGTTGAGGGTCGCGGCGTCTGGAAGGTGCTAATAAATGCCGACTTGCCGAAATGATGAGCTCTCCGCACGGCCTGATCGGGCCTCAAGATCCGCCGGAAATTTTGAAATTTCCTGAAAATGGCAACTCACGCCCGGCGGCGGAGGATGAGCGCAAAACAAACGCCCAACAAAACACCCATCACGGGTCCCGGCTCAGGAACGGCGGCGACTCCAGCCGCCACATTACTCGACAGACCACTGGCTAGGGTCGTGGCTAAAGTTCCATCGATCGGCGAGTTTGTCACCGTCGCGGCCACACCGGCTACGGTGCTTCCTATCACGTTGGCCGCGTAATAATCCTCGAGGGCGGTGGTTTTTTTACCGAGGACGAGTGTATTGATCAGATCCACGCCCGAGCTGAGCGCGCCATTCCGGGCCGCGATGTCTGCGGCGCTGTTGCCGGCGTTCGGCACCACGGCGGCAGCCACGTCGATGATCTGGAGCGAGCTTTCAAAACCATTGGAAGAGCCACCGGTCTCGGTGCCGAAGGATGCCGCAGCCGCGGCGATCGCTGCTCCGGTCGAAGGGAATCCGGCCGAATTGGGCTTGTTCACGTTTCCGGCGAGCGTGGCGAATTGTGCGGCTTCCGCTGCGCTGCCAATTGACATCCATGGAATGCCGACTTGCTGTGAAGTGGAATTTCCGTAAAGCATCAGCGACACGGCGATGCGGCCGTGGGTTCCGGATTGGATCGAATTCAAAACCTGTGAGCTCGACAACGCGGAGGCATAGCCGCTCAGCACGGAGTCGAAATCGCTCTTGTTGAGACCGGATTGACTGACATCGACCAGCAAAATGAGTTCGCTGTCGACGGCAAGGGCATAGGCCTGCCCGTGCAATCCGATTCCGGCGATGGCTAGGGACATCGCGAAAACAGAAGGCAAGCGGGACAACGGGCCACGGGACGGTGGTGTTGAAATTTTCATCGGAACGGGGAGTAACGAAAAAATAAAAACTTAAGATTGCCTTACAGTCAATCTTTTTATAATTTTCTGCCATGCTCAATCCCGCAAGCGCCTCCAAAACGCCGCTCTCGTCGAGGGTGGCGCTGTTGACCGCCCTTTTTCTCGCAGGATTTTTTGGACTGGCGGCGACGATAGTCCTACCGGTCCCGAATTTCAAAAAGTCCGGCACCCGGGTGGCCAGCCTCCCCGCCCGAACCGAGGCTGAGCCGATGTCGATCGTCGACCCCGCTAATGATACCACTGCCTGCCCGGCTCCCTCCGCCGCGGAGCTGGTGAAGTTTTGTTCGGACAACGTGAACGAAAAACGCAGCTTTGTCCTCTTCCAACGCGGCACCTGCGTGGTCATCGACGAGCCCTCGCGAAATCCGCTCGCCGAGGCCAAGGGCAAGCTCGCGACCTGCTCGGCAAACAGTGACGTGCGCTTCATCTCCGAGCCCACGGCTGAAGGTGACCTGATCGTCACCTTCAAAGAGCCGGTCTTCCAGCGCTTCAGCAAGGACGAGCTCGCCCGCCATTCCTCGTGGCTTAACCACGCCACTCCCACCCTGCTGACTCCCAGCGAAAGCGTGGCCGCCGGCAGAGGCTGGTCGCCGCCGGAAAACGCGCGCTTCGGCCTGCTCGCCCGCCGCCGCATGCTGGAGGACGCCGCGAACCCGGTGCCCGTCCGGATCATCCGTGCGAAAAACCGCGTGATGCCTGCGAGCTGATCCGGTTTTTCAACGGTTTCTCCACGCTTGCAGTCAGTCCGATCCAACGTGAGACTCCGGCCATGTTCACGCCGAAGTGGAAAAAAGAAGCGCTGTACTTGGTCAAAGGTGCGAAAAAATTCGTCGACTACAAACGCGACCTCCTCAAGCCCGAGCGCGTCGCCGAAATTGAATCCCGCCGGCAGGACCTGATCGCCGCGATCAAGTCCAAGGACATCGCCAAGGTGAACGAGGCCTCCAAGCAAATCCGAACGGTCTGTGAGAACTCCCTGCCCCAAGAAAAGCCGCTCGGCTGGTTCGAGGAAAACGTGGAGGTCATGTTCGTCGCGATTGTCATCGCCCTCGGCCTGCGGGCCTACTACCTGCAACCGTTCCGCATTCCCACCGGCTCGATGCAACCGACATTGAATGGCATCATTGGCAAGCCCTTGAAACGCGAGGATTGGCCGAGCTTTCCCGTGCGGGTGTGGGAAAAAATCACCCGCGGCCGGACTTATGTCCATGAAGTGAACGACAAGGACCGAAAGATCGCAGTCACTCCCCAAGGCGGCCTCGACATCAGGGACACCCAATTCATGCATTTTTTCAGCCGTTCTGAAATTCGTTTCACGGATGGCTCCAAAGTGCGCCTTCCCGCGCCCACCAATCCCTCTTCGGAAACCGGACTCGGTGGAGCCATCAATTTCGCGCTCCGCAACGGTGGGCTGATCCCCAAGGACATGGTGCTTTGCGAGGGCACCATCGATTCCGGCGACCTGGTGCTGGTGGATAAATTCACCTATAATTTCCGCAAACCGAAACGGGGCGAAGTGTTCGTCTTCAACACCATCGACATCGCCGGTATCCAGAAGCGCAGCGGCGAACAGGGAGCCGGTTCGCACTACATCAAGCGCCTTTGCGGCGTGCCCGGTGACACGCTCTCCATCCAGTCGCCGAATCTCATGATCGACGGAACAATCGCCCAGGAACCCGGCATCCAGCGCGTCATCCGCGGCGAGGGGGCCTTCAGCATCAACCCGAGTGGCTACGTCCTCGCCAGCCCGAACGAAGCCGCTCACAACGGGAAAAAACTCCCCCAATATCTGGCCAAAGAGAGCGCGACTCTATCACTCGCCGCCGAGGCCCGGCCCGGCATGCGGGAATATGCCGCGCTCGGCGACAATACCGGCAACTCGCTGGACTCCCGCTACTGGGGCCCGGTCAAGGAGTTCAACCTCGTCGGACCGGCACTCTTCTCGCTCTGGCCCATCACCACTGGCCACTGGGGCTTCATCCGCTGATGCCGTGTCCACCGCTTCGGAAATCACCCGCAAAGCAAAGTCGAACCTCGCTTTCGCCCTGAACATCCTGCCCCGCGAGCGGCGGGAAGACATGGTGATTTTCTATGCTTTCTGCCGGACCATGGATGACCTGGCAGACGACTCCGGCATCGCTTGTGAAGATCGCGCCCGTCACTTGGAAGCTTGGAAAAACGGACTCATCCACGGCTTCGAAGCTCCCGATAATTTTCAACGCGAGGTGGTTTCGCTGATCGAGCGACAAGAGATTCCCAGCGACTTGCTGGTCGCCATCATCGACGGCTGCCAGATGGATTTGCAGCCGCAGCGGTTCCAGACCTGGGACGATCTATCCGGCTACATCTGGAAGGTCGCCTGCGCCGTGGGACTGGTTTCCATCCGCATCTTCGGCTGCATCGATCCGGCTTCCGAGCGTTACGCGGTGGCGCTCGGCCGCGCGCTGCAACTCACCAACATCCTGCGCGACATCAGCGAGGATCTCGAGAACGGCCTGCGGATCTATCTGCCACTGGCCGACCTCGCCCGGTTCGCTTATACCGAGCAGGATCTCGCCGACCGGGTCCGTGACGACCGGTTTCTCGCGTTAATGGCCTTCGAAGCCGACCGGGCGGAGACCTTTTTCCGCGAAGCTTCCAGCGCCCTGCCCGCCGCCGATCTGAACGCGCTCCTGCCGGCTCGGATCATGGGGGAGATCTACCATCTGCTGCTGGAGAAAATGCGTGACGGTCGGTTCAACGTGTTTGAAAAACGCTACGGCATCTCGAAGGCCCGCAAGCTCGCGGTGCTTTCCAAGCATCTGATTGCACGAAACTCCCGCGTCGAATAGTATTCCCACCAGCAACGTCCGAAAGCCATGTCGAATCGCCTCCTCACCCTCGCCGCCGCAAGTCTCGCCGGATTGGCCTCCTGCAATCCACCACCACCGGTGCCGCCGCCGCGTTTCCAGCCGAATCCGCCGTATCCTCCGCAACAAGTCGATCCCTACGGCCAGCAGACCGACATCTCGCCGCCACCGGAGTTCACACCGCCCGCGCCACAGCCTCCGCCGACCGCCACCGGAGGCTATCCCACCGCCCAGCGCACGGAGAATCCGGACCAGGTTCTCAGCCCCTACGAACCCTACAACGTCATCGACGTGGCAGGCTTCAAATCCGGTCAACTTGCGCGGGATCCGTCGAACCAGAAGATATTCAGGATTCCCTGAGTCGAAGTTCCTCGAACCCGCAGAACAACTTCGAGCCCACCGGCGGCTTGGCTGGCAGTGGGATGTCATGGTCGAGATGCTGCCGGCAGATGTCCTGAAAATCCTCCGGAGTCTTCGCCCGGCGCATGTCGTATTCGAAATCGCCTTCCAGCCCGTGGCTGATGTAAGCCAGCGTTTTCTTCATCCGCTGGACATGGGCGAGTGGATTGAACTTCGGTGTCTCACGCGCGATCTCGTCGTAAAGCTCCAGCACGTATTCCCGAAGATCCTGATAGGTCGGAGCCGCTGCCGGAGTCGAAGCGAACGCCGCTGCCAGCTGTGAGAAAATCCACGGATTGCGGATCGCGCCGCGGCCTACCATCAGGCCCGCCGCGCCTGTATGCGCGAGGTAGACGAGTCCGGTTTCCACATCCACGACATTGCCGTTCGCGATCACCGGGCAAGGCATCGTGGTCACCGCCATTTGCACGAAGTCCGGGTGCACCGGCGTCTGATAGCGCTCCACCACCGTGCGCCCGTGGATGGTTAGTCCGTCGATGGCATGGCGGCGGAAAATCTCCAACAGCTCGGGGAACTCGTCTACCGTCGTATAACCGAGCCGCGTCTTGACGGTGAATCTCCCCGGAATCACCTCGCGCAGCCTGCCGATCAGGCGGTTGACCGTTTCCGGATTCCGCAACAACCCGCCACCCGCGTCCTTGCGGCAGACGATCGGGGCCGGGCAGCCGAGATTCAGATCGATCCCCGCGACGGGATGTTTTGCCAACTCCTGCGCCGTGCGGACCAGGCTGGGCAAATCCCGGCCGATCATCTGCGCGAAAACCGGTCGCCCGGTCTCGTTTTCCACGATCGAGCGAAGGATGTAGCGGTTCAGACAGGACTCCGGGTGCACCCGGAAATACTCCGTCACGAACCAATCCGGTGCCCCGCGCTGAGCGATCACCCGCATGAAGGGCAGGTCCGTGACATCCTGCATCGGCGCAAGCACCAATGCCGGCCGGTCGCTCGGCAGGAAATCACGCATGGCATGGATGGGTCATCGGTGCCGGATCGGACAGCGCATGTCCGGCCCGGTCAAGAAATTCAATTGACATTCAGCAGGCACTGCCGATCCTTCGGATAGATCGAATAACCCCGGGAACTGAGTGGACGCTGACTTATTACATACCGAAAAAATTCTTGCGGATCGGAAGACATTCTACCTCGATCTCAAACAGAACTCACGCGGCATGGTCGTGAAAATCACTGAAGACGTCAGTGGAAACCGTGACACGATCATGGTGCCCGCCGAGATCCTCGGCGACTTCATCGCCGCCCTGAACGACATCAAGGCGACGGCGGACGAGCAGGAGTGAGTAACCTCGGTCAGAACCGGATGAAGCGCTCGCGGGTATCGAGGTGAGAGAGACTAATCGTTCCGAACAGCTGGGTCACAAAGACCTGCCCGTCCGCATCGACCAAGACCCCGACTCCTGTATGGGTCCACCCGTCGCTTCGCATTCCATATTCGTGGTTCTTGGATTTCTCCCACATTCTGACGACGGACCGGGAAGTCTGCGCATCCGTGGGACTCCTCATGATGGAGGCGATGTTCTCGCTGGAGTTCAGCATCTTCAGGTTTCTCATCGCTGCTAGCGAGCGGCCTTCGGCTCCGTCGTGACTGACGTTTTTCCCGTAGAGATTGAACGTGCCGCGATTTCGCCGCAGGTATTCGCAATGCTCCATCGCGAGACGCTCCAGTCCCGGGTGCCGCTGGAGATTCCGGGAACCGTTGTCACGGCGGTAGGCGTTCACGTCGTTGAAAATCGAGCTGGCGATCGATTGGTATTCACGGTTTGAGACGAGTTCTTTGTTCACTCCGGTCGGGTTGGCACACGAAGTCCAGCCGACTGCGGCGATGATAGGGAGAATCCGGAAGATCCGGACAAAGCGATGATTTTTCATAAAAAACCGACTAAATCCTTAATAGGAAAATGGAAAGATCAAAAGATTTCGGCAAGTGACCTAATCTCAGGCTCATGGATGTTCCAGTGACCGTGATTTCTGCCAATCCTGCGGGTGAGTCAAAAAACACCGCTTCTTATCCACCCGGATCATGGCCGCTGGGCACCCTGGGCGGACGCTATTGCGCCGAGTGGGATGACCAGGCTCCCGTCACCCGAGAAGGACAGTTGATCTTCTTATTCCAATTCCTGCATGTCGGCGGGCGGTGAAGCGAATTTCTGCGCGAGTGCCCGCTCCGCTACACCGGCGACCGCGGCAGCGGCGCGCTCAACGTCATGGGCACCGTATTGCTCAGCGTGCTCTCCGGCCACCAACAAGGGGCGGACATCGGCTACAACCCGCAAAAACCCGACCGCCCCAGCCACGTCTATCACAGCTACTTGGTCGCCAACCTGCGCATCAGCCCCGGTGTCGAAGTGCGCCCCTGCAACGAACACTCCGCCGCCAAAGGCCTGCCCGGACTCTGGCGGACCCTCGAAAAACTCCCCCACCACCAATGGCCCACCTATGAACAAGCCTTCCCCACCCAGGTCATCCCCAAGCACTACCGGGACCGCGCCGACGCCGAAAACTGCTTCGACGAGCTCAAAAACCAATGGGGCTGGAACGGCTACACCTCGCGTCGGCTCGCCTCCAGCCGGCTCATGGCCAACCTCGTCGCCCTGATCTACAACTGGTGGAACCTCTACCTGCGCTTTTACGATGAAGAACACCACCGCGAAGCCATCCACACCCGCCCCATGCTCATGTCCGGAGTGGGTCGTTAGATCCAAAGCGGCGGCAAACGGACCGTCAAAGTCAGCGTCCTGCACGAAAAAGGCGACCACATCGCCCGAGCCATCACCCAGATCAGCAACGAGTTGCATCACATCCGTGCCATCACGGAGCGATGGAGCGTGGACCAACGCTGGACGCTGCTGTTGACCCGTTTGCTACGGCGTTGGCTGGGCGGCAAATGGCTTCCAGGCCTGCCGGACGAAGCCGCGCTGCTCCTGAGCGGATGAAAATCGACCACGGCGCAGCCATCTCGGAGCAAACACTATACGCCTCGCTCAAAGGTGCTCAACAAGCGCGCCCGTTTTCCTTTTTAGGGTAATATATTGGCATTCAACAGACTATAAAGAACGCAGCCAATTGCGAAGAGTTCCGCCAGCGGATGATCTGTTTGCCGCTTGGTACGGAAGTGGGCGTGGCAGGCGTGATTCCGCTTCTGGCGAAGCCCTCACCAGCCGAATTGCGGGATGTCGCGGGTTTTGTAGAGGTTCTCGTTGTTGAACTCAAAAGTGTAGTAAGCGGATTTGCCGTTTGGGGCGGTGAGAAGCATGGGCTGGGTGGCGAAGGCGACGATCTCGTTGCCGGAACCATAGGTCTGCACTTTTTGTCCCATGACGGTGACGGAGGATTTGTCGTCGGTGGTGATGCGGGAGTTTTTTTGGCCGTGGTAGTAAATGATCACGGTGTCGTCCGAAGCGCCGTTTTTGACATAGGACATGGTGCTTACACCGCTCACGCTCATTTCCGGTTTCCCATTTCCCATGACGCGCCAACCCGGGCTGGTGATGCGGGGGAAAACGGCGCCTTGGGTTTCTTTTTCTACCTTGGAAATGACTTCCTCGAAGGTGGGGGTGGGTTTCTGTGTTTCACAAGAAACGATGCTAAGGATTGCAAAGGTTGATAGTATTCCAAGATTTTTCATCTGATGGGAAGGGTAAGTAGAAAGCAGTTGGCTTAGCGATGAAGATGCTGCGGAGCCTGCTATTTTCCTTCGCTAGCAGGGGCGGTGGCCGTCGGAATCGCGGAAAAATCTCCCTGAATCACCTCGGGAGCATTCTTTTCCGCACTCCAGTAGATCGTGGTCAGAGCACCGGATTTCTTGTCCTTGACGGTGTAGCGCTTGTTAGCATCGTCTTCGGCGACCATTTCCATGACTCCCGTGCTTACCATCATCGATGCGGTCGCGCGGGCGGGGTTCTTCTGGGCGTGCTCGGCGAACTCCTTCACCTTACCGCCAAACATGACGGTCGCGATGATGAGGCCGATGACGATCAAGCCGACAATGCCGGCGCAGCCAATGCCGATCTTGGCTCCCGTTCCGAGACCTTTTTTGGGAGCTGGGGAGGGCGGCGCAAGCGGAGGTGGTGGTGAATTTTCCATGACTCATGGTCTCTAGCAATTCTGGCGGAGGGTGGCAAGCGAAGTCTACGGTTTTTTGGCAACCCGGTGGCATTTGCTGATTCCCCGTCGGCGTCGGTCCTAAGAATAGGTTGGCCGGTGGTTGCGGCGATGGGCTTCCCCGAGCATTGGGGTTGGGGGCTCAAGTTAGGCGCGTTTCGCGCCGTGTTGGGAGCGGGGTGGTTTGCGCAAGTCACCCTTGTCGCGCAGGGTGAAGAGGTCGGGGTCGTTCTGGCCGGTAATGAAGCGGGCTCCGGTGGACCGCTCGCTGGTGAAGTAGGTGGAGTTGAGTTCGAAGGTGCGTTCCACGAAGTCGCGTGATCCGATGGCGAGGCCGCCGTGGAAATGTGGAACCGGGTGGACAAGCAACTGGCTTCGGCTGAGGGGTGGGCCAACGGTTCCTGCCCGCGGTGGCTTGGGGCGATCGGGCTCGCCACCGCAGAAATTCCGCCAGGATGTTAGGACGGATGGCCATGAGGCTTGGGGGGCAGCGTGAAAAATTTCGGTGATTCGCGCACGCGCCTCCTTGTTGCCGGAGACCGCGTATCCGATCGTGCAATGAGGGCTGTCTTCCGGGGACTGGTAGCCTCCTTGGCGCACACAGCCGTGATCGACCCAGGTGGCGACGACTCGTGCAGCATGGCCGGGTTCGACCGAGGTGGAGGAAAACCTCGAGGCCCACAAAGTGCCGGAGGTGTTGTGCCGCTGGTGATAGGCGATGGCGGTGCTGTGCTTGAGGCGCTTCATGAGGATGCTGGCCGTTCCGAAGAATTGTTGGGCACGGGTCCACGCATCGGGATCATTCCGGCGGAGCTTGGGCAGCAGTTGGGCCACGATCTGGGAGGTCAGGTTTGTCTCGATGCGTCGCATGATTTCCTTTTTGGAAAGGCGGAGCTCGGTGTGTGTCTCAAGTAGCAGGTTGAAGGAGTCCGGCATCAGGGAGAAGGCGAGAATCCGGACGCCGCAAAATTCTGCCTGACGGAACAATTCGTCTCGCATGACATCCAGCTCCTCTGCCTCCATTTAGGCCAGGGACCGGTGAATGAGGAATGACAGAGCTGCAGCGCCGGGCGGCTCTCCGGCAGCGGGGTGAATGAGGAACGTGGCTTGTGCATGGGATGGATGACTCTCTATCAAATTCCTCCGTCCGTCAGTTCGCGACGATGTTGAAAATCTTGCCGGGGATGAAGATGATTTTGCGGATGGTTTTTCCTTCGAGGTGTTCGTTCACCTTGCTGCTGGCGAAGGCGGCGGCTTTCGCGCCTTCCTCGTCGATGTCCTTGGAGACCATGAGGCGGTCGCGAAGTTTGCCGTTCACTTGGACGACGAGTTCGATCTCGTTTCTAACGAGTGCGGCCTCTTCGTAAATCGGCCAGGATATTTCTGAAAGCATCGTGGTGCCGCCGAGGCGGGCGTTGATCTCCTCCGCAAGATGTGGCGCGAAGGGGTTGAGCACGGTGAGGAGCTGCGTGAATTCCTTCAACGGAACGACCTCCGCCTGGGTGAAGGCGTTGGTGCAGATCATCATTTGCGAGATGGCGGTGTTGAAACTGAGTTTTTCGATGTCCTCGCCGACCTTCTTGATGGTCTCCTGGACGACGCGGAGTAGTTCCTTGTTGGTGCACGGGACGTCTTGGATTTTAGGGGAAACGGTGAAGTTGCCTTCGCTCTCATCGAACGCAACGCGCCAGACTCGGGCGAGGAAGCGGGAAACGCCTTCGACACCTTTCATTTGCCACGGCTTCACTTGCTCGAGCGGGCCCATGAACATTTCGTAGAGGCGCAGGGCGTCAGCCCCGTATTCGGAAACGACGTCGTCCGGGTTCACCACGTTGCCGCGGGACTTGGACATTTTCTGTCCGTCCTCGCCGAGGATGAGGCCTTGGTTGACGAGTTTTTGAAATGGCTCGGGAGTTCTAACGTGGCCGAGGTCAAAGAGGACCTTGTGCCAGAAGCGGGCATATAACAGATGGAGGACTGCGTGCTCGGTGCCGCCGACGTAGAGATCGACCATGCCGGTCGATTGTTGAGAGTTGAGAGTTGATGGTTGAGAGTTAGAGGTCCAATAGTCTTCGGCTTCGCGGGAAATGAAGCGGTCGGTGTTCGTGGGATCGCAGTAACGCAGGTAGTACCAGCAGGAGCCGGCCCACTGCGGCATGGTGTTGGTTTCGCGGAGAGAGCCGTCTGGCAGCTCGACCCAGGCGGTGGCCTTGGTGAGGATGGGCTCGGGTGTGCCGCTGGGTTTGTAGTCCTCAAGCGGGGGCGCGAGGAGTGGCAGTTCGCTTTCGGAAATCGCATGGTGATGGCCGTCTTTCCAGATGATGGGGAACGGCTCGCCCCAGTAGCGCTGGCGGGAGAATAGCCAGTCACGGAGCTTGAACTGGATGCGGCGTTTGCCGATTTGCTTATCTTCCAACCAGTCGATCATTTTGGCCTTGGCTTCGGCGGTGGAGAGGCCGTCGAGGAAGCCGGAGTGAATGGCGATGCCAATGTCGGAGAAGACGGACTGGAGCGGAGGTCTGTGACCGTCGGTGGTTTCCTTGTCTGACGCCAGACGGTCACAGACCGCCGCGACAACTTCGATGATCGGCAGGTCGAAGCGTTTTGCAAATTCCCAATCCCGTTCGTCGTGCGCGGGGACGGCCATGATCGCGCCTGTGCCGTAGCCCATCATGACATAGTCGGCGATCCAGACGGGGATTTCGACGTTGTTGACCGGATTGACGGCGAACGCACCGGTGAAGACGCCGGACTTGTCCTTGTTGAGATCGCCGCGGTCCATGTCGGACTTGGAGGAGCAGGCTTTCTGATAGGCTTCGACGGCGGCCTTTTGCCCGGCGGTGGTGATTTCCGGGACGAGGGGGTGCTCGGGGGCGATGACCATGTAGGTCGCGCCGAAGAGGGTGTCCGGGCGGGTGGTGAAGACGGTGATTTGATGATTAGAATTGCCGCGGGACGCGTCAAACACGGCCTGCGGCGGGACGCCACAGCCACTGATTTCGAAGATGACTTCCGCGCCTTCGCTGCGGCCGATCCAGTTCTTCTGGAGCAGCTTGATGCCTTCCGGCCAGTCGAGTGTGTCGAGCTCGTCGATCAGGCGCTGGGCGTATTTCGTGATGCGCAGCATCCATTGGCGGAGCGGGCGGCGCTCAACAGTGTGGCCTTTGGATTTCCACTCTTCGACCTCTTCGTTCGCGAGCACCGTGCCGAGGTCGGGCGACCACCAGACCGGCGTGTTAGCGACGTAGGCCAGACGGACATCGTCGATCTGATCGCGGGTCCAGCCCTTTGCTTCGAGTTCGGAGACGGGCTTCGCCTTACAAGTTTCCTCGCAGTAGTAGGAACCGTAAAGCTGGAGGAAAATCCACTGTGTCCAGCGCACGTATTCTGGGTCGGTGGTGGCGATTTCCCGGTCCCAGTCGTAGCCGAAACCGAGCGATTTCAACTGCCTCCGGAAGTTCTCGATATTCGCCGCCGTGGTGATTGCCGGGTGCTGGCCGGTTTTAATGGCATATTGCTCGGCGGGCAGGCCGAACGAGTCGTATCCCATGGGATGCAGGACGTTGAACCCCTTCATCCGCTTGTAGCGACCGATGATATCGGTGGCGGTGTATCCTTCCGGATGCCCCACGTGCAAACCCGCACCGCTCGGGTAGGGGAACATGTCGAGCACGTAGTATTTCGGCTTTGTGGCATCGAAATCCGCATCGCCTGGGCCGGGGGTGCGGAAGGTTTTCTCATCCTCCCAGCGGGCTTGCCATTTGGGCTCGAAATCGCGGAAAGGGAATGGTTTACGTTCTGACATGATTGGCAAAGGGGCGCGAAATGTGCAACCCGGCTGCCTGATTGGAAAGAAAAACCCTTATTTGAACGATGATCGGACGGGCAGCGAATGGCCACCTACAGGATTACAAACGACTGATGGCCGTGGCGATGGCCGCTGAGATCTCCTCAGCTCCCATGGGCAGGGGCGCGGTGTGGATTTTCTTGTCGGAAGCACTCACCGCAGTGATTGTGGATGTTACGAAATCTACCAGGATCCGAGGTCCGTTGATGCTGTCACTGCTGGTGGCTGAAGAAATCATGTCGCTTTCGAAATCTCCCAAATTTGCCAAGGCCTGCTGGAATCCCGCCGGCGACTGGATGAGGATGATGCGGATGCTTGAGGTAGCCGCCGTGGGGGAGACCACACCACGGAAGCTGCCGCTTGTCGGCGCGGAGGTGGAATCGATCATCCGCGGTACGGAGATCCCGAGAACCACGATGGCAAGTGCGGCCATGCCAAATGCGGGGCGGGCGATGAAGGATTGCACCGCCTCGAACCAGGATCGCGGATGAATGCTCGCTGCCAGGACCGTTGCGGAATTGAAACGGCGGGTGAGGTCGTTGAGCAGGTCTGCCGGAAGTGCGGGAGCTTGCTCGGTGGCATGAAGTTGCAGGCTTCTGGCCAGAAGGTCTCTGGTAGCGTGCAAGTTTGGAGGAAGATCGAGATTCATAGTTGTCCCTCCAATCGCAGAGTTCCGGGTTCGATTTTCAATTTATTAAGTTTTTCCGAAGTTTTTCTAAAGCGACTTCGACCAGCTCGCTGAGAACCCGCCGGCGGGTGGAGCCAGACACGTTGGATTTGATCCCAAGTTTGGCGCAAAAATCCTCTTCTCCGATGAGGTCTTGGACCGTGGCGGACTGATTAACAAAGAGGATGAAAATCAATTCCCACTCCGCAGGGGTGAGCGATTCCCGACACTCTTTGTAAATGCGCTCGAAGGTGTTGTTTTGGGGATCGGCCGAGCGGTCCTCAAACTGCATCCCGTGGTCGGAATTGTCGGCTAGGGCGTTCAGGCTATCACCGGTATTCGGTTGGTTTTTAAGAGCTCCTTTGCGGCGATACCAATCGATGGAACGGAACCCGACGATCCGTGCGTGGAGCGGGATGAGTTCTTCGAAGACCGTGGGATCGAGGATGGGTGATCTGCCGCTGCCTTCCCGTTCGCGGACGAGTTCCACCAGGGTGTCGTTAAACACGTCGTCGGCATCGGGCCCTTTGATTCCCTTGCGGGTGAGAGTGGCGAGGGCGAGCGGACGAAGAACGGTGGGCAAGCGGTTCCACTCGGAATCATGGAACCCCTTCTCCGGGTCGCGGCGCTGGAGTCGGTCGAGGTTGAGATTCTGGTCGTAGCGGCGGTCTTCCGGATCGTGATGAAGCTGGTGATCCGATCGTTCGCGGCGCTCCCGGGCCACGAGTTGGCGGGTGGCTTCAGCCGTTTCTTCGAGGGCCCGGGCGGTGAATTCCGCCTCCGTCGGGAACTCGTCGTAGTCGAGAGAAACATTGCGAATCACCTGTTCCGCAATCGCGGTGGCCTGCTCCTCGGAAACGAGAATTCCTTCGATCGGGCGGCGTGCACGATGCCAGCAAGCTTTCCAGCAGCGCTGGAGCTGTTCTTGTTTCATGGTTGGCGCCATATACCGGGGGCGGAGCCAACTAATCGCAAAATGCAATCTTTTGCAAGAACTTGGTTAACGTGAGTTGATTTTCTAAAAAATCTAATCACTAAGCTAAGGTCGGGTGACGCTAGAATACGGTCCGTAAACCACCCGCCTCCCTGGTGGGCTACTCGACACCTGTCCCACTCAGATAAGCGGCGCGGGCGCGTTTCCGGGTAGGATTCCGCGGCATCCGAGCGAAATCACGGAGCTACGATTTCGACCCGTGCGAAGCAGGAAGGACCGTCGGCGGGGAAACTCGCTGTCAGATAGGCACGCCCATTCGCAGTCGATTTGATCAACTCGCCTTCTGGAACAATCCAGCTGGAGAGGCCGGTCGAACAGCGGATTTGCCATGTGTAGCCGTTTCGCAGGACAAAGGGATTTTCTCCGTCGAATAGGTCGCTCGCGATGGAGAATTTGAACTGGATCTTCTGATCGGCCGAGAGGGAAATCTCGGGACCTTGGGGTAGTCCTTGTGGATCACCATGGAAGACGTCGATGATGTCCGGAACGCCGTCACCATTTGTATCAGGCGCGGGCGGTGGCGGGGAGGTCGGCAAGTTGGCCGCAGCAGGTGAAATCGGAAGGCTTCGTGCGGCGCTAGGCTGGGCCCAACTCAGGGAAATGGCCGTGGACGTCACAGGGCCGTCCGGAGCCACATCTGGCGCAGTAAAGCTGTTGTTTGGTGGGACGATGGAGCGAAGCAGTCGGAGCCCAGGGGCGGAGATCTCGGCGGCGGCCTTCAGCGAGCTTTCGATGCCTGCCGGCGTGTGGGTGGGGCTGGCGGACAGCTTGGCAAGGACCGCGCCGGTCACAAGCGCTGCTGCCGGACTGGTTCCGGTCATCAGGACAATGTCCGAGGTCGCGCTCTCACTACGGGTGGGGACTCCGACACCTGGTGCAAAAAGATCCACAGGCGGACCGAAATTCGAGCTGGCGAGTTTGACATCGCTGTGGTCGGAAGCACCTACGCAGATTACGCCGTTGATGGTGCCGCTCGAGGAGGGGACAATGCTGGAAGCGTCTTGGCCCAAATTTCCGGCGGTGAGGATGACCGGGATTCCTTCGGAGAGGGCGAAAGCAATGGAGCCGGAAAGAATGGCGCTTTGAGCAGCATCTGCCGCGGATGAAGTCGCGATGCAAATGGCGGACCGCATCTCGGGACCTTCCCAGTCCCTATGGTGCTGGACTGCTTGAATAATCGCATCGCTGAGCAGGGAAATCGTGGTGGTCTCGCTGGGGTAGATGTCGAAGTTCACCACATGGATCGGCGTGCCTGGGGCCACGCCGGTTTCGATCCCGGAAATGAGAGACAACAATTGGGTGCCGTGCGCCCGTGGCGTTGAAACCTCCGGATCATTGGCACCGCGGACCAGAATAGGACCCTCAAAGGTAAGTTTGGGATTGGCTGCGGTAAAACTCGTCGGATTCGCGACCGCAGTGTCGATGAGGTAGAGACGGACCGGAGTGGTGGTGTCCGGATAGGAGTAGCTGGTGCCGGCGGAAAACTCTTTCCCTACCCGATTGAGAGCCCAGCCTGGAGCAGCATTCAAACCATCAGGATGCAGAGCGACTTCCTCGGCAGCGACCGAGAAAACCAATGCTGTCTGGACGCAGAGAAACGACGCCAGAAACCTGTAGGAAAAATGCTTCATTTACAGGGGAGATGGCTCGAAGAAACCCTCAGGGCCCTACGCGACTGCAAAGTGGATGGTGATGGGAAATTCATTCAAATGGACTGAGCGGCTGATACCGACTTGAGAACTCATTGAAAATGAGGCCTAACGTCGGGATACAAATCCTCACCATTAAGACCGACAACCCGGGCAAGCGTTCAATGCTCGTTGCCTTTTTTTTAAAATTAGCGGGTGGGTAACCGGATCGCCGTAAGTTGCTTAGAGCCATAGACCCTGAAACTTGGTAATTGACCGCCTTTTCAGTGGCGGCGGGCCTCGACTACCTCGCATGCCATCGCGCCACACTATTTTGGCGACCTAAAAATTCAGGTGGTTTTTACAATAAGGCTATTCGCGAGAAATTTGCTTTTTCCTCTGATGCACTCGAAAGCGGCTGATGAAAAAGAGCAAAAGCGGAATGCCTGCGAGCAAGACGAGCCAGTTCATTTTCGGAGCAGACGGCAGCGGTGAAGCGACAATGGCCGGACCCACGGTGAGCGGCGAATTCTGGCTGAGTACGAAAGGGGCGTAACGGAGGACGGCAAGCTCGAAATCCCCGTCGACCGTGGACTTGGAAAGAAATTCGCCCTGCGCCTGCCAGAGCGCTTGGGCCGGGCGGTCGGAACTGATGGCAAGCTGGTAAAATCGCTCCATGAATCCGGGGGTCGAATCATCGGACACTGGCCATAGGGCGACGACGATTTCCCGGGCTCCAGCGAGTGAAAACGCCCGGCGCAGCCCCAGCAGGCCTTCCCCGGAAACGGGAGTGCCCGCCCCGGACTCGCAGGAGGAGAGCGTGACCAACCTCGTCTGGCCAAGCGGGAGCCGGGCGATTTCCGCCGGGAAAAGCAGGTCGTCGTCATCGGCGAGGCGCGGGCTGTCGGCGTCTCGTCGGGCACCCTGATACAGAACGAGCCCGCCGGCGTAGAGCAGGTCGGACCGCTCGTCGAAATCGATGGGCATGCCGAGGGCGGAGTGGTCGGTGTGGAGGAAAAAGGCGTGGCAGCCGAGGTGCAGCACGGATGGCGAGGCGGAAATCTGGCGGAGGGTGGATTCGCTCGCCTCGGCACCGCTCAGAAATTGCGAGTCGCGGGGAGCGAGGGCGCGGAGTTTTTTCGCCTCGATCCGGGTGCCGGGCATGGGGGCGAGGTCGGCGAGGAGCTTGAGCAGCGGGTCGGAGGTGTCCTTGATGGCGGGTAATTTCGGGAAATCCGAGATGGTGAGCACGGTCCAAGGGCTTCCGGAGAGCGATGCGGCGGGCGCGGGATCGACCAGATCGCGGCCGCTAGTCACGGTGGTGATCTGAAGGTGCCGGGTGCTGAGTGGTCGGTTTTCCCGATCCAGGAGTGCGGAAAGCGGCAGGAAGTGGAGCCGGCTATCCGGGGAGAATGCGATGTGGTCGGTGCCGCCGGGGATTTGCAGGGGTTCCCAGAACTCCCGCTCGAGGGCGCGGAGGATGCCACGCATTTTCAAGGGTGGAGCAGGGGCTGTGTCTCCAGCCAGTGCGGCGGAATTCCAACGAAGTCGCTCGTGAAGGGCTCCGAGCCATTTCTCCAAGCTCTCATCCGTCCCGAGCAGGACCCATCGCGGCGGGCCGGACGGGAGGATGACGATGGCGCCGTAGCGAATGCCCTGCGGAATGGTGGTGGTGGTGAAACGGCAGGTGTCCACGAAAGCGGAACCCGGCGGCAGCGTGGCTTGGATTTCCCGCCATGTCGGGCGGGTGACGGGCTCCGGTGCCGCGAGCATGGCGTCCAGCAGGCGCGCCTTGGTGGCGATGAGAACGTCCGCGATGAGCTCGGCATCGCCCGTGGCGGCGGGAAGTGAGACGAGGTCGAAGCGTTCGAGGAAATTCAGCCGCTCGTTTTCACTGCCCTCGCGGATCAGGCGGTCGAGAAGATCGAGGCCGGTGCGGGTGGCGCGGACGATGTGGTCCTTGGCGTCGGGCGCTCCCGATAAAAGCGAGTTTTGGGCAAGGTTGCGCTCGGTTTCCGCGACCCGCAGGTGGGTGGGGGGCAGGTGTTTCGCCTGCAGCGCGGCGGCGCGTTCGAGATGGGTCCTGGCTGCCGGGCAGTCGCCCAGGGCCTGCTCAGCCACGCCGAGGTTGTTTAATGGCCCGATGAGGCCGGGGTGATCGCTACCGGAGCTGGCCTCAAGCATCGCCAGAGCTTCCTGAAACGAGGATTTCGCGATTTCGGGCTCGCCCTGGGAGAGGGCGATGGCCCCGAGGTTGTTTAAATAGGGAACCGCCCGGATTGGGTTTTTGGTGAAGAGCTCGCGCGCTTCCTCCGCGACGGCTTCGGTTCCTTCGCGGGCTTCGGCGATTTTTCCGAGCCGCAGTTGGCTGAGTGCGAGCTGGCTTTTGAGCGATAGCCGCAATTCCCGGTCGGCGAAGGGGAGTGCGAGGGCTTGTTGGAAAATGGACGCTGCGCGGGAATGGCTGCCGAGCGTGTGATAGAGACGGCCGCGGTGCGCGGCGAGGCGTGCGCGGAAATCGGAGTCGTCCGCCGGGGTGGCGGATTCGGCTTGGTCCAGCAGCGGGGCGACTTCCGGATAGCGTCCTTGGTAGAGAAGATTCAGCGCGAGATGGTCCAGTGTGGCGGCAAGTTTCGGGCCGGCGGCGGTTTGCTGGCGGACCGCAAGCACTTGGCGGAGAAGTTTTTCCGATTCCACCAAATCCCCGAGATCCTGGAGAGTCAGGGCTTTCGCCTCGAGCGCGTCCGGCAGCAAATCCGGCGCGTGGGTCGTGAGTAAATCACAGGCGTTCGTAAGATGGCCGAGTGCCTCCGCGGGTTTTCCGGCTTGGCGCTCGATCATGCCCAACGCTTGGAGACTGACAGCAAGCTCGCGTGCGGTTGTGGGAATCGGCCTTTGATTCCACTCCGCCTGCCAATCGCCGACCAGCGATTCCAACTCCGCCTCCGCCGCATCGAGCTGCGACAAGTCGAGCGCGGCCGCCTGACTCCAGGAAAAGGCGGCTACCGCTGCGACAAGGCGGGAAAATTGCAACGGGAAACGCATGTGGAATCAGGCTCGAAAAACTCTGTCGGTGTGAAATGTAAATTTTTTCACAAAATTTGGAAATTGTTAATTTCAACTGCGATTGGAGTTGGGATGACACGCTTCACCCACATCGCCCTATCCCACTCAGACCAAGCTCCGGGGGGAGCTCGGATGGGATCGGCGAACATGAGCGGCGGGTCGTCAACAAGCGAAACCACGATTCGGAACACCGGATCGGTTGTGCGGATGCTGCCAAGTCAGGCCGGGGGGCCTGTCAGCGCATTCCGCAGCAGCCGGCTCACCCGTAATCGTTCGCTGCAAAACGGAAAGACCGTGACCTGCCGGGGGGCAGGCCGGTCCGCCCGTATTCCTTTCCTCGCTCTCTCATTGGTAATTGCTGTGAACGAAATGCGGACGCCGGGGGGCATCCAAGTTTCGGACACCTTGTTGTGCTAGTAGGTCCCTATACCTAATCAGGCCGAAATTCGCTATCTCCGGGGGGAAGTAGCCGAATTTCGGCCTGAATGCTTTTCCAAGCTGGGGTCCGGCGGATGCGTCGAAGATCCCTTGAGATTTGAGAGTCGGCCTTTACGACCTCAGCCGGATTCGGAGCTAGTGGATAGCGGCGGTGCCTTACGTGATCCCGTAATACCAAAAAGTCAGATTTAGTTGATTATCGGGAACTGAGTCCCTTCAGTCCCATGAAATTCTTCACCCTAATTGCCAGCCTTTCAGTCCTGTGCCCGGTTGCAGGAACCCTGCACGCGCAGGAGCCTGTTTTATCGACTCCCGGCACGGCGACTTGGTCGACCGAAACGACCGCCACCGGGACGCGCACGGTTTTCAACCTAACGAAAGACACGGTGTTCGATTGGCAGCGGCTCAATCTCAAGAATGGCAGCGAGATGGTGTTCAACTTCACGAGCGGCAAGACCGTCGTGAACTTCCTAGGCGGGACGAAGACGCACCGGATCGACGGATCGGTGACTTCGAACGGAATCGTTGCCTTTTTCTCACCGAGTGCCGACCTTCAAGTGAATGGCTCGATCATCGCAAAAGGAGTGACGCTCGCCACCTTGAACGCGGATGCGGCAGATGTCTCGGATGGAGACGGCTTTAAAATGAGCGGCAAGGGCGGCTTTAACTATCTCACGGTGAATGGCCGCGTGGAAGCCACCGACGGTGACGTGGTGCTCGGCGGCGAGAATGTGACCGTGGGCGGCAGCGCAAAGATCCAAGCCTCGCGGGATGTGCTTATCGGCGGTGGACGGGAAATCTCAGTGGCGGCCTCGGGAGACCGGAGACTTGAGGAGGAGAGCGGTGTGGGTTTTGTCCTCCACTTGGGGGATACTCGCGCGAGTCGAATCGAAATGATATCGGGCGGCGGCGAAATCAGAAACCAAGGGACTATCAATGGGCAGAACAGCCAGATTTTCCTAAAAGTGGACGATGATGGTTCGATCGCAAACGAGAAGACCGGTGTCATTGTCGGGAACGCAGCGATTGAGGGCAACTTCGACCCGGACGGGACAGAGGCCGTTACCGACGATGGCGACGCAGCCCCAGCGATCAACGAGGGCACCCTCACTCTGCCCAAGCTCTCGCGCCCGGATGGCACCAAGGTGAACTCCGAGCCACAGACGATCAAATACACCGTGCCGATGAGCGCCACCGGTGATGCGAGGCGGGATTCCAGCCACTCGAAGCGCGTGGATACCCAGCAGATGGCCCAGAACGACGCTACACGCTCGTTGCTCCAGCGGTCGTCGTTCTTCGGCATGCGGGGTGGTAAGACCACCATTGCGAAACGCTGAGTGCGGATCGGTGACACTTGGAATTTCCCGGCGGGCGATGCTTGCTGGCCAATTGTTTATATTGGCTTAAAAGTAAGGAAGTGTTAAGCGATCGCTGACAGACGGCTCAATCAGGCTGATTGAGGCGGCCCGACTTCCTGAAGCACTCCACGTAAAGCGATTCGCAATGCGCCCGTTGCTGGCCCTTTTCCTGACGACCGCGGCCCACGCGCAGTTTTTGCCTGGGGTGGATCCGCGCGTGCCGGAACCGAAGCCAGTTGAATCCGTGCCGGTCAAAAAAGCGGAGACCAGTGCGGCTGGCGAGGGGGCGGTCCTGTCCAAGCAGCTCAAGGAAACCCGTTTGGAATCCCGGAGCGGCAGTGGGTGGACCCATGTCATGCCCGGATTTACCGTTGCGGCAGATTTGCTGGTGCCCTCGCCGACGACGCTGGGTGCCAAGCTGGCGCCATGGATTGGCCGGCCTCTCACCGAGGGAGATCTTGTCGTCATCGCGGATACAATTCTCGCCCACTACGATGTCGAGGGCTACCCGGTGGTGCTGCTCGATGCGCCGGATCAGGATTTGGAGTCGGGAGTCCTCAGACTCTTGATCGATGTCGGAAGGATCGAGAACGTGGGAGTCACCCGGCCAGCGTTTGGCAACCCGAAGGTCATCAACAAAGGCCTGAAGCTGCGGCGTGGGGATATCGTAAGGCGGTCCGCGCTCGATGAGCAGATGGCATGGTACGGGCGTAGTGTGTTCCGCCGGCCGCAGTTGCTGGTTTCTCCGGGGTCGGAGCCCGCGACTGCGGATATTCTCATCGGGCTGGAGGAGAAAAGACCGTGGCGGGCGACGCTCGGTTATGAGAACAGCGGGCCATACCTGCTAGGAGAGGATCGCTTGCTTCTGGGAGTGGCCGGGATGACGAAGAACGAGCAAATCCTCGCGATGCAGACGGTGGTCGGGATGCCGGTGTCCTCCTTGCAGGCTTACGCACTGAGTTGGGAAATTCCCTTTCACACCATCCACCAGTCGCTGCAACTGGATGCGGTTTATGCGGAAGTCTATTCGGATTCGGAATTGAGCGGGATACCGCTAGAGAACACCGGCACTTCCTGGTCGATGGCGGCGATGCAAAAGCTGTTCCTGCCCTCGCTGGGAAACTGGCGGCAACGACTCGCAGTGGGCACCGAGGTCAAGGGGACCAACCAGTTCCTGCTTTTCGGTGGAGCTCCGGTATCGCCCGGAGAAGTCAGACTGGTCCACGCCCGGCTCAATTACGGGTTGTCCCGCGAATGGGATGAGGGTGGTTTCTGGGTGGATACGACCGCACTCGGCTCACCGGGCGGATTGATTTCAGGAAATGACGATGAGGATTTCGAGGTCTACGATCCTGAGGCCCGCGCAAACTACGGGGTTCTGCGGATGGCTGCCCAAGGCTGGTGGTCACCCGGCGGAGACTGGCGGTTCGCCGCACGCGGTAGTGGCCAGGTGGCCAACACCCGCTTGCTCCCTGTCGAGCAGTTCGCTGCAGGTGGTTATCAAACGGTGCGTGGCATCACGGAGCGCGAGTTTTTCGCCGACAACGGCTGGCAAAGCAGCTTGGAACTCTACGCTCCGGCGATCACGATCAAGCAGCGCTATCAGTTTCGACTGCTCGCATTCTATGATCAGGCGATGCTGAAGAACCGCGGAGAAGATTCGAACTGGCTGTCGAGCGCGGGATTGGGAGCCCGCGTCAAAATGGCCGACACGGTGGATCTGCGGGTCGACCATGGATGGCGTCTCGATGACCAAGGGTCGCAGGTGCATGTCGGCCTTCAGATTACCTATTAATAACAACGGGTAATCCGGTTTTCCGTAAAGCATTTGGTAGTAGAAAGTCAGTTTTTTAAAAAATTCCGACTAATTTGGAAATCAATACGTATGGGCTGCGATTGGGAAGGAGATGACGAGATTCTCCCCAACCCCAACCCCGTATACCGGCGATGAAAATCCGGGGGGAACGATTCGCCATGATCGCGGGTTCGGATTGGGTGGGTCCGCCATTTTTCCCGCCGGCAGTGTCCGGCTGGGAAATGTGAGATCCCAACAACCCGCCAGCCCGATGGGGGAAGCGGGGCGGAACGTGGGCACTAGCGCGAATCTCAAGGCCGGGGGGCCTTTTTCGGCGGGCCATTCGTTCAGCTCCGTCATCGGCAAGGGCGCCTTGCGGGAAGCGATGTTCGCACAGGCCGGGGGCCTGGTGGCGTGTCACCCCACGACTTTAGCGTGACGTATACCGAAGTAGTGTTCTGCAGCGGACCGGAGCCGGGGGGCGCCGGTCGCTGACTCCCCTCCCTAGGGGGATTTAAACCAACCACCGGATATGGCCGGGACCGGATGTGGAGAAATCCTCACCGATCCCGGCCCTTCTTCTTGGTAAATTACCTTCTCGCCTTGGCGATGAGTTCCTTGAGTTTGGCGATGAGCTCGTCTTTCCCGCCTTTAAGCGTGCCGAGATCTTCGGAGAGTTTTTTGCCTTCGGCATCGAGCAGGAAAACTGTGGGGTAACCGCCGGCGAGGTATTGTTTTTCGAGCTCGGCGTTTTGTTTTTTGAGAGCTGCGGGTTGTTCTTTCTTCTTCGGAAAATCCGCTTCCATGAGGACGAGGTTTTCAGCGGCGAAGTCCGTGAAGGCCTTTTGCGAGAAGATTTCCTTTTCCATCTTGATGCACCAGCCGCACCAATCGGAGCCAGTGAGGTTGATGAGGATGGGTTTGTTTTCGGCCTTGGATTTGGCTTTGGCGGCTTCCCAGTCGGTGAGCCAACCTTGGCTGGCAAACGAGAGCGAGGCGGAGGCGATGAGAACAACGGCGGAACGAATGATGGTTTTCATGATGATAGTTGCAAAAAACCCCCGCCGTGGGAGCGCCGGGCGGGGGTTGGTGAGATTGGATTGGGAAGATCAGTCGAGATACTTCTTCGCAAGCGCGGTGTCGAGGTGCTTGAGGAAGTCATCGGTCTTGGGGAATTCAGAGGCGAAGAACCGGGTGAATTCCTTTCCTTCCGAATTGAAGAGGATCACGGTCGGAAATCCCTCGATTTTGTATTTTTCGGCCAAGGGTTGGTTCTTGTCAGCGACGGCCTTGTCGCCCTTTGGGAAATCAAGTTCGACGAGCACGAACTTTTTCGACGCGGCGTCGACAAACTCCTTCTTGGAGAAAACGTTTTTGCGCATCGCGATGCAAGGTGGGCACCAATCGGAGCCGGTGAATTCCACCATTACGGATTTCTTTTCGGCCTTGGCCTTGGCGAAGGCTTTATCGAGATCGGTGCTCCAACCCTCTGGGGTCGAGGCAAATGCGGAGGATGTGAGGGCGGCCACTCCCACGGTTACGGAGGCAAGCCAGGTGATTGCTTTCATTACGGTTATAAGTGCCACCAAACCGGAAATTATTCAAAAAACTTCGCCAGATTTTCGATTTCCGTTTAGCGACAAGCCATGCAACCGCTGCCATGCTTGATCATCGCGACCCGCAACGCCCATAAGACCGGGGAAATCCGCACAATGATCGGGGATCGTTTTGAAGTGTTGGATGCGACTTCATTTCCGGACTTTCCGGAGATCGATGAAACGGGGATGACCTTTTTGGAGAACGCCCGCTTGAAAGCAGAGGGGATCAGCCGCTGCATTGAGGGCTGGGTGCTGTCGGACGATTCTGGTCTTGAGGTGGATGCTTTGGGTGGTGCGCCGGGCGTCTGGTCGTCCAGCTATGGTGGCGAGGAGGGAAACCATGCGAAGAACAACGCCCGCCTGCTTGCGGAAATGGCGGGCAAGGTGGATCGGAGCGCCCGCTTTCGCTGCACCATGGTTCTCGCCCGCGGTGGTTTCGAACAGGCGAGCTTTAGCGGAACGGTCGAAGGGTGTCTCGTGGAGTCGCTTCATGGGGCCGGCGGGTTTGGCTACGACCCACTTTTTGTCCCCGACGGCCACGAGAAGACCTTCGCGGAGCTGGGTGATACGATCAAAAACTCCCTGAGCCACCGAGCCCGGGCGTTGCAGCAAGTGGTCGCTTTCCTTGATGGGAGGTGTTAAAATAGTTTGCTTTGCTTAACGAATTTTGAAAAACTTTTTGGCGTGAAAACTATTTCCGTTCTCCTGGCTGTCTGTCTCCCTTTCTTGAGCGGTCTGGTTTCCTGCTCCAGCCAGGTAAAAGCGCGGCAACCGGTGTCCTACCGTTTTGAAAGCGGTCGCACTGCGATGATCAAAGACGGTCTCGCTTATGCACCGAGAAACGCGCCCGCTCCGGTGATCCGCGCGATCGCCGCCGGAAATCGTCTTCAAGGCAAGCCTTACAAATGGGGCGGTGGCCATGCCAAATTGCAAGATTCCGGTTATGATTGTTCCGGCACCGTCTCCTACGTGCTGCGTGAAGCCGGGCTCCTGAAAGGCAGCATGCCTTCAAGGGGATATTTTTCCTATGGCAAAAAGGGAGAAGGCAAATGGATCACCCTCTACGTGCGGAAAGGCCATGTCTTCATGACCGTCGCCGGGCTGCGCCTCGATACCGGTGGCCCGGGCGGAGAAACCGGCCCCCGTTGGAAGACGGCGACGCGGCAAGGGAAAGGCCATGTGATGCGCCATCCGGCCGGCCTCTGATTTTCCATTCTGCGGGAAGTGGCATGATTTCGAGAACTTTTGCGATTGATGTGGCGCGATTTGGTTAATCATGCCATATTAAGCCAGTTAATGGCGCGTTTTTAGGGAATTGTGCCACAAAAACCGTGGATCGTGCCACATCAAATTCCAGATCACGAATTCGAGAACCTGCACCGCATCATCGGGGCGCGGTCATTTGGAGCGTCTGTGAAGGAACTGCTCGCAAACCCCGAACTCGGTTTCCCCAAGCGAACCTTGCAACGCAGGCTCGATCAAATGGTCTCAGAAAAGCGCTTGGAGCCAAAAGGGGAAGGACGGGCGCGGCGTTATCTCGTGCCTGAACTGGATCGATTCCCGATGACATCCGTTGTGATGGAGGACCCGCCGGTTTACAAAACCCGGTTCGACTGGCTGTCCCCCGCGGCCCTGGAAGTCCGCCGGAGCATTCAGCTTCCTTTGACCCAACGGACGCCGGTGGGCTATCAGGGGGCGTTTCTCGATGCCTATCATCCGAACAAGACTTTCTACCTGCCGGAAAGTCTGCGGAAGGAGCTCGAAGACCTCGGCAAGGTGGGATTGAGCGCATTACCCGCAAGCACCTATCTGCAGCAGGTGATGGACCGACTGCTGATTGATCTCTCGTGGAACTCCAGCCGCCTGGAAGGAAATACCTATTCATTGCTTGAAACGCAGCGTCTGCTCGAACGTGGTGAAGACGCCGAGGGCAAGAGGACGCAGGAGACGCAAATGATCCTGAACCATAAGGCGGCCATCGAGATGCTGGCGGATCAAGCGGGGGAAATCGATTTCAACCGCTATACGATCTGCAATCTCCATGCCTTGCTCTCTGACAATCTGCTGCCGGATCCCGGGGCGAGCGGGCGCGTCCGTTCGCGCCCTGTGGGGATCAGTGGCACGGTGTTTCACCCGCTGGAGGTGCCGCAAATGGTCGACGGGCGGTTCGAGCAGATTCTTGTAAAGGCGTCTGCGGTGAAAAATCCGTCTGAGCAGGCGTTTTTCGCAATGGTGCATCTGCCGTATTTGCAGCCGTTTGAGGACGTGAACAAGCGGGTCTCACGCTTGGCGGCGAATATTCCACTCATCCGTTACAACCTGTGTCCGCTGTCGTTTGTCGATGTGGATCCACACGACTATGTCGGCGGTCTGCTAGGTGTTTACGAATTGAACCGGGTGGAGTATCTCCGGGATGTCTTCGCTTGGGCTTACCGGCGTTCTTGTGCCCGCTACTCGGCGGTGCGGCAGTCTCTGGGGGATCCGGATCCGTTCCGTTTGCGTCACCGCGCGGTGATCGGCCAGTTCGTTAGAGAAGTGGTTCTGGGTGCGATGGACAAGCGTGCTGCGGCGAGGTGGATCGCGGGAGAGGCTGTGAAAATGATTCCTGCGCAGGAGCGCGCGAAGTTCATCGAGGTCGTGGAAACGGAGCTGGGTTGCCTGCATGGCGGAAACATCGCCCGCTACCGCCTGCGGCCTTCGGAGTTCGAGGCATGGAGCAAGGGCTGGAGTTGATCTCCAATCAAACAACCATCGTCCGGAAGGTCAGGTTGATCCGCGGAGTCCTGATCTTCTTCGATTTCGGAATGCTATGGAGCCAGTGCGTCTGCGTGGTGTCTTTCATGACGAGCAGGCTCCCGCTTTCCAACAGAACGGAGACCTTTTCGTCCGAGCGTTTGTGCTTGAGGCGGAATTCCCGTTCCGCGCCCAGACTGACGGAGGCGATGGTGGAGTTTTTACCAAGCGATCTCTCGTCGTCGCTGTGCCAGGCCATGCCTTCATTGCCGTCGTGATAGAGATTGAGCAGACACGAGTTGAAATGGGTGGCGGTGAGTTTCTCGACGATGGCTTTGAGGGCCTCGAGTTCTTTCGTCCAGACCAGGGCTTGTTTGGTGGTGCCGGAGTAGGTGTAGGAGAAATTGGAATCACCATACCACGCGACTTTCCGTGCGGTGACGATGCGCTTGCCGAAAATCACGGCCGCGTCGTTCTTCCACGGGATATCGTGGAGCAGCGTTTCGTAAAAAAGCCGGGTATCTGCGGGTGTTAGCACCGGGCCGAAATAATTCACCATGCCGTCGCAAGGAAGCAAGTTGACGGTGGGATCGTTGCCGAAGAGGTCCATGTGCTAGATTTACGAACCTTCCCGATCAAGCAACCGGCGTTTGCGGGCGACGCCCCATCGATACCCGGATAGATTTCCGTCAGTCCGCACAACACGGTGACAGGGAATAGCGACGGCGATGGAATTCGCGGCACACGCCCCGGCGACCGCTCGGACGGATCTCGGGTTGCCGATCCGCCGCGCCACTTCGGAATAGCTTGCGGTTGATCCGAGTGGAATTTCACACAGCGCCTGCCAGACACATTGCTGGAACGCGGTGCCTCTGACATCGAGCGGCAGACCGAGGCCAAGCCGGGGAGCTTCCACAAAATTGACAACGGTTGCCACGATCTTTTCGAATTCCGGTTCACCATCGATGAATTCCGCCCTCCGGAAGCGGTTCTGCAAATCTGCGAACAGGACATCCGGATCATCGCCAAGAGTGATGCAACAGACGCCATCTCCGGAAGAAGCCACGAGGATCGAGCCAAGCGAACATTTACGGATCGCGAAGTGGATGACCTCGGGTCTGTTCTTCGTTGTTCGGCAGGCGGCGGAGTGTTGGGAGGTTGCGGTCATGGGAAGTACCATAGCGAACGATTCACATTCTGAAAATCTGCTTCTTGCGAATTCACGCAAGTGGCAAACGCAGCACAAAACACGCCCCTTGTAGGGCATCCACACACTCCAACCCGCCGCCGAGTGACTTCGCCAGCCGGCGGGAAAGCGCGAGTCCCAATCCCACGCCCGGGCGGCTTTCCGCCGCTTCGCGGGCGGATTTGTGAAAGGCGCGGAAAATCCGGCGGCGCTCGGAAGCCGGAATCCCGGGGCCATGGTCGGACACGATGAGCTCCAGGTTGCCACCGACTTCACGAACTTTAATCACCACCACAGGAGGCCTTCCCGATGATGCATATTTCGCGGCGTTGTCGATGAGGTTGAAAAGAATGTGCTCCACCGCAGCGGAGTCCACTCGGACCCGAAGCGAGCAAGAGCTTTCCATCTCCAGCGTCATCCCGGCGGTGAAAAGCCGCGCTTCCAGCCGTTCGCGCATCGGCTCCAACAGCTCGGAAACCGTCGCCTCACGCACCACCGATCTGGCGCTTCCACGTTCGATTCTTGAAAATGATAGAACATTCTCCACCAGGTGGGAAAGCCGGTCAGCCTCCCGCGAAAGCACGCGTAAATACTCACCGCGCTTTTCCGGCTTCACCGCGCCGCTTTCCAGCATGTCGGAGTAAAGCCGGAAGGTGGTGAGTGGTGTGCGGAGCTCGTGGGTGACCGCCGAGACGAACGACGCACGCCGTTCGCTAAGCCGCATCACCCCGTGGACGAGCAGCGCCGCCGCCGCGATGGCGATGACCGCGGCGACCCATCCAGCGACTAACGACAAGGTGACCGGTGCGGAAAATCCAGCGTCGCGCACTGAAATTGAGCCGGGTTCGAGACGGAGGGGAAACGACGCGAGCACGAGACCATCGTCGGTGGGTGCCTCGGCGGGCAGGAGATCGGCGGTGGGTAGAAGATCCCTGGCTTCGGCGAGCAGGCGGACGCGGAGGGAGGGGAAATCGATCCAGGCGCCCGAGATCGTCCGGATCGGTCTGGATACAGGCTTGAGCAAAAAAAGCTGGTCGCCGATCCAGACCGGACGCGGCGGAGTGTCGTTAGGAGTTGCTGGGGCTGGCTCTCCCAGCTTCGTAGTCTTGAACGCGTTCTGTTGGGAAAAGTTGTCGAATGCCTGACTGCGTTTCTGGAGCTCCAAGTTATTGGCAGACTTTTGGGCCACTTCGCTGTCACGTAGCAACGGCTTTGTTCCTTCGGGAACAGGTGCGGGCGGAGCTTTCCAGTTGTCGGTCCCGTGGTCGAGTGAACTGAAGATTTTCCTGAAAGCCGCCGGATCGAGCAGTGCTTGCAACTCCTTTGATAGATCCTGCCGGTAGCCTTCCGTCCAATTGAAGCGCGCGCGGACTTGGGCGAGTGATTTGCCATTGGTTTCCTCGACGATGAGCGCCGCGCCGAGCGTGTCCATCCGCCACAGGGCGAGGCGCATTTTTTCCTGCAGATCGGCCCGGGCCACGGCGGCGATTCGGTCGCGCTCGGAGGCAAGCGCCCGCTGAGTCTGCCACGTCATGGCGGCGAGAATCGTGGCGGCGCAAAAAACCAGCGCCGCCCAGATTGCCAGAGTGCGCGAAATTTTCATGCGGTCCAGCGGTAGCCCTTGCCGCGCACGGTGGTTAGTAGGGATTGTTCCTTGTCACCGAGTTTCGCCCGCAAGTGCATGATGTGCATGTCGATGGTGCGCGTCTCGGTGCGGTCGGGATCGAGCCCCCAAAGGTTACGAAGGATCTCCTCGCGGCTGACGACGCGGCCATGGGAATCCAACAGATAGCGGAGAAGGTCGCCCTCGCGTTCGGATAGTTCCTCGCGCCGTCCGTCGTTGAAAGTCAAAACGCGTTCCTTGAAATCCACGGTGCCGCCGGGGATCACGCGGCTGTCGGCGGGTGCGGTGCGTTCGCACGTCCTGCGCAGCACGGCGTCCACGCGGGCGAGCAGTTCCTTCATGCTGAAGGGCTTCACCACGTAGTCGTCCGCGCCGTTGACGAGGCCGCGGACGCGGTCGTTTTCCTCCCCGCGAGCGGAGAGGATGATGACCGCTTGACCGGGGCGTTTGCGTTTGAGCGCTTCAAGAATGTCAAATCCCGAGGGCCCGGGCATTACCAGATCCAACAGCAACAGCCGGAAATTTGCTTTCAACGCGAGGTCCAAGCCGATGTGGCCGTCCGGCGCTTCCAAAGTTTTGTAACCGGCATACTCCAGCACGTCGACGATCCCGCGGCGGACGGCGGGATCGTCTTCAATGACGAGAATGGTGATCTCTGACACGCTTGGTAGAATGAGTTGTAATGGCTAGGTGGCAAGTTCACATATTACACAGGGGACGAGACGTCCCCACGCCTTATTAGTTGAAACTGTAGCCGAGAGCTGCTGACTGCCCGCGAACTTTACTTCTGCCGGCGCCGCTCCGTCATGCCAAGCGCCGGAATCCCCATCGCACGGGCCACAGTAGATGGTGTTGACGATGCTGCGTTCGGTTTTCATAGCCCTTCCTGTTTAACCGTAACCCGGCGGGGCGTCTGTAAAGGCTCCGTAAATAAAAACACGCCGGTCTCAAGACTCTCAACTCCGCAGCGATCGGCAGCGTTGCCGAACGAATGGCGGAAAAGAAACCGGTGCCTATGGCGTTGCCGCGATGCGGCTCAGGCGTTTTCCCAGCCGCTTTCGATACGATGGAAAATTCTGGTAGTTTCCGGTTGGAACCGGTCGCCATGCCATCGCCAACGTTCGATTTCAATCTCGTCCGCGGCGAGGCTGATCAGGTGAAATCCGTTAGGCTCACCCTTGAGCCGCGTGGAACAGATGGAGGGTGCCTGGGAGACGACGATTCTCCGGGTGGACTCCCCGGGCTCCGGGAAAAGACAGATTTTAGACTGGTGGAAATGGCCGGCGAGCAGGAGATCGATCTTGGACGACTCGAAGAAGCTTCTAACCATCGCCAGCGGCGAGACAAGGGCGCGTTCCTTCACGCCCGATCCCACCACGGGATGATGCATTCCTACCACCCGCAGCATTCCTGCAGGGAGCGTATCAAAAAAGGTGGCAAGAGCGTGGATTTGAAACGGACTGAGGAAACCACGCGACCAGTCGAGGTGAAGCCCGAAGGGAGTCGATGAATTCACGGTAGCGAGCGCACCGATGTCACCCAGCGGCAAGGTTGGCTCCTCGGTTTCAGAGATATATTCCCGGTAGCGGCCGAAGGGTGAGAAGAACCGGTCCAGCAACCGGTTTAGTCCTGGCACGTCGTGATTGCCAGGAAGGGTGATTAGGGGTTGCGGAAGTTCTTTCAGCCATGACCGGGCTAGCTCGAACTCGAAGCGCCGGCCCCGCATGCAGAAATCTCCGGATACCATGGTTAGATCCGGCTTCAGGTCCGCAGCGAATTCCACCGCTGCCCGCGAGATCCTCGGATCGAAGGCTCCGAAGTGCGGGTCCGAGTAGTGGAGAAGCTGGAACGACATCAGGAAGACTTGCTTTTGGGACGCAGGACATTCAGCGCGCGTGGCAGGATTTCGAGGCGACAGGGCAGGGAGATCCGCAGGATTTCACCATCGATCATGGTGGGAAGGGATTTGCGGCGTCTTACGTCGATGGTGATTTCGGAGCTCTCGATTTTCGTCATTTTCTCCGTATCGAGCAGGTTACCGGTGAGATAACCGAAAGCGGCGTGCAACATCTGGCCGCGGCTGAGGTGCTCGGATACATAAGCGGTGAGCTTGCCCGACGAGAGGTCTTTACGCTCGGGGATGAGTCCCACGCTTTCCTCGTAGCCGCCGGGTGAAAATGCGGTCAACCGGGTAAGGCGGTGGTAGGTCCTTCCGTCCGCGGTGATCGTTAGATCGAGCGCCGGGGATGCGACCGCCACTGTGGCGATTTCGCGGACGATGCGCAGGGACTTTACCCACCAGGAGCTGCCATGGAAGCTTTCGCGGGCTTTGGCGAGTGCGGGGTAGAAGCCGATGACCGTGGCGCACATGCAGTACTCCCCGTTGACCTTGAGCAGGTCGATGGAGATGGTCTCAGAATCTATCAACTTCTCCGCCGCCGCGAAGGGATCGAGGGGCAGCTTAAGATCGCGCGCCTCGAGGTTGAACGTGCCGAGGGGAAGCACGCCAAGGGTTTTCCCGGTATTGTGCAAGAGTCGCGCGGCTGTGGTAATCGTGCCATCGCCACCTCCGACAATCAGGACTTCCCCGGCAGTGTTCGCCTTTTCAATGAGGGTGGCTTCCAGTTTGTCGGGCCCGACTACGCTAAGCACGGCCTGATGTCCCCGCCCGGTGAAAATTTGCTTGAGACGATCCTGCTGTAGTTGCTCGCAGAAAATGCCGTCACCGGATTTGCTATTGATGACAATGTGATAATTCATGCTCGGTCGGAGACCGTGTTGTCGCAGGAACTGTGCCATGGCCCCAAGGCAACGTCCCCTAGGTTGATGGGGGAGAAAATTTGAATCACAGTTGCGCGATGGCGTCTTTTCGGAGAGGTTTGTTGCAAATTGCAATATTCTCTCTCGCGGGTCAAACCCTGAACAAGCCACGGAACGCCCTGGCACCATAGTAGGACTGCGCGCCGTTGTGATAGATGAAGACCTGCCCGAAGCGTCGATCGCCAAAGAGAGCACCGCCGGGTTTCCGGATCTCCGGAGGTGTCGTCACCCAGCTGGATGTTTTCATATCAAAATTTCCAGGCTGCTGCAGCTGGCGATATTCCCCCTCGGTCAAGAGCTCGATGCCCATCGCCGCTGCCAGGTCCACGGCGCTGTCTCTGGGTTTGTGTTCCTTCCTCGAATCCAGTCCCTCGCGGTCGTAACAAACGCCAGTTCGGCCTTTGGGGGGTTTCGCCGAACAATCGATGAAAATGAACTCGCCCGTCCTTGGATCGTGGCTTAACCCATCGGGTTCACCGCCGGATTGCTCCATTTCATGAAGTGACCACAGCTTTCCAGCACGGCCTTCAAGCCGGAGGCTCACCTCCGCCCAATCAACGCCGTTATGACGATTGGGATTTTTTCAAAGCGCGCTTTCAACACGCGCAACAGTTCCTCACGATCATCGATAGCAAGTTGATTCTCTATCATATTTGTTGGTTTGGAAATAGGTTGCGTCATTCTTATGATGCATTTTGTTCCTAGGATCAGCAACTATCGTTGGGGTTCAATCCGCGAAATGGTTTGCGGTTAATCTGGTGAATTCGGCAGCGATTGTAGCAACGCTCGCCGGCTCCGGGAAAAGGGTTTTGGATGAAAGTCTTTCTACCAGTTCAGGCGTAGGCCGAGGATGCCGTTGATGCCGGGTTCGTTCTGGCCGGAGCCGTGGATGCGATAGGACTCGTCGGTGATGTTTTCCACGCCGCAGAGCAGGTTGAGGTGCTCGTTGACATTCCATCCGGCGCGGATGGATCCGGTGAGGTAGCCGGGAGTGCCGCCGGTGGGGATGCGCTGGTTGTCGGCGGCCTGGTCCTCAGCGGCGATGCGGTCTTCGTCGGTTGCACCGAGGATGCGTACCTCCACCCAGAATTTACCGGACGGATCGTCCCAGCGCAGCGCCAGCGAGCCGGTGAGCGGCAGCAGGCGGGTCGGCGATTTTTCCACGACCGGGCCGTTCAGATAGAGCGGGATTTCGTTGCGGCCGTCCTGCCACGCGCCGAATCCGGACAAGGTCCACTGTGGGTGGAATTTCCACGCGCCTTGCAGCTCGATCCCGTAGACGTAGCCTTCCGTGGCGTTGGTGTTGATGGTGTCCTTGCTCTTGGCAGCAACCGGCACGGCGGAGATCAGATCCTCGGCGTCGGTGTAGAAAAACGAGAGTTCTAACGAAGTATTCTCCGTCATCTGGCGGGTGCCGATCTCGTAGGTGAGGAATTCTTCGGGGTCCACGGAAGTCGAGCCCAGCGAAGTCGAGCCGGACTTCGCCGTTTGGTTTCCGGTCAGGTCATCAAGGTTCGGCGCGCGGAATGCCTGGGACAGGCCGCCGTAAACGCTCCAGGCGGTGTTGAATTGATAGAGCCCGCGCAGGGAGCCGACCACCGAGTTCCATTCCTGCGATTCACTGGATTGCTCCAAGCCCTTTAAATCGTAGAACCGGCCGAGTGCCGCTTCGGCATAGGTGTAGCGCGCGCCGCCGGTGATTTCCACCTTGTCCATCGGCTTCCACAGGTATTGGGAGTAAATCCCCAACAGATCGTAGTCGGAATCATCTGCGATTGGCAGGCTTTCCTGATACTTGGTGCCAGCGAGGTTGTTTCTGGATCCTGAGGAATCGACTTCATCATGATAGTAGTCCACGCCATAGACCAAGGTTCCCGGTCCGACCTCAGACTCCAGCGAGACGTCCACGCCGATCGTCTTCACATCGATGTTTGACCGGCGCACGCTGTTTTCCGCCGGGCTTCGGTTCTGCGACTCCGAGTCGGTGGAATCCTGATAGGAAAGAGTGGCGTTCCAGCCTTGGATCGCCGCGCCGGCCTCCGGATTTTTGTCGGCGTAGCGCAGATAGGTCATCGAGCGCTCTTGGTCGTAGTTGTTGCTGGTCCAGAGCCCGGGAGCAGCCACGTTTCCGCCGGTGGTCCAGCCGGGGTTGTTCAGCGTGCGGTGCCAGCGGGAAACGGCGTCCTGATTCACGTAATTGTAGGCGAGGGTGACGGTGGCTTCCGGCGTGACCGCCCAGTCGAAGCGGAAATCCAGATCCTCTTCGGGATACCCGGTGCCGACCATTTCGCCCACGTCGCCGTCCTCGATGTCGCCGTAGTCCTTCGCAGAGAGGCCGAGCCAAATGCCGAATTTCCCCCCCACCCCGGTCTGGGACTCGATGCGGCCGATGTGACTGCCTTGGCCGTTAGTCCGGTATTCATACGAGCCGCCGCCGCCGTAAAAAACCTGGCCGGCGGTGCGTTCCCGGAAATCCGAGGATTTGCTGAAGGAATTGAGCGTGCCGCCGACGGCGTCTGATCCGTAGAGCACAGAGCCCTGGCTTTTGATCAGCTCAAGATGGTCGATGGAGAGTGAGTCCACCGTGTTCCAGTATTGGATCGGCCCGCTGCGGAAGGTGGAATTGTTCAGCCTCACGCCGTCTAGCAGCAGCAGGTTCTGGCGGCCGGTGAATCCCCGGATGAATGGCGAACCGTGGCCGTAGGCGGTTTTCTGCACCAGCACGCCCGGCGTGTAGGCGAGGGCCTCGGGCAAGGTGCGGCGGGTGTTTTCCCAAATGGATTCGGAACCGATCACCGCCGAGGAATAAGGGGCCCTGCTCGCCTCCTGCTCCAGCCGCGACGCGGTGACCACGAGGGGATCGAGAAAATTCTGTGCGATCACGGGAGACGACGCTGCCAACAGGTAAAACGGGATTCGGGGTGTCATGTGTGTCCGGGAACAACGTCCCGGAGCAGGATTTCTTAGACGGTGTTTGGAAAAAGAGGGGCGTGGATATTTTATCGACTGTTTCTTCCCGAGATCCTGTCGGGTGAATCGGATCAATACCCGGCGGGCAGGATGTCCTCGGCAAATAGCGTTCAGGATGAACGCGCTCCTTTGAGGTTTGCGCACGCCGCTTTCACGGCGGCGGTGTGGGCGGCGACGCGTTGGTGAAGCGGCGCGTGGCTGGGGGTCTCGAAAGTGAAGGAAACGGGGCAGCCCATCTTCGCCAGATAGATCGCCTCCGGCCAGCCTTCCGGCAGGTCGGGCTCGGCGATGTGATAGATCCAGCCGGGTCCGCTAATGTCGTGGCCGTCGATGATGGGACCGGGCTCCGGGTGAAACCACGGTTCGACGGCGGCGAGGATACTCCGCGTGCGGTCGAGGTTCTCGGCTCCGAGGTTGATTTCGTAAAAATAGAATCCGGTGGTCTCCCAGTCTTCGTGGAGGGAAATAAAAAGGTCGGGTGCCGGTCGGGCGTCGAGCCATAGCGTGTGAGCGATGACTTCCGGGGTTTCGCGCAGCCAGTAGTCACGGTTCAAATCGATGCCACGGGCGTTTTCGCGGGTCAGGGCGGCGAGGCCGGATGGATTGAGTGCTGGGCATAACAGCCAGTGCGCCGGTTGGGTGAAAAAGCCCTCACGCAACAGTTTTAACAGAGCGAGCGGACCTGCCGGTTCGTCGCCGTGGATGCCGGCGGATAGATAGACGCGGGGTCCGTCTGCGGGCCGTTCCCAGGCAGTTAGGTGACCGTCGCCCACTTCGGCGAGGTGGGTGGGTGAGAAACCGGCAACCACGGCCGCCTCGCGGAATGCCGTTTGAAAATCCTCCCAGTCGAACGCGACGCTCATCACCGGAACCCTGAAGTCGTTCCGCTTATTTGAAAAGCTCGGCGAAGAACGACTGCATGGCCACCCACGAGCGGCGGTCGGCCGATTCGTCGTAGGCAGCGCCCTTGCTCGGGTCGTCTCCAGCTTCCTTGTGGGTGAAACTGTGGACGGCCCCACCGTAAGAGACCATTTCCCAATCCGCCTTGGCGTCGGTCATTTCCTTCTGGAAGGCGGCGACTTGTTCGGCGGGCACATAGGGGTCCACCGCACCGTGGAGCACGAGGATTTTTGCAGGGATTTTGCCGGCTTCGGCAGTCATTCCGGCTGTGGAGTCGAGCCCGCCGTGGAAGGAAACGACGCCGGCGATGTCGGTGCCGGAGCGGGCGAGCTCGAGCACGCCGGTGCCGCCGAAGCAGTAACCGATGGCGGCGATTTTTTCCGGATTCGTGCGTTCGTCGGCTTTGAGTTGGTCGAGCGCGGCGGTGAGGCGGGCGCGATAGAGTTTGCGGTCGCTTTTGAATTTCCCGGCTTCCTTGCCGGATTCCGGTGGCTGCGGGCGGATGCCTTTTCCGTAAATGTCGGCGGCGAAAACGTTGTAGCCCATCTCGGCGAGCATGCGGCTGCGGCGTTTTTCATACTCGGATAGACCGGTCCACTGGTGGACGACGATTACGCCCGGGCGCTTGCCGGTCACCGCGTCGTCGTAAACGTGGAAGCCTTCCAAAGTCGCGCCGTCCTGCTGATAGGTGACGGTTTTTTCCACCAAGGCGGCGTGGGAGACGGTGACGAGGGAAGCGAGGAGGGCCAGAGTTTTCATGGAGCCGACAAAAGCCCCGGAACCCGGTCCCGTCAACCCTGCTTCTAGCGCTCGATTCCGCGGCGGAGCACGAACCACGCCGGGTTCAGATGCCCGAGCGGCCCGCGCAGTTGATCGATTTCCTCGGCCGGGCCGTGAAATTCCAGCCGCGTGAGATCAGCGACGGTGAGCATTTCACCGAGGATCTCGCCGATGTTGTCCAAGTGGTGCAGCACGCCGGCGGCACCGATATAGCCTTCCCGGCAGAACACCTCGTCATTGAGCACAGTGAATTCGTAAAAACAGCAGGTCGGTTCGCTGCGGGTTTTGGCGACGAATTTTTCCATGATGGCATCCACCTCCGCGGTCTTCCCGGCGTGGGCTTTGAAATACGGATGGATGGTGACGAGGTTGACTGGCAGGTTCATGGTGTAGTGGTGATTACGGCGGATCGGAAACGACGCGGAATCCGAGATCGGGGCGGCGGAGTGAGCGGTCGAGCGTCCACTCCCGGCTGAGAGCATTGGTCCCGGGCTTGAGATAGGAGCCGCCGATGATGACCCAGCGGCGCTCGCCCAGCGGGTTTGCCGGGTTGGTGCCCATTCCGGACGTCCATTCGCAGACGGAGCCGGCCATGCCGATGAGGCCGGCGCGGGTGCGGTCGGCGGTCTGCGAGGTGACGGGTGCCCACGGGCCGGGCGGGATCGCGGCAGGTGCTTTTTCATCCATGGTGAGCGCGGCGAACCATTCTTCCTGGGTGGGCAGGCGGGATTTTTTCCACTCGGCGTAGGCGGAGGCGTCCCACCAATCGACGCCGATGACTGGGGAGTCGAGCGTGACCGGCTGGTTCTGCCAGGTTCCATTTGCCTTGGCGGCAGCGAGCAGGGCGGGCCAGTCGGTGGGCTCATGGGAGGTTTTTTCGGCCGGTTGACCGGCGAGATCGAAGGTGCGCTCGCGATTGTCCTTGGCGAGCATGCCGAGGGTTTCGAGGAATTCGGCGTATTGGCCGATGGTAACTTCGTTCGCGGAAATGCGGAAGGCGGGGAGCGTTCCTTCAGTGCCGTCGGGCGTCGGGTGTTTTCCTGCAGCCACGGCGAGCGGGCCGGGCAAGCTGACGCGCGGCGGCGGCGGCGAAAGCGGCGGCCGCATGGTGAAGGCGATGGCAGCGATGCCCAGAAGCACGATGCCGGTGCCGACCACGATGAGCGCGCCGGTATGTGATTTCCCGCCGCGGGCACCGTCCTGGTGGGGCGGGACGATGGACAGGGGGTCGGCGAGCTGGTGCTCGATCTGCATGCAGAAATCCCGGACCTGGCCCCAAGTGATCGGGGCTTCGATGCCCTCGCCGCGCATCCAGCTGAAGAGCGTGAGCATGCGGGTGGCTCCGGGCTGGCCCTCGGCGACGAGCGGGACCATCGCATTCCCGAGGTGGACCACGTCGCGGACGGATTCGTCCTCGGCGCGGGGTCCGGCGATGGCGAGGTTTTTCAGGCGGATGACGCCGTGCTCGTCGAGGTGCACGGCGTCGAGGCCCATCGGCGAGGTCGAGTGGCCGAGCGTCTCGTGCTGGAGATGGGCTTCTGAAACGCGGCGCAGGACGTGGGCAAGTTGCTCGGGTTGAAAGGGTTGCCGCGCCTTTTCGCGCTCGGCAAGAGTGACTCCGGGCAGGAGTTCGTGAGCGTAGAAGCAGCAGCCGGGCTCGGCGACGGCCTCGTAAACCGAGCCGATCAGCGGGTGGTCCACGGAGGCCTTGGCACGGACATTGGCGAGAAACGTGTCGCGGTGCTCGGACTGGTCCTCGCGGAGTTCATCGAGCAGGACCTTCCGGGAAACGGAGATTTGTTCGGCGAGCCAAGTGCGGGTGAAGGCGTTTTCAGCGAGAAGTTCCGTGAGGCGGTATTCGCCCAAATGGCGTTCTTCGGAGGCTGAATTCATGGGGCGGGGTGATATCACTTGCTCGGGAGCGGCGGCAGAAGCGGGAGGCTGGGGTCGAAGCCGGGTGGCAGCGAGTCCTGGAATTCCGGCAGCACCGGATCGCCGTGGTTTACGGAGGCGGCGCGCGGAATCTTCGCAGCAAGATCCCGTGGCCACGCCTGCACGTCGAGAATCTCGCCCTTGTAGAGCAGGGAAACGACCTGGCCGTAGTAAACGCGCGAGCCGAAAAGATGCTCGGTCTGGCCGTCCTGCTCGGGAATCACATAGGTCATCCGCAGGTTTTCCTCGCCGCCGGCCCAGTCGAAGGGCATCGATACCCACTGCTCGGTGACCCAGGATTTATCCTCCAGCTGGACGATTTCCCCCTTGGAAGTCCGGTTGAAAAAAGTCACCGAAATGGCGATGTCCTCCACATCGATTTCATCCGTCGGAGCCTTCTGCACCGGAATAGTCAGCACGACTCGCTGGCCTTGTTCGTCCTTCGGATCGTTGAAAATGCGGACCCGGCCGAGAGCGAGTTTGCCCATCATGGCGTCCGGCTGCTCGAAGCCGTCGCGCAATTTGCCGGCCGCGAGTTCATAGAGTTTGCCCGCTCCGGACACGCCCATTTGGAAAACCTTCTCATAATGCGCGGCGGCGGTGTCGAAAACGCCCATCTGCTCGTGGACCAGGCCGAGTTCGTAATGCACGCTCGGATCGCCCGGGGATTGGGAAAGCGCTTCTTCAAGTTTCACGATGGCCAGGCCCATGTCGCCAGCCACGCGGGCTTGACGGGCTTCATTCACCATCCGCTCCGAGCGCGGATCGCCGACTTGCGGAACCACCACCGGCGTGGGAGCCGGCAGCGGGCGGGATTCCACCGGAGTCACTGGCACCGGCAGCGGCGGACGGGAAACGACGGATGAAGGATCCGCCGCAGCATTGGGCACGCGCACGGCGATGAGCTTGGGCACTTCCTTGATCACCACACGCACTTCGCGGGATTCTTCGAAGCGGGTGGCAAGCGCCAAGCCCGCTACGAGCAACTGCGCCATGGCCACCAACGCCAACGCCCAGCAGGAAAACGCGAAGACCGGCAGTCGCGGCGCAGGCAGAGGATTGGGTTTCTCGGATACCATGGGCCGAAGTTGCCGTTCCGGCATCCCCTTGTCAATTCGCCGGGAAAATCACTTCCTGACCGGCAGCCGGACCGCGGCCGAACTTGTCGCCGATGTCCTTGCTGGTGACGAAGAGCATCAGCGAAATCAGGGCCAGCGCGCAGGCGGTCTGGAGGATTTCCAAAGGCTTGGCTTTCACCGGGCGACCGAAGATTTTCTCAAGGATGGCGAGGGTGATGTGGCCGCCGTCGAGCACCGGGAAGGGCATCATGTTGAGCACGGCGAGGTTCACGTTGAAGAGCACCATGAAGGCCAGGATGCGCCGCCAGCCGTTTTCCATTTGCAGCAGATCGTACTGCAAGGTGGCGATGCCGACCGGGCCGCTGAGGTGGCCGATGCCGATGCTCGAGTCCGGCGCTGCCACGCTGGCGATGGTCGTCCACATCATGCGCAGGCTGTCGCCGACTTGCTTGAAGGGTCCGGGATGGACGATGCCTTGGTTTTGAAAGGGAGCGCTGTAGAAGCCGATCCCAAGCATCGGCCCCTTGTCGGGCGGCGACACGGGAACGACGGGCGTGGCTTGCAGATTCATCAGTTTTCCGCTGCGGAAAATCACGAAATCGATCGGCTTAGCTCCGGTCGCCTTGACGAATGCCACCGCATTTTCGCTGTCCTTGAATTCCTGGCCATTCATCGAGATCAGGTGGTCGCCCTCCTTGAAGCCGGCTTTTTCCGCCGGGCTGCCCTTGGCGATGGATCCCAGTTCGATGTGGTCGATCTCCGGTCCGATGCCGACCTGGCGCAAGCCACCGCGCTGGAACCACTTGGTTTCCTGAGTCTGGAACTCGGAAACAAGATTCAGGGGGGCCGGGGCACCGGGACGCTCCACCGTGAACTCGATTTGCTGCCCCTTACTCAGGATGATGTTCTCGGTGATGCTGTCGAGCGAGCCGGCGAATCCGTCCACCGGATGGCCGTTGATTTTGACAATTTTGTCACCTGGCAGAATCCCCGCCTTGGCTGCGGGGCTGTTTTCGACGACCTCGCCGACGATCTGGGTCGGGATGAAATCCTTCGGTTTTCCGACACCCCAGACGACGACCGCAGAAAGCAGCGCAAGCAGCATCGAGAAAAGCGGACCGGCGAAGGCGACGATGATTTTATCCAGCGGCGTGATGGGCGGAAGTGGTTTGCCATCTTTGTTGCCGCCTTCGAGTGCCTCCATCGGAGCCATTTGCGGCAGCGCGACGAAGCCGCCCGCCGGGATCCAGCCGAGCCCGTATTGCACGCCGTTGACTTCTTTTTTCCAAATCGGCGTGCCGAACCAGATCTGGAACCGGTCGATTCGCAAGCCGCGCCATTTCGCGGCGAGGAAGTGCCCCAGCTCGTGGACAAAAATGATGATGTTGAAGATCGTGAGGACGACGGCAATCAACAGAATGACCTGCAGGATGGTGAAAATGACGGACATGGGTGGGGTAGGAACGCTGGAACCTTAGCGATGCCGGACCTTCAGGCAAGTTCATTAAAATTTACAAAAAATGTTACCTGCCGCGGTTCATATCCCGACTCGTCAGGCAACTGGGCATCGAACTTTTTTGTGAGAATCTCCGGTGACCGGCCCATTCCATTCAGAAGTCATGTCCCGGCTTCGCTTTCATAACCCATCATGAAATCCCGAGTGCTCTCCACCACCTGCCTAGCCGGCGGACCCATGACTGTAAATCAGTCCCCGCGTCGGGTGTATCAACGATGCCTCGCAGCCCTGTTATTGCTGACGGGCCTCGTCTCCGCCGAACCGAAAAGTCCGCCGAACATCATTGTCATCCTCAGCGACGATGTCGGCTGGGGCGACTTGGGTTGCTATGGCGCCACCCAGATTAAAACGCCCAACCTGGACGCCCTCGCCCGCGACGGGATGAGATTCACCGACGCCCACGCCTCGGCTTCCGTCTGCACACCCACCCGTTTCTCGCTGCTCACCGGCCAGTATTCGTGGCGGGTGAATGCCGTCGGTCTCGACAAGGGTGTGGCGAATGGTGACTCACCGCTGCTCATCCCCGTCGGTGCCGTCACCCTACCGAAGATCCTGAAATCCGCAGGCTACCGCACCGCGGCGGTGGGAAAATGGCATCTCGGCTTTGGCAACTCGAAGCCGGATTACAACAAGGATCTCTCCCCCGGGCCGCTGGAAATCGGCTTCGATGAGTTTTTCGGATTTCCCGCCACCAACGACCGGATTCCCACCGTTTTTGTGCGCGACCATCGGGTGCTGAATCTCGATCCCAACGACCCCATTGAATACACCTTTCAAGCGCCGACTGATCCCGACAGTCCTTTGAAAAAGTTTTCTTCCGGCGGCCAGCGCATCGGCTGGGTTTCCGGCGGCAAGGCGGCGCAATGGAAGGATGCCGAACTCACGGATAGATTCACCCGGGAAGTGATCGCCTTCGTGGAGCGCAATCAGAAAAATCCGTTTTTCCTCTACTACTCGCCGCAGAATGTGCACGCGCCCGCCATTCCAACTCCCCGCTTCGCCGGGTCCACCGACTTGGGCAAACGAGCCGACACCCTCGTCGAACTCGACTGGTCCGTCGGCGAATTGATGAAAACCCTCGAGCGCCTAGGCCTGGCAGAAAACACCCTGGTGATCTTTTCCAGCGACAACGGAGCTTACGTCATGGATGAAAAGGGACATAAGCCAAACGGTCCGTGGCGAGGGGAAAAATCGCAGTTGTGGGAAGGTGGCCATCGCGGGCCGCTCATCGCCCGCTGGCCCGCACAAATCCCACCCGGTGTATCTAACGAGCTGGTGAGCCTCATCGACCTGCCCGCCACCGCTGCCGCGATCGTAGGAGCCAAACTCGCCGCCGATGCCGCGCCTGATAGTTTCAACCTGCTTCCCACCTTGCTCGGGAAAACCAACCCGCATCCCCGGGACCACCTGATCCTCATGAGCGGCAAGGGCGACCTCGCCATCCGCCAGGGGAGCTGGAAATACATCCCGGACCTGAGGACTGCTAACGGCTGGAAAAGTGGGGCCAGCAAGAATTCAGAAACCCCGGCCAAGCCAGGACTCTACAACCTGGAAAACGACAAAGGTGAAGTCACCAACCTCAGTGCCGAGGAGCCGGAAGTTTCAAAACGCCTCGCCGGGCTGCTCGAAAAAGCCCGTGCGACTCCGGTCACCCGTCCCCAGTGAGCCAACACGTGCAATTTCAAAAATCTCCACTCCCTCGCTTCCTGCGGGTCATTGCACTGACACGGCTCGTGGCACTTTCACTAATCGCATCGGCGCAAACCGCACCGGCCGCGACGATCGGAATTGGCGATGTGACATCAGCTCTCGGGCCGACGTTTTTCGTCGATGACGCGGCGATCGGCGGAGGCGACGTCACGATCGCACAAGCGGCGGTGCAGACTTACAACCGGAGTTTCGCCGGGCTCTTGAACGTCAACCAAGGGCGGTCGCGTGTCACTCTTTCCGGCTTCGGATTCGCGACGGCAAATGTCGCTAGCGAAAACACGGCCACCAGCATCACCCTGACATTCACCTACCTCGGCATGGACGAGGCGGTGGGTGGCGGCGATGATGTGAGCATGGGGTCGGTGACAGGAGCGTATGTGTTTTCCACCAACGGCGAATACGTCTTCGCCTTCGACACGCCCGTCACGGCGGATCTCGACATCACCGGCACTCGCTTCCTGATTCAGGTGGCTCCTGTCAATGGCACCAGCGATGGCAAGGTGCGTTTCAAAACAACCAATGCGTCAACCGGCCCTCTCACCTACGAATCCACCAGCGGCCCGAAATTCAGCGTCGCCGGCATCGTCGCGCCGCAGCGGGTGAACTTGGCGAAATTCCAGCCCGCCATGACCAGTTCCGCCGCTACCTATCGCCTCGCGTCCTACCTCACCGACGGCCATACCGGCAACGAAAACCGCTGGCAGAGTTCGGGCAACGGACAACACTGGGCACGGGTGGACTTCCCTTTTCCGATGGAAATCGGCAGCGCACAGGTCTTCACCGGTGTGGATGACACCAACGCCCAGACAGCCTTCCGAATCCAGTATCTCAACGGTACCTCATGGGTGGACGCGCCCGGCGCGGTGATCACCGGAAATAACAACATCGAGCGCAACATCGTTTTCACCACTCCCGTCACGGCCTCCGCGTTCCGGGTTTTCAGCAACGACAACACCTTGCGGGTCCGCGAACTGGCCTTGTATCCGCCAAATGGTAGCAGCGGTTTTCCGCTCGGCACCGATGTAACATTGAACCTCGCCGAACAGCGCCCCGCGACCGCGACCGACCGCTCCCCCGGCAACTTCGCGCTGCTCGCCGTGGACGGCCGGGTCAACGAGGCCTCGAAATGGCAGACGTCCAACGCCGGCATCCAGTCGCTCGAAATTGACCTCCGCGTCAGCACCAAGATCGGCAGCGCCCATCTCTATTCCGGCTCCTCCGGGGTGGTGCCGCTGGCGGCCTTCGAGCTCAAATACTGGAACGGCTCCGCATGGCAGGCCATCCCCGGCGCAGCAGTCACCGGCAACGCCTCGCCCGCCCTCGTCATCCCCTTCACCACCCCCGTCACCACCAGCAGGCTGTTGCTCGAGTTCACCAATCCCGGCACCACCTCGGTGCGCGAGTTGTGCATCTTCCCCGCAAACCGCAGCAATCTCGGCTACCCGCTCGGCACGGGCGTCACCGGCCTGCCGCCCTTGACCGCCAAGTTCGACGACTACCGCGATGCCTTCCACCTCATCACCAACGCCGCCGCCGGCCAGGCAATCGCCGTGAGCAATGGCGTGCCCACGCTGAATCAATCCAGTCTCACGCTTGCTGACAGGCAGTATCAAATCCTGCTCAACCTCGACAACGGCACCTACCGCCTCCGCAACCGCGCCACCGGTCTGTGTCTCTCCGGTGCCCGGATGTCCAAAGCCCCCGGCGCGCCCCTTCTCGATGCGCCCTACGCCGCCCTGCCCGACCAGGACTGGATCCTCTCCCGGACCAGTGCCACCCACTTCTGCCTGATCAACCCGTGGAGCGGGCTGGCCATCGACACGCAAGGCGGAGCCACCGCTCCCGGAACCCCGCTCGTGCAGAACGTCCGCAACGGCTCCGCCACCCAGAATTGGCAGATCAGCATCTCCACCCACTCCCCGAAAAAGGGCGTGGGCGGAACCACCGTGGCCACCGCGACGAACACCAACTGGGCCTACAACTGGGGGCTGGCCAACTCCACCCCTCTGCCTGCTGGTGCCCTGTTCCACCCCATGCAGTGGGGCAATTTCAACTGGAATTTCGACACGACCGCCGCCTCGACCTGGAGCTCCTCTTCCGACTGGCGCACCGCCGGCCACCCGCTTCACCTGCTAGGCTTCAACGAGCCGGACAAGGTCGATCAATCGGGAAACTCGCTCGATCTCGAAAATACCAATACCGAGGATTTCAGCCCGACCCGCTCGATGAACACCGCCGTCACGCTCTGGCCCAGACTCCTGGCCATGGACATGCCGCTGGTCAGCCCGGTCCCCGCCGGCATGAGCAACGGCTGGCTGGCGGATTTCTACACCAACGCCAACACCCTCGGCTACCGCGTGGACTACACCGCCCTTCACTTTTACCCCGGCCCCAGCGGCGGCTCCGCCACCAACCTGATCAACTCGTTGCTCTCGGGCTATAACACCTGGGGTCGCCCGGTCTGGCTCACCGAATTTTCCTTCGTAAACTGGAGTGGCACCGGCACTTGGACCGAGGAGGACAACTACAACTGCCTCGCCGAGTTCATCTGGCGTGCCGAGAGCCTGCCGTGGCTTCACAAATACGCCCTGTTTGTTTTCAGCGAGGCCGGTCCGGACAATCCTAACAACCCGCCCTCACCCGCCCCCGAAAATCCGTGGAGCCCGGTTGGCCCGCGCTCGAATGCCATCGATCTGGATGGCAAGCTCACCGCCTTCGGCAAACTCTACTCGGCGTGGGACGGCGACGCCACCATTCGCCCCGACAAGAGATACTTCATTCACAACAAAAGCACCCGCAAGCGCCTCGCCAGCAACCCCGGCCAAAGCACCGCCGCCGCCCGCAACATCCGTAACGACACCCCGGTCACCCACTGGACCCTCGTCCCCGCCGGTGCCAGCAACCGTTATCATCTCGTTTCGCAAAACGACGGCCGCCGCTTGAGCACCAACGGCACCACCGTGGTCCTCGACCCCGCGGGATTCACCGGAAGTGCCGTCGAGTGGTATCTCACGGAGGACCAGCACGGCTGGCACTACCTCGACCACCCCGCCACTTCCAAGCGGCTGAAAATGACCTATGACAATTCGACCTCCGCGCCCACCTACACCCTGGTGGCCACCTCCGACATCACGGACTCCGTGCAGTGGCGCTTCATCGTGCCCATGCCCCCGCCAGCCTGGTCCGGAACCACCAGCACCAACTGGACCGTCGCCGAGAACTGGGCCACCGGCACCGTCCCGTCCACCGGCGAGCAGGTGATTTTCGACAGCTCCTCGACCACGAATTTAGGAACCATCCTCAACCAGAACTTCGACCTCGCCGGCGTCAGCGTGAAGAACCCCGCCGGCGCGGTTTCCATCGGCGGAACCCACACCCTCACCCTCGGCCACGGCGGCTTCGATCTCTCCGCCGCCACCCGGGACCTCACCCTCACCACGCCGGTCCTGCTGAGTGCTATCCAAAACTGGAACATCGGCGCCGGCCGGACCCTTTACGTCAACGGCGGTGTCTCAGGCGCGTCCGCACTCAACATCGCCGGCGCGGGCCGCGTCTCCGCCGGCGCTCCCATCGCTCCCACGGTGGCCATCACCATCGCCAGCGGCGGAACCTTGAAAACGGGCGTCTCGGGCGTGCTCGCCAGCGGGGCCGCCGCCCTCAGCCCCGCGATCAACGGCACCCTGGATCTGAACGAAACCACCCAATCCATCAACGGCCTCAGCGGCACCGGCGTCATCGACAACACGCGCGGGGCGGCCGTTCTAACCGTCGGCGGCAACGACGTCACCAGCACCTTCGGCGGCACCTTCCAGAACACCAGCGGCACGCTCGCCCTGATCAAAACCGGTGCCGGAAACCTCACCCTCACCGGCAACAACACCTACAGCGGAGGCACCACCCATAACGGCGCGGGCGGCATCTATCCGAAAACCGACACCTCTTTCGGTGGCGGCCCGGTCGTGATGAACGCCGGAACCCTTTACGCCACGGGCGGCGCCTACACCTTCGCCAACGCCCTCACCCTGAACGGCGGCATCCTCCGCGTCGGCGGCGGTGCCGGACGCTCCATCAACTGGAGCGGGCCGGTCGCCGTCACAGCGGATTCCACTCTATCCGCGGACGGCAGCACGTCGGGCATCACGCTATCCAACACCGTGACCATGTCCGGGTTCACGCTCACCTCGTTCGCCGGTGGTGGCTCTCTGGGCAACACCATTTCCGGCCCCGTCACCGGCAACGGAACTGTCATCGCAAATGGAGGCCCGCTCGATTTGAATGCCTCGAATTCATTCAACGGTAGTTTCCGCTCCGCCCTCGGCATTCTGAAAATCGGCGACCCGCTCGCGATGCAGAACGCCACCCTCGACATGAACGCGGCCGACGCCGGCACCGTGAACCTGAACAACCTCAACGCCACGCTCGGCGCCCTAACCGGCTCGCGCAATCTGGCCCTGGGCAGCGGCACCGTTTCCATCGGCAACAATGGCTTGAGCACCACCTACAGCGGCGTCCTGAGCGGCAGCGGTTCGTTGGTGAAAACCGGGACCGGCACGCTGACGCTCTCGAACACGAACAACTACACCGGAGCCACCCGCGTGAATGCCGGCACCCTGGCCCTCGGCGCAGGCAACGTCCTCCCCGGCACTGCGGTTTCTATCGGAAACGCCACCTTGGACGCGGCCATCTTCACCGACACCGTCGGCACCCTGGATGTCACCGCCACCGCGAGAATCCATCTCGGCACCGGTGCCGCACTCGCCTTCGCCAACAGCAGCGCGATCGACTGGACCGGCGGCACGCTCGATCTAACCGGCACCTTCGTCCCCGATGTTTCCCTCCGCTTCGGCACCACCAGCAGTGGCCTGACGCCCGCGCAGCTTGGCCTCATCACCGTGAACGGCGGCAGCGGCCCCTTCGTCCTCAATGCCAGCGGATTCCTCGCCGTCGCCAGCACCGCTCCCTACGACCTCTGGAAGGCCCAAATGACCAGCGGCCTGGATGGGCGCACCCAAGACGCCGATGGCGACGGCTTCACCAACCTTTAGGAATTCCTCTTCGGCAGCTCCCCGATCACCGGCAACGGCTCGCTAATGACCGCCACTGCCAGCGGCAACAATTTGGTCCTTCGCTGGCTGCAACTTGAAAGTGGCGCATCCTACGCGCTCACCCAAAGCTCCACCCTCGCGGACGGTTCTTGGGTCCCCGCAACGCCTGCTCCGATTCTCGATCCCGATCAAACCGGCGCACCCGCCGGCTACAATTACCACACCGCGACCCTCCCGACCGGCAGTGAAAGAATGTTATTCCGAGTCATGGGCGTGGAGAACTGAGGGAGGCACCACACTCATGTGGTGATGGCGAATGAGGTGGCGATCCCCCGTGCGGAGCTCTTCCCATCGGCCCCACATCCGCCAACACGACAAAAGTGTCGTGGCTCCTCAGCCGCCACGGGCTTCAGGGCACCTGCGGCTTCAGCTCCGTCTTGCCGTCCTTATCCACAGGGTAGAGCGCATGGTGTTGTTCGAGCGCGGCGGCGAGGCCGCCCATCATCCGGCTGAGTTCCTCGGGTTTGCTCGCAGCGAGGTTGTTCTGTTCGAACGGATCCTCCTTAAGATGATAGAGCTGATAGCGGGAATTTTCCGAATTTTTCGAGGGCACGTAATGATAGATCACCTTCCACTCGCCATCGCGCCAGGTGGTGAAATACTCGCTGCGATGCGCATGCGGGTAGTGCATGAGAAATTGTTCCTTGCGGCCGGGATCGGGTTTTCCGGTGAGCAGGGTGTCGAGCTTGATGCCGTCGACGGTGTGGTTGTTCGGCGGCTGGATGCCTGTTAGCTGGAGAACGGTGGGAAACAAATCCTGGACGGCGGCCTGCTGGCCCTGGACGGCTCCGGCGGCAATGGGGAGTTGTTTCTGGAAGGCATTTCCCGCGTCCGGCTTGGCCCAGGCGACGATGAGCGGCGCGCGCGTGCCGCCTTCATAGTGGGTGGCCTTCATGCCACGCAGCGGAGCGGAGGAAGCGGCTTCGTGCGGATCGCCGAGCGGTGCGTCGCTGCCATTGTCGCCGAGGAAAAAGATCAGCGTGTTTTCCGCGACGTCGAGTTTTTCCAATTGGTCCAGCAGGTCGCCGAGTGACTTGTCCATGCCCTCGATCAAGGTGGCGAAGGCCTGCGCCTTGGCGTTTTTCCCGGAGTCCTTGTAATGGGCGGCGAAGCGGGGATCGGAGTCGAACGGCGAGTGGACGGCGTAGTGGGCGAAGTGGAGGAAGAACGGTTTGCCGTCTTTGACCGCCTCTCCGATCCGCGCGTTGGCTTCGAGCGTGAGCGCCTCGGTTAGAAAAGTTTCCGTGCCGTGGTATTTATCCAGATGCGGAACCCCGAAGGATCCGACCTTCTTGAGCGCGCCGTAATTTTGCGTTCCGTAATAACTGCCAGGATGCCCGTGGGCGCCCCCGCCGACGTTGATGTCAAAGCCGAGACGGGTCGGGTCCGCCCCCTCGGAATTGACCGGACCCAGATGCCCCTTGCCCACGTGAATCGTGCGGTAGCCCTTGCCGCGCAGCAGGGCCGGAAGCGTCACGTCGGACTTTTTCAGCCCCTGCCAGTTCCACTGCGGCGGGCCTTGCGGGCCGGCATTGTCCTTCGCGGGGTTGATCCAGTTCGTCGTGTGGTGGCGCGCGGCGTTCTGACCGGTCAGCATCGAAGCACGCGAGGGCGAGCAGACGCTCATGGCGCAGAAGCTGTTGAAGCGGATCCCGCGCCCGGCGAGGCGTTCCATGTTCGGCGTGCGATAGAAATCGTTGAGCGGATGGCGCTGCGGCTTGCCGGAGGCATCGGTGAGAAACGGCACGGAGGTGTCCATCACGCCCATGTCGTCGACGAGTACGATGATGATGTTAGGTTGGTCCGGGGCGGCTTGAGTGACGCAGGGGAAGCAGGCGAGGAGGAGCCAGAGAACGGGGTTTTTCATCATTTGGGAAACGGGTTGGGTTATGAGGATACGTCCGGCGGGCGGCCACGGTTTCAATCGACCTTGAAGGGCACGTTGGCGGTGGCGGCGTGGCCCTTGCCGTCCCTGACCCACACATGCAGCCGATAGATGCCGGCCTTGCCAGGTGCGACGACCGAGACGCGGTCTCCCGCGGCGCTGGCGATCGCGCCGTCCACCGCCGCGGGCATCGGCGGGCGGTCAGCCGAGTGGTGGCCTTCCATCTCCGGCAGCAGCGACCAGTGCCAGACGAGCGCGTCGCCATCGGGATCAGTTGCCTGAACGCTCGCGTCGAAGGTCGCGCCGGGCGCCACGGGCGATTTCGGTCCACCTCTCAGGCTCTCAATCGCCGGGGCTTGGTTGGCAGGGTGGGTGTCGGACCACATTTCCTGAAGCGTGTCGGCAGTAGCGGTGGACTCGTCCTCGTGGGTGAAAATCCCGAACCAGGTTGCCGTGGCTTCGAACTTCCAACCCCAAACAAAGATATAACTGCCGAGACAGCCGCCGCCCGAGGTGATCACATTCTGATAGGCCTTGCGGATCATCACCGCCTTTTCCGAACTCGTCTGCTCAAGGGGCGCGCCGAAAGTGGTCTTCGGGACCTCCCAGAATCCGCGCGGTCCCCACTCGGTGAGCATCCACGGACGTTTCCACCCGAGCTCACCCAACTGCCGCCGCAGGCTGAAGATGGCGCCGTAGGTGTTGATGCCCACGTAGTCGAGGTGCGGAGCGTGGGCGTCCATGCCGGCGGCCTTGGCCGGATTCATGCCGGCAATGGCGGTGAAGGTCGGGTGCGCCGGATCAAGCTCGCGGACAAGCCGGGCGAGCCGGTCGAGTTGCCGCCAATACGCGGCATTCGTGCCGTCGCCCTCGACCTCGTTGCCAAGGCCCCAGGCGAGCAGGGCGGGATGGTCGCGATGGAGCATCACCTGCTTGCGGACGCGCTCGGCCTGCTTGTCGCAGTGATCGGTGTTTTCATAGGAAAACCATCCGGCCTCAGGCTCCAGCCAGAGGCCGGCGCTCACGGTGAGTCCCAGGCTTTCGGCGTGATCGAGGGTGGCGCCCAGTCCGTGAGTGTCCCAAGTGCGGATCGAGTTGGCACCGCGGGCGGCGAGTTGTTCGAGGCTGCCCCTGCCGCCGGCACCTTTGACGAAATAGGGCTGGCCGCCGCGCGTCATGCCGGTGGCCGCGTCCACCCGCACCGGGATGGCGGTGGGCGGCGGCGGACTGTCAGCCAGACCGGCCTCGCGGCAGCCTGTCAGCATCCCGGCGAGGGTTACGGGCAACGCCAGAAGTCTGAGGAGTTTGCGGGATGAAGACGGCATGAAAGGATGGATTGCAAATTTTACGGAAATTCGCGATTCTCGCAGTCTGCCATCAGGGCGAAATTGAGAATCCCGTATCCGACATGCATAGGCCGGAGCTTCTCGAATCTCACACGAATGCAAAAAACCCGGGTGATGAGAAAAAATCGAAAGATCGCCGCCGCCGCGGCATAAACGCTGTGATGGACGAAAAGGAAATCGCCGATGTGCTGCGGACCGTGCTCGCGGGGAATTCCCAGGAGTTCTCGCGCCTGGTGGGCGAATTCGGGCTCTCGGTGCGCTCGTTTATCCACGCACGGGTGCAGAATTCGGCGGATGCCGAGGATCTCGCCCAGGAAACATTCATCGCGGCATTCCGCGGACTGTCCAAGTTCCAGACCGGGCAATCCTTCGAGGCATGGCTGATCGGCATCGCCAAGCACCGCGTGCTCGGCCATTTCCGGTCGACCGGCCGCCGCCACAAGGCGAACGAGCGGTTCCGCGAGGAATGCCTGACAAGAATCGAGATCGAGCTCGGCGAAATCGAGAGAGAAACCGGCCGCGACCCGCTCAAACACCTGATGGACTGCGTCGAGAAGCTGCCGGAACGCATGCGGCAGTTGATCCGCGCCCGCCTGCGGGGTGAGGACGGCTCGATGGCGGCCAAGCTCTTGAACACCACGCGCGGCGCGATTTACATGCTCCAACTGCGCGCCAACCACCAGTTGAGGGAATGCATGATGAAAGGATCACCATGAAACCGGAAACCACTCTTGCCAAACTCCTCGAAGGCTGGCTCGACGGCGGCCTGTCGGATGCCGAGCAGTCGGACCTCCTGCGGCTGCTCGACGAGGATCCCGCGCTGCGGCGCCGGTTCGCCGAGCAGGTCGCCACGCTCGGTGCGACCCGGGCCGCCGCGGACGCGAATCCACGCTGGCTCGCCTTGTTCGATGCCTTGGATCTCGCGGATGATAACGAGGCACAGACGTCTTCGTTTGCCTCCGTCACCATGAGCCGGATCGAATCCGTCCAGCACCGCTCGTGGCACTCGCGTAACGCCGTCTGGGGCCTTGCCGCCGCGGTGGCGCTGCTGCTGGCGGGTGGATTTATGCTCATGACGCGGCAGGCAAGCCCGGTCGCTCCGGCACTCGCCGGAACACCCACCGAACCTGCCGAACCTGCCGAACCTGCCGAACCCGCCGACATTTCGGCCGTGGCGGTGGTCATCGGCACCTCCCCGGAAGCTGGGTTCGAGACGGGTTCCTATCTCAAGCCTGGAGTCATCTCACAAACCGAAGGGTGGATGACCTTCCAGACACTCAATGGAGTTTCCGTCACACTCGATGCCCCCTTCGAGGCGTCGCTGCTGAGCCACGACCGCGTCCTCCTCACCAAAGGGCGGGCCAGAGTGCGCGTGCCGGAAGGCGCCGAGGGCTTCAAACTGGAATCCCCTGCCTTCGATGTGGTGGATCTCGGCACCGAGTTCGCGGCCTTAGTGCATGCTGATGGCACCGGCACCTGCCGGGTTTTCGAGGGCAAGGCGGACGTCTCACTCCTCGATTCCATCGGTGAGGTGAAACGCACCCAGCAACTCGTCGCCAATGAATCGGTCCGGATCAGTCCGGCCAGCCAGACCATGCTTACAATCGAGGAATCGGGTGACTCCTATCCGGAAATCAAACAGCCTCTGCGCCCAAAGCTGAACATTCCGTCATCTTATGCCACGGACGTGATGGCCATGGGTCCGGTGGGATACTGGCGTTTCGAGTCGATTCAAGACGCCAAGGTCGCCAATGAATTGCCGGGCGCCGTCCCCTTGCAGGCAGTCGCCAACGCCACGATCACCGCCGAGGAAGGCGGGAACCACTCGGGCGACCTGAGTCACCGGGTTCAGACGGAGTTTTTCCAAATCCCTAGCAAAACGAAAACAATGCTGGAGGGAGATTTTTCCATCAGTTTGTTCGCGCAGTTTTCGTGGCTGCAGAATTTCGCGCTGATCTCCGCGTCGCGATACGATCTTGGCAGCCAGGGCCACTCGTTCGTCTTGCAGTCTTATGCATCCTTTCGCAGGTTCGGCTTCAGCGGCACTGGCCTCCATGCGGCGCTGCGGGACCCACCCGCCTGGGACGGTGGGGTCGAGGTTTACGGGAACATGCAGGTTCGCCCGCTTCACTGGCATCACATCGCTGCCACCCGCAACCGGGACGTGGTCACGCTCTATCTCGATGGCGTGGTGGTCGCTCGTGAACCTGCGGGGGCCATGCCGTTGGACAGCCGCATGATTTTCGTGGGCCGCCTGAACGGAAATCTCGACCAATCCCGGATGGAAGCACGCGGACTCGTCGGTCACATCGATGAATTGGCGATTTTCCCCCGCGCGCTCTCGGACGATGAAATCCGCCGACTCGGCAGTCCTTGATAATACCCGGCGCGGAGACGAAATCCCAGATCAGTAAACCACTTATTTTATGAAACACAAAAAGACCCAATTACACGTTTCACCGAAGAGCGACGGAATTGCCCGAGGCTTCACCCTGGTCGAGCTGTTGGTCGTGATCACGATCGTTATCGTCCTTGCCGCCCTCGTCGTTGTCATGACCGGCAAAATCAAGCAAAAGGCCTACCAAGCGAAGGCGCTCAGTCCGTTGAATCAGACGAGCATGGCTTGCATGGCTTACTCAATGGAAAACAACGGCGATCTTATGACCGTGAACTTCCAAGGTTCTCCGCGAATGAACGGCAAATGGGTTACTGGCAGCTTCTGGGGAGCAATCGCGCCAAACCTATTCTCCGATCTTGATTTGAAGAACGACACTACGTCCTCCAAAGCTCTCAATCGGGCCGTGACCTCATTTTTCGGCACGCAGGACAATCTGATGAAGGGAACCTTTCAGGGCGAAGGGGTTGGTGCCATCTCCGACACGTGTTCCTTTGTTCCATTCGCGTTTAATACTAATGTCACCGATTGGAATAAATACCTCAAAGTTTCTCAGTACGACGATCCAAGCAAGATCATCTACATGACCTATGGCTGGGCTTCATTTACGAAGGTAGACGGTAATAAATACGCACCCCTCCCGAAGACGAAACCAGAGCGCACCAATAAGATCGACTGGTTCCCAAGTAAGACAGCAGCCTTTGTCTTCCTTGACGGCCATGTCGAGATCCTCAGCCCGCCTATTGCGGAAAGGCTTTTTGGCACCAAACCTCCAAATTGATTGTGGCCAGCGACGATGAGCTAAACCCGGTTTATGTCGGAACGGATTTGATGGGTGGCCGCACTCGCCGTCGCCATGACCGGAAAAATCAGGGCACCGGAAATTCGAATGAGCCGTCAGGCTACCCTCTAAAAATGCTCCGCATGCCGCTCTGTTTGCTGTGGTCGCTCCTGGCAGCCACCGCAGCTCCGCCCAACATCGTCCTGATCTATACCGATGATCTGGGATACGGGGACCTGGGCAGTTACGGCGCCACCACCATCAAGACACCCCATCTTGACCGACTCGCGGCACAAGGCCTGCGCTTCACCGCAGCCTACGCGACATCCGCCACCTGCACTCCATCGCGCTACGGCCTGCTCACCGGCAACTACCCGTGGCGCAGCAAGGGCGCCAAAATCCTATCAGGAGACGCCCCGTTGATCATTCCGCCGGGCAGTGCGACATTGCCGTCCATCCTCCGCAGCGCGGGCTACAGGACCGGCGTGGTCGGCAAGTGGCACCTTGGTCTCGGCACCTCCGACGAGCCGGTGGACTGGAATGCCGCGATCAAGACCGGCCCCAACCAAGTCGGCTTCGACCACAGCTTCATCATGGCCGCTACCGGCGACCGCGTGCCGAGCGTCTATGTGGAGAACGACCGCGTGCTGAACCTCGATCCGGCGGACCCCATCCGGGTCAGCTATCAGAAAAAAGTCGGAGACTGGGCGACCGGTCGCGAAAACCCGGATCTTTTGAAGTTCGGCGCCGATGACCAACACAGCGACACGATCACTAACGGTGTGAGTCGGATTGGTTTCATGACCGGCGGCAAGGCGGCGCTTTGGAAAGACGACGAACTCGGCGACCGCTTCACCGCCGAGGCTCTCGCATTCATCGAAAGGGAGAAAGCCAAGCCATTCTTCCTGTTCTTCGCCCTCCACGAGCCACACGTGCCGCGGGTTCCCGCTCCGCGCTACGCCGGGAAATCCCCGCATGGTCCGCGCGGTGACGTGATTGCCCAGCTCGACGACCACGTCGGTGCCGTCATGACCCAACTGGAGCAGCTCGATCTCCTCGATAACACCATCATCATCGTCACCGCCGACAACGGGCCGGTGCTTGGCGACGGATACGACGATGGCGCCCTAGCAAAAATCGGCGACCACAAGCCCGCCGGTCCCTACAGCGGCGGCAAGTATTCCAAACTCGAAGCCGGCACCCGCGTGCCGCTGATCATTTCCTGGCGTGGGAAAATCACCCCCGGCGTCTCAGCGGCGGCCAACTCGCAGATCGATTTCCTTGCTTCATTCGCCACCCTCGCCGGCCAACCGGTCCCCGCAGGTGACAGCCTCAATGCCATCGATGTCCTGCTCGGCAAATCGCAGGTTGGCAGGCCGTTCATCGTCCAGGAAGGCATCTCCGGTCTCGCCCTGAGGGCGGGCGATTGGAAATACATCCCATCCCACAAAGGGCCGGCGAAAATCAAAGAAATGCGCTCCGGCAACGATTCGCAACCGCAGCTCTATCACCTTACCGAAGATCCCGCGGAGACCCGCAACCTCGCCCTGACAAACCCGGAAAAACTGAAAGAACTTACCGCCATGCTCGCCGGGATCACCGCCGGTCAGCCCCCTCACAAAACCAACTAACCAATCATGAATCGCCGCCATTTCCTTCAGCTCGCCGCGCTCGCCGGACTTATACCGGTCCATGACATACAGGCTTCTGGGAAAACCACGCCTGGATCATCGAAAAAGGGTTTCTGCATCACCACCCGGTCTAAAGATTGGGAACGCGCCATTCAGGAACTCCGCGCCAAGTGGTACTATACCTGGAATCACCGCATCCCCGAAAACAGGCCGGAGAATGTGGAATTCGTCCCGATGATCTGGAAATACTACGGCAACGAGGAAACCGTGAGCAACGCCGCCAAGGCCGCCAAGGAAGCCGGCATCAACGAATTGTTAGGATTCAATGAGCCGGACCAGAAAAAACAGGCGGACATGACCGTGGAAGAAGCTCTGGCAGCCTGGCCGGTGCTTGAGCGGACCGGACTCAGGCTCGGAAGTCCCGGATGCGTGCATCCCGACAAGGAATGGATGAAAGCCTTCATGAAGGAAGCGGAAGTCCGCAAATTGCGGGTCGATTTCGTCTGCGTCCACTCCTACGGCGGGGCTGATGCAGGTTCGCTGGTCAAACGCTTGGAGCAAATTCACCAACTCTACGGCAAGCCGATCTGGATCACGGAGTTCGCCGTCGGTGACTGGACCGCGGAAAGCGTCACGGAAAACCGCTTCAGCCGGGACCAGGTCCTGCGGTTCATGGAGCAGGTTCTTCCACGGCTCGATCGCCTCGATTTTGTCGAAAGGTATGCATGGTATTCAGCTAAGCCGGATGACAAAGCCCTCGGCACCAGCGCACTTCTCGACGCCGAGGGGAAACTCACCCGCCTCGGTGAGTGTTACCGTGACGCATGATCCGGATTCCCGCGCCCGTCCATAGGCAGTTAGGTATTAGATCAACCGGCATTGGGGAATGCGCGCGTAAAAAAGCTTCGGTCAGGCGGCGACCTAACGATAATGCGTATTCACTGTATCGAGCCCGCAGGAATTATCCATGGGGTGAAACCCTACCTTTGCAGGCTATATAATGTTAGGCCGAAGATCGCTTGACTCCGGCCATTCACCCCCGAGGTTTCCGCACGCCTGCGGGAATGGACTCAAGTCGATTGAATCCGTCACTCGCCCAGGCGCAGCGGACCGGTCCTGCCGTTTCTTTCGGGGCCCGCCACCAGACACACGCTCATCAATACCAAATCACCGTCCGTCAAGCCCGCCGCCGCCATGTTGTTGGCGATCCTTTCCCACTCCGCGGTCCATGCAGCGGATCAGGACTCATCGGGCGGCACCTTGGGAATTTATTTCGAGAACGATCTCTTCGCCGGAACAGACGAGCACTATACCAACGGTGCCCAAATCAGTTGGGCCTCCCGGGACCTCGAACAATGGAGCGATAGTCCTTATGCCAATCCGCTACTCCCGTTGTTCAACATCATTCCTTATATCAACCAGAAGGACTATCAGAAAAACCTCATCTTTTCCTTCGGACAGAACATCTATACCCCGGTGGACACCGACGAAGCCGCGTTGATCGAGGATGACCGCCCCTACGCCGGCTGGCTATATTTAGGACTCGGCATCGTATGGAAGGATGCACGGGTGCGCAATTCACTCGTGCTCAACGCCGGCGTGGTTGGGCCGTGGTCCTACGCGGAAGAGACCCAGCGCAAGATCCACAACTTGCGCAATTTCGACAGTCCGCTGGGCTGGGACAACCAACTCGACAACGAGATCGGAATCACGCTCGGCTACGAACGCACCTGGCGGTTTCCCCGGGAAGTCAACCGCAGTGGCTTCGGCTGGGAAGTGCTACCCCACGCCGGGCTTGTGCTGGGTAATGTGAGGACCTTCGCCAACACGGGTACGGAACTGCGGTTCGGGCTGAACCTCCCCGACGACTTCGGCACCGCGGCGATCGGAACAAGCTCGACCACCTCCAATCCGGTGGACGGCTCGCAAGCCGCAGACCGTTCCCGCTTTGACCTCGGAATGTATTTATTCACCCGAGTCGATGGACGCATGGTGGGGCGGGACATCTTCCTCGATGGGAACACCTTTGACGAAAGCCACTCGGTCGACAGCAAACTGTTCGTCGCCGATCTGAGTGCCGGCGTGGCATTCAACATCAAGAACACCAAGATGGCCTATGCGTTGGTATACCGGACGGAAGAGTTCGACGGACAGGACGAAGGCCAGCTCTTCGGGACGATGTCGTTCAATTGGACCTTCTAACCTGCAGATTCAAAATCACGTCCGGGTCACTTGCCGTAGAGTATCGCCATCTCTTTCAGGATCGACTCGAGCAGCATATAGTATTCATCTTCCTTCATCTTGGATTTGCGCTGCCGGAGGGCGTCGATTGAGGCTTCGAGCTTCGCGCGTGCTTCCTTCGCTTGCGGTGATAGCGGATCGGCGGAGGCCGTGAGTAGATAGATTTCACGGGCAAGCGCACCATCTGAACCCACTTCGGAACGGAGGCCCTTGAATCGATCTGTGGACGTTGCTTTGCCATCGCCATTGTCGTCGATGACGGCATGTTCCTGAAGAACCCGCTGGGCGCCTTCGTAAAACGCGCGGGTGTTGGATGATGCGTAAAGCGTGGCTTCTAAAAGCGAGAGCGACCGGTCGAGATCAAGATCGGCAGCGGGGTCGGCGAGGGCGTCCGCGAATTTCCCTCCAAAGCGCGAATAGTTCCGTTCGCCGGGGCTGCGGGCGGCGCAGACGATCACGCGGTCTTTTCCGGCCAGAGGGGCGAGGAACGGATGACTGGCAGAAAAAAGATTGAGGATGACGAGTCGACGGGTGAACTGCTTGAGCAGCTCCCTCACGGCGGCGGGATCGATGTCCTTTCCACGTAGGTTGAAATTCGCGTTGCGCCCGTCAAAACTGCCGTGGCCGATCCAGACGAGCCACAGGTCGTCGCCGGTCTTGGGGAGCGCGGCGAGGGACTTTTCCAACAGCGGCAAGTCACCATCGGCGGATTCCTTTCCCACACCGATCGTCCGGACCTCTATGCTAGCCTGGGCGGCGAGATTCTGCCAGGCGGTGGCTTGGCGGCGGAATTCTGGCTCATAGTTCGCATCTCCCGGCTCGCTGACGACGATGAGCATGTCTCGCGCCGGCAAAGAAGCGGCGAGCGCTAACAAGAGAAATGTGACAAGGAGCTTCATGGGAGTTTTTTCCATCGGCGCAGCGACCATTCCCCGATGAAACACCCAAGCGCGGCGACGAGCCACGCGGATGTGTTCCACAACGGTTCGGAACGGGTTTCCTTCACCGGGATCGGTAGGTTTTTCAAACTGGCGACGAATTCATCGAGCCCGGAGGGTGTTAAGACGCGGCCGCCGGTCGATGCGGCGAGTTGTTCCATCGCGGGGATGTCCGGGCGGATCGCGAGGTATTCGTCGCGCAGTGCGTTGACGACCCAGCCGGCCTGCGCGGCGAGCGCGGGCTTGCCTTCGGTGGCCCGGGTGCTTGCTTCAGCGAGGTAGGGGCCGGGCTCGGTGGCGTTGTGAATGGCTTCAAGCGTTCCGGTCTTGGAAGGATGCGGACGGGGAGTGATCTGGGTCCATGTCCCGTCGGGTCGCCGCACCCGCAGGTTGACGGCACCGGATTCGCGGGGTTGGAAATCCTCGCCTAGCAGCTCGGTGGTGATCGACTCGCCGGCGTCCGAGGACTCCGCTTTCACGGAAAGCGGGCGCGGCACGTCGGATAGAAGCCAGCGCGTCATTTGCCGCCAGGTTTTGTCGAGATCGAGGCGGGAAGCCGGATTTTTCAAACCCCAGCTCCACAGATCGCCGATGGCGAGCACGGCGGTGTGCCCGCGGCCGTAGCGGCGGACTGCGAGCGCCGGGCTGGAGCCGTCGGCGGTTTCGAGTTTCCCGATTTCCATGGCTCCGGGGCGGATGTTGGCCAGGCGGTGGACGTTGGCGAATTCCGGCATCCGGTCGATCCGCTGCGCCTCTTCCTCCTCGGAGGCGCGGAGGCGCGCCCATGGCTCTAACCGCCCCTCGCGGGTCAGGTCGTAGCGACCGGCAACGGGCGCACCGGGCGGTGTCCCGGGGTCCAGATAGACCGGCAGCATCTCGCCAATCGGCGTGCCGTTGTAACCACCGGCATCGAGCGACTCCATCCCACCTAACATGATGACGCTGCCGCCGCGTTCGGAGACGAAGCGCTGGAGCAGCCGTTGTTGCTCGCGGTCGAAAAACGCGTTTTCCACGTCGTCGAGGATGACGGTGTCGAACGGAAACAGCTCGGCGGGTGTTTTGGGAAATCCGGCGGCGAGTTCGGTTGGGTCCGTGGTTTTCAGGCGGATGAATACCGGCTCGTCGAAGCGCTCGGCTTCCTCCTGCGCCTCGAAGCCGCGGTAGAGCGGATTGCTTCGCTCGCCCTGTCGGCTTCGGTAGTCGAACTTCGGCTCGCGGCGGGCGATGCGAATCAGGCTGGTCATACGGATGGATGGGTCTTCTTCCAAAGCACGCTGGAGGAACTTGTGTTCATAGTTCGGCCTGCCTCCCAGATAGAGCACGCGGTAAGGTCCGGTCTCGCGGTTCGCCGCGGCGGAGCGGCGGTTGTTTTCGAGAGTCGCTTCCTTGAGTTCGCCGGGGTTCTCCATCGTCACCTCGGCGTCTAGAAACGCGGCGCCGCTTGCTTCCGGTCGGACTTGGAAACGGACGACCGTGGTCATGTCATCGCCGGTGACGGGCAGGCGTCTTTCGCCGAGTTTTTTCCCGCCGTGTTCGTGAATGGTGGCCACGAAAGCTTTCCCTGTCATGCCACGCGCCGAGACGGTGACATCGACGATCAACGGCGCATCTTCAAACAACGTCGCCTGCGCGGTGACGATGGGAATGGATAGATCGAGCAGCGGCTTCTCCGGCGCGATGACCAGCGGGAACGTTGGCGGCAGGCCTTTGAGATCGGCAGTGCTGTCGGTGGGACTGCCGTCGGTGATCACCAGGATGCCGGCGAGCGGACGACCCTGATAGCGATCGCGCAAATCGCCAAGCGCTTGACCGAGCGCGGAACCAGGACCGTCGAATGCGAGCGGCGCGCCCGGCTTCGGCTGGCGCAGGCGGACATCGAAGCTGTAGAAATCGACGACGAAATCCTTGGCCAGTTGTTGCTGCCAGGCGGACGGCTCCGGAGTGACGATTTGTTTCAACCGGTCCGCCCGGGAGAGGTCGCCATTTTGATCCTTCAGCGTCATGCTGGCACTGTTATCCAACAGAATCGCCCAATGGTTGGTTCCCGGGCGGTTGAAGGACTTCACGACCTTCGGCTGGAGGATGAAAACCAGCAGCAGCGCGAGTCCGGTTAGTTTCAGTCCGGCGGCGAGCCGGCGCAGGCCGAGCGGCATCGACGGTTTCCCGCGGTAACTGAAATACAAGCCAACGGCGAGGGCGGCCAACACAATCAGCCCGGGGATGAGCCATTGTGATTCCGTCCAGACGATGGTCATGGGTGCGATGAAAGTCATTTTCCCAATTCCTCGAAATAGCGACGGACAATCTCGGTGTAGCGGTCCGGCACCGGATCGCGGCCGACCGGAGCGAGCGGATCCTCGCGGTCAAGTTCACGCAAGCGGACGTTTAATTCGGTGGCGGCCTCTGCGAGCGGGCGGAGGATTTCATTTTCGATCCGGGCCTGATCGGGCTCCTTGGAGTGGCGCTTGAAATCCTTCCTCATTTCGATGCCAGCCCGGCGAGCGCGGGCGACGGCGGATTGAGCTTCGGGGTCGGTCACGACCGCTTCCAAATCCGCCAGGCGGTCGCGCCATTCCTCATAACCGCCGCCGGTGATGGCGCTGCCGCCGCGGGTATTGCCGGAGCCCTGGCCTTGGCCGGGGGACCGGCCGGGGCCGTTTCCTTGTCCCGGGTTCTGGCCAGCGGCTTGGCCTTGACCCTGTCCGGGTTGTTGCCCATTACCCGCGGCCTGGCCGGGTTCGTTGCCTTGGCCGGGAGCTTCGGCTTCACCCTGTCCCGGTTGCTGGCCCTCGCCGGCTCCTTTTGGTTCGCCTGCGGTCTCGCCCAGCTGCTTCCCTTCACCAGGTGCCTGTCCTTTGTCCGCGGGTTTGCCGTCGGCGGCGGGTTTTCCGGGCTCAGCCCCGGCTTGTTCCGCGAGGCGGTTGAGCTCGTCGCGGGCATAGCGGAGGGCTTGTGCTTCGTTGCCGAGAATGCGTTCCGCCGCGGTTTCGATTTCGCGGGTGAGCTGGGAGATTCCCGCGGTGGCTTTCTCCGCTGCTTTTTCGTCACCGGGTTGGCCGAGTTTTTCCAATGCCTGAGCAATTCCGTTTTGGTCCGCTTGCCGAAGCGCTTCGCCGAGATCCTTGGCAACTAACGGCTCCGCCCGCTCGGCGGTCTCCGCGGTTTCGCGCAGCGCGTCGACAAGCTTTTTGAAATCCTCGCGCTGGCGGTCGGCATCCGGTTGGGAATCGTTAGTCGCACTCAAACGGTTTTGTTTCGGCGCTTCGGGTGTTGGAGTGGCGTCGGCGATCTGGCGCTGGCGTTCCTCGAGGTCGCGGGCGTCCTGGCGCAGGTCGCCGAGTTGCTCGGCAAGTTTGGCCGCGCTGGTTTCGCGAAAATCATCGTGGAGTTTTTCCAAATCTTCCTGAGCGCGACGGCCGGCGGCCAGCGCGTCGCCGAGTTTCTTCTTTTCGAGCTGCTCGTTCGCCTGCTGGGCTTTCTCGCGAGCTGCGTCGAGTGCTTGCTTTTGCTCCGGTGGTGCGGACTCCGAGGTCTTCTGTTGGAGCTTGTCGACATCGGCCAGCAGTTCGCGCTGCTGGTCGCGGAGCTGCTTGAGCTGGCGCTCGATTTCAGCCTTTTTCTCGGGTGTGTCGGCTTCGCTCATTGCCATTTGCAGGGCTTTCATCTCCTCGTTGAGATCGCGCTGGCGCTTGGCGAGCTCGTCGAGCCGCTTGAGGGTTTCCATCGCCTCGTTCGCCTCCTGGGCCACCTCGGGCTGGGCGGTCTTCTCAGCCTTGTAGGGATTGTCCAACGGCTTCAAATCCAGATCTTCCTTGGGCTTCTCTTCGCATGATGACGCGCCTTCGCCCTCGCTCTGCATGATCATCGTCTTGGAACCCATGAGTTGATAGAGATGGCGCAGCGCCGCCTGCTCGTGGCCGATGGCAGGTTCGAGCGGACCGGCTGAAGTCTTCGAGTGCGCTTCGGCAAGCAATGTGGAGGCGTCTTTCATCGCCAGCCGGGCATCGGTGACGAACTTGCGCACGGCGGGATCCGTCTGCTCGGCTTCCAGTGCGCCTGCCATCCCGATGGCAATTTCCTGAGATTTGTGAAGCGTGTCGAGCTCTTGGGCGGGCGGTGGTGTATTGGAAATTTCCGCGTGGTCGCGGCGCAGGTTCCAGGTGGAATTGAGAATCTTCGTCTGGAGTTTCACCAAGTTGTCTCCGGGATGCGGTCCGCCGCCGGGTGGAGCGGCTTGTTGATAGAATTCCTCATCGAAATTCCGAACTTGTACCAGATGGATGTCGCCGGTGACACGGCGTGTTTTACCGTCCGGCCCGAGGTCTTCCGCCCAGGCGTTCCACATCAGGATGTCGTTTGGCTTCGCTCCGGCGGCTTCGAGATCGACGAGCTGGGAAAGCAGTGGTTGCTTCTCCCCAGGAGTCGGCTTGCCTTCGATTTCCTGCCACTTCTCGCCGTCCAGCGTGTATCGCAGGCCATGGGCGAGTATGCCGGAATCATCCTTGATGCGGGCCTCCAGAAGGACTTCCTGAATGGGCGTGACCTTCTCGTTCTTGCGCGGAAGAACCACCTCGACGACCGGGGCCTTGTTGGCGATCACCTTGATGTCGAGGATGTCCTTGCGATGGTTCCGGCGACCGGCACTGTCGGTGAGCACGATCTCGTAGCGCACGCTTTCCGTCAGGATTTCGGAAACGTGATGACCATCCCCGTCGCTAGTGAGCGCGAGCGGCTCCCGGTTCTTCGCCACCAGCGCGGCGGAAAGCCCCGGGACATTGGTCACGAGCGAGAGTTCCATGCGGGTGCGCTCGGCGGCTTGGATGGCGTGCGGGTCCTTGATGGTTTCCGGCGGCTTTCCGAGATGTTCCGGGAAATGCAGCACCACCTCCGACTGCTTCAGTGCCGGAAGTTCGTAGACGCGCACGGTGTAAACCTTGCTCGCACCTTCGGGGACAATCACCCGGTAAGTCATCGGAACTTCAACAGCCAGGAGGCGGGTTTGATAGATGGGATCAGTGAACGGTCGGTCAAGCGGGATGCTGCGAATTCCCGCCTCATCGGTGATCTCCAACGTCGCTGTCGCGGGCGGATCCTTGTCGAAACGGACTTGGATGGTGAGCGGACTGCCGCGTTCGATCTCCACATCGCCGGGATCCACCGCCATCTCGATCACAGCCGCGGGTGCTTCTTTAACAGTCACCCCCTGCGGCTTCGTGGAGCGGGGAAGCAGCATGAAGCACGCGGCGAGGATGAAGAAAAGCGCTCCGGCCAAGTGGAGCGTGCGCAGGGCGGTCAGCCGGGGGCGGGGAACGAGATCAATCCACTGATCACGCTGCGCCACTGCCAATGAATCCAGAACCAGCCGGCTCTGAAGGAAAGAAAGTGAACCGGATACCGGATCCGGATGCTGATCGAGCGCGGCTAACAACTCAGTTTGCAGCGCCGGGTGTTTGTGCTCGATGTCTCTGGCGATGCGCCTGGGATCACCCATGCCGCGACGACTCCATATGAAGATGCCAAAGCTGGCTAACAAAACAGCCATCCCAAGCGCCGGCAGGTATATCCGCGCGGGTACGCCGGTTTTCCAAAGCACCAGGCCTAGCAAAAAAGCGAGCCACCAAGTGACCGCGAGTCCCAGGTGAAACCGCTGACGCCGGCGGCGGGCGGCGATTTCTCCAAGAATCGTATGAAGTTTCCGGATCATGGCGTGACGGGAGTTGGGCGTTTACCGCCGAATCCGGCGTATAAGGTTTCAGCGAGAAAAAACACGGCGGCACCGACAAGAAGCCACCAGCCAAGGTGTTGGCGGCTTTCCTGCTCGGCGTTGGAAAGCTGCTTGGCGACTTCGGCGGTGCGGGCGAGGTCTTTTGGCGGATCAAGCGGCAGGCCGAGTGCGCGCAGTTCGGACTCCGCAAGGGGCGTGCGCTCGGACTCGGCCGGGTCGAGTTGCACGGATACCACTGTGGAACCGCTTCGATGGATTCCGGGAGTCTCGTGGGCATCATCGACTAACACCGGCCCGCGCCCGCCGGTTTGGGTCATCCCTTGGGAAAGCAGTGCGTGGAGCAAGGGAGGAAACTTGGTGGTCAGGGCGAGCTGGCTGTCCGCCGGACGCCAGGTGGTAGTTAGAACATGGAGGGTTCCCTTTCCCGCGCTGAAACTCACCCAAGCCGGATCGCCGGAATCAAATCGCGCCAGCACCTTTCCCTTCGCCGCCAGATCTGCCGGCAGCACCCGGTATTTCCAAACCCGGATGCTGCTGAAATCCGAATAACGCGCGTCCGCAAACGGTGCGAACACCGTGGACTTGAAATCAATCTCACCGAGCACCGCGTGATCCTTAACTGTCGCCTCCCGCGCTTCCCCGGATTTGAATCCGAGGATTCCGCCGATGGAGCTAACGGACACGGCGTCTCGCAATGGGAAAAGCACATTGCCACCGGCTTTTAAAATCGATACAACGTCTGCCGTCCCGCTGGTGATGGTGAGTGCGGGTGATTCTTCTGGCTGTAGGGTGGTGATTTCCACGGCGTAGTCAGGCGTCGATTGCAGGGCGCGGTTGAGGAAATAGGCACCCGCGGTGGGATCGGTGGCCAGCGCCTGATCCGGAAACCAAACCCGCGCCACCGGGCGGACCGGGGTGACCCAGGACGCCTCGTTGTCGTAAGCGAAATCATCGCCGGCCAGGGTGACTTTCCCCTCGATGGGAAGATTCGCGGGCGCATCGAGCACTACGCTTTCGCCGGGTGGCACGGAGATCCGGATCGCTTCGTTAGAGTCGCCCCACGAGAGGGTGAAATCGGATTTCGCCGAGCCTGCCGAGTTGCTCACCCGTGCACGCTGGACTTGGTTTTCAAATGGCAGCATGCGCACGCCCGCGTTGGTCCATCCGTCTTCGGGCGTCACCGGGTGGGGAATGATTTGAACCGCGCCGGGCCAGATTTCGCCGCGCAGGCGTTCAAGCGTGGTGCCTTTTTGGAGATCGCCGATGAGATGGATTTTAAGCGTCGATTCGTCACCTGCTGCGGCGAGAGCGGCGAGCAGGGCCGTGTCTAACATGGTGGACCTCCAATCCGCTTTCACCGCCGGGAGCACGGCGATGGCCGACGATTTGCGTTCGCCCGCAGCCACCGAGCGCGCCCGTTCGGGATCCAGCAAGGGGCGCAGTTGGTCGGAGTAGGTGGCGACTGCGATCCAATCGTTGTCGGGAAATCCATTGATCAACGACTCCGCCATTTTCAATACTTGGGCCGATGGCTCGCCGCGCATGCTGGCGCTGGTGTCGATGAGGATGAAATTCATGGCCGCACCGTCGGCGCTCGCGGCGGGCTTGTCATTGGCGGGGAAAAACGGCCGGGCGAAGGCGAGGATGAGCAACCCGCTGGCGAGGCAGCGCAGGATCAATAACAGGATGTCCTGCAGCCGCAAACGCGTCTTCGTCACCGGCGGATTTTCCTCCAGGAACATCAGCGAGGAGAAAGCGATGGTTTCCTTCGGCCGGTTCTTCCGCAGATGCAGCAGGACCGGCAGCGCGACGGCGGCCAGGGCTGCTAGAAAAAATGGAGCGAGAAATGCCATGAAAAATTCAATGACTGCGGGTGCGCGCCACCTGTTGGCCACGGCCGAGACGGTCGGATAGATACGTGTGGAGTGCGGACTCCAACGGCTGGTCGGTGGGCAGCAGGTGGTGGATGACGCCAAGCGTGTCGCAAAGCGATTTGAGCCCTTGCTGGTGGGCGTTGAACTTTTTCAAATAACCGGCGCGGATGTTGTTTGGGTCGGTGGGGAGCACGCGGCCGGATTCGAGGTCCTCGAAATTCACCGAGCTGTCGAAATTGAAACTGATTTCCGCGGGATCGAGTGTTTGCAGCAGCGTGACATCATGACCGCAGGCGGCGAGCGCGGAGAGCGGCTTCTTTAACTCCTCCAACGGTGTGAGAAAATCCGAAATCACAAACATCAAACCATGCATCCGGCCGCGGCTGAGGATGGCTTCCACCGGCGAATGCAGCGCGGCGGATTTTCCCAACGCGGGACGCCCCAGCGCGGCGAGGATTGCATGAAGATGACCGCTGCGGTGGCGCGGCGGCAGGTAGTCGCGCGGCACTTCGTCGTAGGTTAGCAGCCCGATCTCATCGCCTTGCTGATGGAGAAAAACCGCGAGCGTGGCGGCCAGTGTGCGGGCGTAGTCGAGTTTCGTGTAGCTGAGCGAGCCGTAGCTCATCGAGCGGCTGAGATCGAGTAACAGATGGCAGCGAAGGTTCGTCTCCTCGCGGAATTTACGGATGAAACAACGGTCGCGGCGGGCCAGGACCTTCCAATCCAGATACCGGATGTCATCGCCCGGCACATACGACCGGTATTCCGCGAACTCGGCGGAAAATCCGTGCCGCGGGCTGCGGTGGAGGCCTTTCGAAAATCCCTCGACCACCGAGCGGGCGCGCAGTTCGAGATTGCGGATCCGCATCAATGCCGCGGGATCGGCAAAGGAGGATTTGCGCGGGGAATTCGGGACCGGATTCATCAGGGCAGGGGGACGTGCCTGAGGAGGCGGTCGATGATCGTGTCGGGCGAGATGCCTTCCGCCTCGGCGCGGAAATTCGTGAGCACGCGGTGGCGGAGCACCGGGTGGGCGAGCGCCTGGATGTCGGCAGGCGTGACGTGCGTGCGCCCGGCTAACAACGTGCGCGCCTTGCCGCCGAGCACCAGGCATTGCGCGGCGCGCAGGCCGGCGCCCCAGTTCACCCACTCGTTGATGAAGTCCGGCGAGCCGGTGCGGTTGGGACGCGACGCGCCGACGAGTCGCACGGCGTAACGCGCGGTTTCCTCGGCGATGGGCACACGTCTAACGATCTCTTGGAACGCGAGCAGGTCCTCGCCGGTGAAGAGCGCTTCGATCGGTTCCGGCCGCTTGGAGGTGGTGCTGGATACCACGGCGACTTCGTCATCCTCGCTGAGGTAGTCGATGTTGATGTCGAACATGAAGCGGTCGAGCTGGGCTTCCGGCAGCGGATAGGTGCCTTCCATTTCCACCGGGTTCTTGGTGGCGAGCACGAAGAACGGCTCGGGCAGCGGATAGCGCGTGCCGGCGGCGGTCACCTGGTGCTCCTGCATCGCTTCCAGCAGCGCGGACTGTGTCTTGGGCGGCGTGCGGTTGATTTCGTCGGCGAGGATGAGGTGGGCGAAAAGCGGGCCTTTGACGAATTCCAGCCGCCGCCCGCCATCGAGTCCGTCGCTGAGGATTTCCGTGCCGGTGATGTCGGCGGGCATCAGGTCCGGCGTGAACTGGATGCGGTTGAATGATAGATGGAACAAGCGCGCGGTGGAGGAAATGAGCAGCGTCTTCGCGAGACCGGGCGCGCCGGTGATCAACGCGTGGCCGCCGGATAGAAGCGCGATGAGCAGCTGCTCGATCACCTCGTCCTGGCCGCGGATGACCTTGGCGAGCTCGCGCTTGATCCGGTCTCTCGATTCCGCGATCCGATAGACGATGGCTTCTTCCGAAGATTGGGGGCTGTTTGCTGTAATCATGATTTTTTCCTCAGTGGGTCATCGAATAGACAATGATGTTAATGCCCATGGGGTAGGCTTTTTTCTCACTGAATTCCTTGAAAAAGTAGGGATCCTCGCCTTCGCGCTCCCAGCCATCGCCGAGGTCGGTGTTGCGGCAGATGATCACCATCATGCGGCCCTTGGTGTCGAAGATGCCGTAGTAATGGACATCCTTGCCGCCCTTTTCGTAGAAGATGCCGGTGGACCGGCCGCTCATGGCGTATTCTATGGATGGGACCTGCGGCTTTTCCTTGATCTGGAAAACGGTGCTGTAAATCGGGTGGTCGAGTTCGAGATCGACGATCGGTCTATCAGGAAAAATCTTGAGCATCTGCTGCCGCGTGTTTTCCCATTCGTCTTCGCCCCAGAAGTCATCGATCATGAGAAATCCGCCATTGAAGAGGTGCTCGCGGAGGAGTTTCGCCTCCTCGTCCATCAGGGCCAGCGAGCCGGTTTCGATGGTGTAAAGGAACGGGCATTCCTTCATTTTCGGATCAAGGATGGAGACGATGAGCGGCTCGGGATTGACGCGGATAGCGGTCATTTGCTGGAGCCGGAACGAGAAGTTCAGGTCGCTGTCCGGGTAGTCGGTGGCCCAGCTGCGATGGTTTTCCGGCCTCAAGCGGACGAAGCGGAATGTATCGTCCGGGAAGCGCGGGTCGTTTTCCCATCGTGCCACGCCGTTGCGGTCGGCAGGCAGGCCCGTCGGGTTTCGACGCGAGGTTTGCGCGGAGGCGACGGCGCTCAAGGCGAGCGACAAGACGACGGGGAGGATGGAACGGTGATTCATGGCGAGGGTGGCAGACGAACGAGAAATTCCAGCGCCAACTCGAAACGCGGGTTCTCTTCCAAAGCTTTCAGGACTTCCCGCCGGGCGGCGTCGGGGTCGGAATCGCGCAGCAGGGTGGCGAGTTCGTAGTGGAGGCGGCTGGCGTCGCGGGGTTCAAGAGCGAGCAGGGATTTGAAGGCTTCGCGGGAGCGCCCGGCGGCTCCGGTTTCCTTCGCGGCGGCGGCCAGTTTGCGGTAGGCCTGCTCCTGAAACGGATTGGTTTCCAGCATGCGGTCGGCGGCGGACAGCCGGTCCGGAGCAGGAAGTGAACCACTGAGTTCCACCAGGCGGGCGGAGGCTTCCGAGGCGTTTGAGTCGATTTGCAGGAGCTTGGTAAGGGCGGCGCGCTCGCCCGCTTCATCGCCGAGTCCGCGGCAGACGAGCGAGAATGCCTGATAGGGATTGAACTCCTCGCGATTCTCGGGCTCGGCGGCGATGATTGCTGCTAGCAGCGTCTTCGCCTCTTTCCAGTCATTGTCCTCCATCAGTTTGGAAACCCACATCATGGTGGCGGCGTAGCGTTTGGGGTTGGCGGCGACCCATGCCGCCGGGTCTTCGCGGTAGGCAATGTATTCGGCGTCGGCGAGGGGTGACCAGTCGAGCTCGGGGCCGTAGGCGGTGGCGAGTTTTTTAGCATGGTCCTGGAAGGCGGTCTCGAGTTCCGTGATCGGCAGCGTGCGTTTTGCGAGGGCCTGTTCCAGAGGCTTGCCGGCCGAGAGGTCTGCTAGAACAGAATGCATCGTGGTGATCCCAAAACGCCCAATGATGAACTCGACGACCAGCGACGCGTGGTAATAACCGAACATGATGTCCGGGCCGGCGAAGGACTCGTCGAGGTTCACGACGCCCAGCATTTCTCCTGATAGAAACCGCTCGCGATATTCCGCCGTCATGCCCTGACCCCAGCCGGGATGGACCTGGCGTTCCTCGTAAACACTGATGCCTTCCGAGAGCCAGCGGGGAATCCGGTGGCGGGTCGCATCTAGCGTGATCGTGTGGGCCATTTCATGCCACAGCACCGCCTCCCAGTTCGCCCGGCCGAGCCGCCCGCGCGGGCTGGTCATCGTGATGAGAGGGCCAAAACACACCCCGAGAAACGCCTCGCCGCCCGGCAGTCCGAACGTACGGATCGCGAAATCCTCCTGCTTCGGCAGCATTTCCACCATCACTGGTTGTGAGAGGAAAATCTTGTATTTGTCCGCCAGGGTCCGCTTGGCGCGTACGGCGAGTTCCAACGCGCGCTCACCGAAGACCGCCATGTCTTCCGGTGACATGCGCAGCCGCACGCCGTCTTTTTCCCGCACCGGGTAGCCCTTCAGCTTGTCGCGCAGGGTGATTAGATTGAACGCTGCGACGTTGTAGGGATCTGAGTCGTGGGCGAGCGCGACGTTTTCCCATCCTTCATCCATCTGGCCGAAGCGGAGTTGATTCGACCCCAGTTCCAGCCGGATCGACGGGTCGCGCGGGTCTTCCTGGCTGGCTTGGAGCAGGAACCTGATCGCCTCGGCGAACCGATAATGCGCCGCGAGGGTGATGCCGACGGTTTTCGAGACGAGCGGATTCGCCCGCCAGAATTTGCGCGCTTCCTTGAGTGCCTTTTCCGCCCCTGCGGCGTCTTCTTCGAGAAATGCCAATGCCGCCGACTGCGCCCATGCTTCCGGGTGTGCGGGGTTCACGGCGAGGAGCTTTTCGAGAGTCGCTTTCGCTTCCTTGAAATTTTTCCGACCCGAAAGTTGCTCCGCTTTGAACAAAAGGGCGGCTGTGGATTTCGGGTTCGCCCGTAGCGCGAGATCGGCGTATGTGAGGATTCCTTCATCCGGTTTCCGCTGGTCTTCAGGCAGCTCCATGCCTGATTTCGCCATGCCTAGCAGGAACTCCGGATCACCGGGAAGCCGCTTCAGTCCCTCACGGAAATTTTCTCCTGCCAACTCTCTATCATGGTTGGCGAGGGCGAGCCGGCCGATTGCCAAATACGCTTCGCGGCCACCGGGATCGGCTTTTTTCGCTGGCTCCAGAGAGCGTTTTAGCACCTCCTTCGCATCGAGACCTGCCTCTAGCAACAACTCGCCGTAAGCCACGGTGCCACGCGAGTCACCGGCGACTGCTGGCGGGGGTTCCACTTGCAGCGCCCGTTCCATGACGGCCTGCGCCTGGGCCGTCTGGCCGTTCGCCCGCAACGCTCCGGCCATGGCGAGCGCCAGTTCCGGATCGAATGGTGCGCGCCGCCACAAGATCATCCCCCGTTTGAGCGCTTCGGGAATGTTTCCAGTCTCCAAAAGCGTGCGGATTTCGAGTGCCGCGAACGATTGGAAATCGGGGCCGTTCTGCTTGGCGAGACGGCTGAATTCCAAGCATTCCGCGTAGTCGCCTTTCCGGAACATCGCCTGTCCCGCTTCGATTCCGGCCGTGTCCTGCGCGCGCGCGGCCGTAGGAAACACCCACGCCGCACAGGCAAGCGCACCACCCAGGATGATCGATTTCCCCCCGTTCATAAACGCGAAGCTAACACGCCCTACGAGTGAGGCAATCGATTCCCGCGACAGGCCGTCGAAATTATGAATTGCCCGTGAGATACCAGCATTCCGTGATCCTTCCGCGATGACGTTATTTCAGAACGGGGAAATCGGGGGTAGGTTCCGCGCCTCCCCCCCACATCATGACCAACAACCTCCCCCCCCGGGTTGTGCGGAACCGCGGTTTGACTTTGCTCGAACTGACGGTCGTCCTCATAATTCTGTTAGCACTCGTCTCCATCATGTCCATCGGCGCCCGCGCGTGGCTTCGTGGCAGTGAACGCACCAGTTGCATCCTCACCCTCCGCAACGTCCAGGTGGCCGCCCGCTCCTATCAGAACCTCTACGGCTACAACTACGGCGGCCGGCCTTACGCCGAGCGCGGCACCCAGGACATCGTCGAGCACCTGCACAACAAAGGCTACATCGAGGAAACCATCTACAAGCAGTCCCGCGGAAGCGCCCCGTGCGCCGCCGGCGGGACCTACACCTGCCCGCGGCCGGACATTTTCCCGCTTGAGGGCGAGCTATTCATGAACTGCTCGCTGTCCGAATCGGCCAAGCACGTGCCATCGAGCCACGACGACTGGTAATTGCCTGCTTGGCAGCCGTCCGATTCCGGGTGATGGATACGCCGTCACCATGCGTTACCCGGAAGCGATTGACTGGCTGTTCTCCACCCAGATGTTTGGAATCAAACTGGGGCTGGACGGACCGCGCCAGTTGCTCAAGGAATACCTCGCCTACCCGGCCCACGGCGTGAAAGTCGTGCACGTCGCCGGCACGAATGGCAAAGGCAGCACCTGCGCCATGACCGACAGCATCGCTCGCGCCTGCGGCTACCGCTGCGGGCTATTCACCTCGCCCCACCTCATCGACTACCGCGAGCGGATCCGGGTGACCGGCGAGGAAATCCCGGAGGACGATTGCGCCACGATGCTCGCCGAACTGCGCGTTCTGTGCGAGCGGATGGAGACGCATCCCACGTTTTTTGAGATCACCCTCGTGCTTGCCATGCGTTGGTTCCGCGTCCGCGAGTGCGAAATCATCGTCCTGGAAACCGGCATGGGCGGGCGGCTCGATGCCACCACCGCCGTCCCGGCCGACGTTTGCGTGATCACCCCCATCGGCCTCGACCACATGCAATACCTCGGTGATACGATCGAGGAAATCGCCAAGGAAAAGGCCGGAATCTTCGTCAGCGGGAAACCCGCCATTTCATCTCCCCAGCATCCGTCGGTGCAGCGGGTCTTGGAAAAGGAGGCGAATGAACGCCGCTCGGTGCTCGAATTCATCGAAGAACCGTTGGCTGGCTACCCGATGGCCCTCGCTGGCGAACACCAGAAATGGAATGCCGCGCTCGCAGTCACCGCACTTCACCATCTGGGGATTCCCCTACGCTCCGACAGTGTGGGTTACGGGCTCTCTCACGTGAATTGGCCGGGGCGCTTCGAGGCCATTCGCCCGGGAATCATCCTCGACGGCGCGCATAATCCGCATTCCGCGCAAGTCCTCGCCGACACATGGCGGGGTAATTTCCCCGGGAAAAAAGCCGCGTTGGTTTTCAGCGCCGTGGCCGGCAAGGACATCGCGGGGATTCTGGAAATCATCGCCCCGCTCGCAGCATCGATTTTTTTCTGTCCGGTGGACACGCCGCGGGCCATTCGCCCCGAGAAATTGTCGAGCTACCTGCCGGTCGATGCTCCGCCGTATCAAGTCTTGGGGACACTCGAACAAGCGATGGCCGCGGCGCTGGAGCAGGGGGATCCTGTGCTCGTGGCGGGATCGTTGTTCCTTGTTGGCGAGGCGCGCGCGTTGCTCACGGCCGGGAAATTCCAGTCCAGCTCGCAATGAGCTGCCGCCACTCACATGGAGGCGGCTGCGGCAATGGCTTCTGCGATGGTCTTGGTACCGATGGGCTTGTAGGCATCGAAAGGGCCGTCGGCGCTGCCCGCCGGCCAGGTGGCGGAGTCGGCATATTGGCCGTCGTCCTTGTATTCCTTTTGCAGGCGGGCGATCTCGGCCTTCAGTTCGGCGAATTTTGCGGCCACTTCGGGTTGTCTGGCCTCGGCCTCGGAGAAAAGCAAATTGTGCAGTTCGGCCGGATCTTTGGTTAGATCAAACATCTCGTAAGCATCCTTTTTCCAGTAATGGATGAGCTTGTGGGTGGCGGTGCGGACGCCGTAGTGGGCGGCGGTGTTGTGGTGGCCCGGAGAATGATAGTAGCGGTAGTAGAAAGTCGTGCGCCAGTCGGCGGGCGATTCGCCGCGCAGGAGAGGGGCGAGAGACCGTCCCTGCATCGAGGCCGGAACCGGCAGGCCTGCCAGATCGAGGAAGGTGGGCGCTAGGTCGATGTTAGCCACGAACTGCGCGGGGACTCCACCCGCCTTGACGCCCGGGCCGCGGGCGAGCAGTGGAACCTTGATGCCGGGCTCATACATGAAGCGTTTGTCATAGAGACCGAGGTCGCCGAGATACCAGCCATTATCGGCGGAGTAAATGACGATGGTGTTGTTAGCGAGCCCGTTCCGATCGATGTAGTCGAGCAGCTTGCCCACGCTGTCGTCCACGCCCTGGACACAAGCGAGGTAGTCCTGCATGTAGCGTTGGTATTTCCATTTCACGAGTTCCTTGCCTGTTAGCATCCTGCCGTTCACTTCGACTTCGGTCGGGTTTGTCTTCATCCACTTCTGCCGGGCGGGGCCTTTCAAATCTGCGGGTGGGATGAGTTTCAAGTCCTGGCGAGTGAGGTCTCTGGCGATGGTTTGTTCGTTTTCCGGCAGCGCGGCGGGGCGGGTGGAGTAATCGTCCCAAAGAGTGTCGGGCTCGGGGATGACCTTGTCCTTGAACAGCGCCTTGTTACGTTCGTCCGGTTCCCATCCGCGGTGGGGAGCTTTCTGATGAAGCATGAGGAAGAACGGCTTGTCTTGGGGACGGGTCTTGAGGAATTCGAGGCCAAGATCGGTGGTGATGTCGGTGCAGTGGCCCTTGATCGTGAGGGAACGGCCTTGGACAAAAAAAGTGGGATCCCAGTAAGCCCCCTGGCCGGGCAGCACGATCCAACGGTCGAAACCGGTGGGGTCGGAGCCAAGGTGCCATTTGCCGATCATACCGGTGTGATAGCCGCCGGCCCGCAGGTGCTTGGCCACGTTGTCGCGCGCGCCATCGAAGCTGTTGAAAACCGGCACGCCGTTGAGGTGCGAGTATTGACCGGTGAGCAGCGTGGCACGGCTCGGCGTGCAGATGGAATTGGTGACGTAGGAATGCGCGAACCGTGTGCCATCCTTGGCGAGTCGGTCGATGTGCGGCGTCTGGTTCACCTTCGAACCGTAAGCGGAAATGGCATGCTGCGCGTGGTCATCGGAAAAAATGAAGAGGATATTGGGCGCGGCTGCAACTGCCGAGGGTCGGAGGGCGATGGCGGCCGCGGCAAGGAGCGTGCAGAGGACAATGGATTTCATAAATCGGCTGGGTGCTTCATGGGTTAGGGCCGGAGTTTGATGTGGAATGAGGGATCTGCGGAAAGACGTTGGTTAGGAGGGGCCGTCGGACTGACGGGAGATGCCACTCAGGGCGCGAACAGCACCTTGCCCGAGCGGTCCGGCGCTTCGAGGCGGGCCAGCGCTTCGCCCGCTTGCTCCAGCAGATAGGTGGAGTCCACCGGCTGCACGAGTTTCCCGGCGGCCACTCTGGCAGCTAGATTTTCGTAGACTTCGCGCACTTCCGCGGCGGGGGCGTTTTCGATCCAGCGAGTGATCCACAGACCGCGCACCTGGATGTCGCAGAAAATTAGCATGCCGTTAGGAATTGTTACCGGCTTGCGGCCCATCGCGCCGTAGGTGATGTGGCTGCCGCCTTCACGCAGCAGTTTCATGAGGCGCAGCGCGCTGTCGCCGCCGACGGCGTTGAAGGCAAGTTCGGCAGTCGCTCCGCCGAGGGCTTCGCTGGCGCAGGTGAGGCCGTCGTCATCGTCGATGAAGACATGGTCGGCACCGAGAGCTTCGAGTTCATCGATCAACTCGGCCCGGCGAACAAACGAAATCGTGCGGATGCCGAGATCCCTGGCGAGTTGGATCACGCAGCGACCAACCGCTGAGTTTCCCACGTTTTGGACGATCCATGATCCGTCTTCCAGCATGCCGAAGCCATGGAGGAGCCGCCAGGCAGTCGCTGGATTCACTTTGAGCATCGCGGCTTGCAGGGGATCGATCCCGGGTGGCAGTTTGAAGAGGGAGTCACCGGGAACTGTCGTGTGGGACGCCCAAGTCGATGCCCGGCGGAGGAAAATCACGTGATCTCCCGGCTCGAAATCCGTGGAATTACTCACTTCCACCACTCCGCAGCCTTCGATCCCGGGAGTGGCTGGAAGCGCCGGCTTCACTCCATAGGTTCCCTCGATGGTATTGAGGTCCGCCGGATTGATCGGGGCGGCGAGGATGCGCACCAGCACCTCGCCGGGATCGGGCGACTCCGAAATCAGGCATTCACCTTCAAAATGCAGCACCTCTTTCGGATTTCCGAATTCCCTGAAAACCAGATTCTTGCCGAAGCGGATCGTGTCGTCGTCATCCATGGGGGAAATCTGCCACACATCTCATTCCTGCCAAGCGCCAACCGTGCTCAGTCGATCGCAAATGCAGCCGCCTCGGCGGCGGGTAGCACGGTGACCACTGTCGGCGTGATCGAGAAAATCCGGGTGGCAACTTCCTTCACTTTTTTCGGCGTCAGGGCCTTGTAGGAGGCGGCCAGACGGCGGTGCTCGTCCGCGGGATGACCGAAGAGGAGATCGAGCGCGACGTGTCGGGCAACGGACGAAGGTGATTGCTGCTGGATGGCGAGGCCGCTGAGGACCGTCGAGCGGACGCGGTCGAAGGCTTCCTCGGGAATGCCAACGGCGGCGATTTTTCCGATCTCCGCAAGCAACTCGGACCTCGCCAGATCGACCTGCTCAGGCGAAGTGGCGACGTAAAAAGTGAACAACCCGGCATCGTAGCCGAGGAACTGGGTGGCGCCTACCCGATAGGCCAAGCCGAGCTCTTCGCGGATGCGGGTGAACAGCGGCCCGGCCATGTCGGAGGCATACTCCTGGATCATCGCCAGCGCGTAGCGGTCCGCGCCGCTGACGGTGGTTCCGGGGAAACCGATCGTGAGCACGGCCTGTTTTTTCGGCAGGTGGTGGGTGAGGTCGAAGCCATCCGCCAGTTCGCTGGCCGGCGCGGACCAGGGATGCCCGCTCGGGAGACCGGCGAACTTCGCGGTGAGTAGTTCCAGCGTCACCTTCGGATCGAAGTCACCGGCGACGGCGAGCGTGATGTTAGATGCGTCGAAATGGCGGGCGTGGTGGGCGCTCAGCTCAAGCCGGTCGAGGGCGGGCAGGCTGTCGAGCGAGCCGAGCGCGTCGAGGCCGTAGCCCGCTCCGCTGAAAACGGCGTGACGCAGGGCGCTGAATCCGATGTGCAGGGGATCCTGCAGCGCTTCTTCGAGAGCGGCAAGTTGGCTGGCTTTTTCCCTGCCGATCGCATCGCCCGGAAGCGACGGCGAGAGGATGACCTCCGCGAAAACGTCGACGATCGTCGCGAAGTCGGGGGCGAGACCGGACGCCTGGATGAGGAGCGCGTTGTTTCCGGTGTTCGCACTGATCGACGCCCCGAGCGATTCCAGCGTTACCGCGATTTCCTTGGCGCTGCGGGTGAGCGTGCCTTTTGAGAGGGTGGCGGCCAGAAGTTGGTTCAGCCCGTTGGTTTCCGGCGTCTCGGAGGGGAGCCCGCCGCGCACGGCGGCCTGGAGGTGGATGATCGGCACCCGGTGGTCCGGGATGAGTGCGAGTTTCAGGCCGCTCGGCAGGGTATGCACCTGGATGTCGAGCCGGTCGCGGGCCGTCTTGGCGATGCGGGCCGGAGCAGGAGCTTCCAGCGGATCAAGAATCGTTAGGCTGAGCCGCTCGTCGGTTAGGGTGGCGGCGGCGCGGCGGACGTCTGCGGAAGTGACGGCCTGGATGGCTGCCAGATAACGGCGGGTGAAATCGGGGTCACGCGCCTCATGCCAGTTCGATGCCAGATCGGCGGCGCGGCCCGACGCAGTGGTGAGGCTGCGGAACTGGCTGGCGGCGATCTGGCGCTTCGCCTTGGCAAGATCATCGTCCAGTTCGCTGCCAGCGACGGCGGCGACTTCCGACAGGATTGCTTCGATCAACGCGTCGCGTTTCGCCGGTTCGGCGTCGGCAGAGGCTGCTAGAATTCCTTCGCGGCCCGGCCCGGTCCATGAGAACGCGGAGATTTCCAGCGCGAGTTCCTTTTCCTCACGCAAGGCGCGGTGGAGCCGGGAAGCACGGCCACGGCCGAGGATTGCGGCAAGCACATCGAAGGCAGGCGCGTCCGGGTGGTCGAGCGCCGGGGATTTCCAAGCGATGGAAATCCGGCTGGTCGGGACGGCGAATGTCTCGCGCGCCCGCCGGGGCCCGATTTGCGGTGGATCGATGGCGACCAGTGGCTCACGCCCGCCGCCGGTCAGGCATTCGGCGGTGAGTTCGGTGGCCATTTTCCGCGCTTCATCCGGATTGAAATCGCCCGAAATGACCACGAAACAGCGGTCCGGAGTGTAGCGGGCACGGTGATATCCGATCAGATCCTCGTAGCGGATCGCATCAAACAGATGCCGGTGCCCGATGACCGGATGGCGGCGGGGATCGAGCGTGTAAAGGGTGGAGAAAAGCAGCCGTGAGGCGACGTTGTCCGGATCATCGAGTCCCATGTCGATTTCCCGGCGGATGACGTCCTTTTCCTTTTCGAACTCGGACTCCGGCAATGTCGGATAGTAAACCAGCCCGGTCAGGGTCTTGAGAAAAACCGGCAGCGAAGCGGACGGGCCGTCGATATAATACACCGTGCGGTCGAAGCTGGTGTAGGCGTTCCAATGGCCACCTGCAGCTTGGACTGCGTCGGCGAGGGTGTCCGCGTCGTAGTCGCGGGTGCCTTTGAAGACCATGTGCTCGAGGAAGTGCGAGATCCCGGCGCCGAGGTGCTGGTCCTCGTGCATGCTGCCGGTGGCCACCCAGATCTGTGCGCTGACCACCGGGGCCGTGGGGTCGGGATCGAGAATCAGCGTGAGGCCGTTAGGCAGCGTTTCGACGGTGGCGGTGGTGGCGGGATATTCCATGAACTTCTGGCTTGGATGGCGGGTGAATGACGTATAAGCGGTTGTGATGCAACGATGGATCGTATTCGGTGTGGTAGCGATGGTGCTGGTTCTTGGAGGCGGCGCATTTGCCCTCCGGACTTATAAACAAAACCGCCCGCAGCCGATTTGGGTGCCACTGCCGATCAATGCCGAGCTGCCCGAAGAGAAGCGGAACGAAGTCGCGGCGGAATTGAAGAAAAGCCTGATGAAGCCGGAAGTCCTGATCCAAGTGAGCAAGGATCTGGGCCTGCCCAAATCCTTCGGTCTACCCACCGACGAAGCCGCCGCCAACGAGGTCGCGCAACGGATGTTCGTGGAGGTCGGAGAGGCCGACGCGCCGACAGGTGGCAAGGTTCCGTCGATCAATATCGGCATCAAGGGCAAGCGTAAGGAGACTGAGGTTTCAGGGAAAATAGCGATGCGGCTGATGCAGGATGTTTGGAAAATCCTCGGCATCAAACCGCCACCGCAAAAGGCGTATTAGATGTGGCTGATGACGTGTGACCGCTCGAAGCGGGCCTTGGGCATGTCGGAGTATTTGTCGTCCGCCGCCCGATAGCCTAGGGCGCAGGCCACGACAGTCGCATAACCGGATCCTTCGAGACCCAACAGGTGGTCGTATCCGGCCGCGCTCAGGCCTTCCATCGGACAGGCATCGATGCCGAGCACCGCCGCCGCCGCCATCAACTGACCCAGCGCGATGTAGGCTTGGCGGATGTTCCATGCGTGCCGCGCCTCGTGACTCATCGCTTGGGCGAATCCTTCGATCATCCCCTTGAACATGGCCACCGTTTCCGGGCCGGTGCCCTGGACTTCGACCATTCTGGCCATCCAGGCGTCGATGTCGGCGGCGTTGAGATCGGTGCGGGCGGTGAGGACCAGATAGTGCGACGCCTCGGTGACCTGGGGCTGTTTCCAAGACTCCAGGGCCAGATTGGCTCTTACGCCTGGATCCTGGATGACGAGGAATTTCCATGGCTGGAGTCCGAATGAAGACGGGGTCAGAGTCAGAGATTCCTCGATGGCATCCCAAGTCTCCGCAGGGATCTTGCGGGTGGGATCGAACTTTTTCGTGGCATAGCGCCAGCGCAGGGAAGCGAGAAGTTGTTCAGTGGAAATCGTCATGTCGCGGCCACTATTCCGCACTAATTTCGAAAGGCAAGCTGGCGGCCGGGAAATCCTTCAAAGTCAGGCTGAAAACCAGCCCGTATTCCGTTTGCAGGCGGTTGTCCACCAAGGTGAGCCCCATGCCCGCGACCCAGTTTCCGAAATCCCGGTGCAGCGTGTATTGCTGCTGTTGCAAGGTCCCGTCGTCGAGCTCGATGATATCCAGCATGCCGAAGCCCCAGCGGTCGTTCAGCCGCATGTAGGACCGGAAATACAGCTGGTTGGAATCATCCAGCACCGGATTCCCATTCAAAACCAAGTAGCTGACAGTGAACTCGAAATTCGGCGACGGCATGAAACTCAGGCTCGAGTTGTATTCGTTGAAGCCCGAGCCGGAATTGATGAGGGGGAACTGGGTTTCCAGACCGGCCGAGAGCCAGGGAAGCGGCTGCCAGCGGATCTCGTTGTAGAGGTTCGACAAATCCCTTTGCTCTTCGGGATCCTCGATGAAACCGTCGATGTAAGTGTCCATGAACAACCACTCGAACGCCCCTTTGTCCCGCCGCGTCAGCAGCCGGTTGCGCGTCCCCAGTCGCACCACATTCCAGCTCTGCAACTCGTCGATCGCGTTGAACCGGACGGGATCCAGCGGCCGCGGCCGGGTCGTCGGCGAGAGTCGGTCGACCCGCGGATCATTGAGGCTGATGTTGTCGGTGGAGACGACGGACCAAGCCGCATAAGGTTGGACGATGTGCCTCAATCCCTCGAGGCCCCAGCGGCTGCTCCGGGTGCCGTCGAAGTCCTTGGAGAACTTCGTGGAAGCCTCGACACCGGCATGCAGATAGGTCCGGTCTGTATTGGCGGTCGCCCAGTTCTCCGCATCGTAACGGGTGTATCCCACGCCCGCCACGGGCGTGACATGGAAAAACTCGCCGAACGTCATCGGCATCGTCAGTTCCTGGTAGATGTTGAAACGGGTGTAACTCGAATCCAGCAGCTGGGTGCGGATGGCATCCCGTCGCGGATCGCCGAGCGGCAGGGAGACGAGTTTTTCCCCCAGCTGCCGCTCATAGCCGTCCAACCTGTTGAGCAGCGACTGCGCCGTGGAATCGCCGGAAGTCAGTTGCATCAACGGGTTGATGATGGCGCCTTCGGCGAGGTCCGCCGCCTCCTCGCCGATCAGGCCGAAAGAGACGTTCCCCTCGTGCAGGACCGGTGAATCGAACAGCGGCTTGCGTGCCTGGTCGAAGAATACCTGCGGCGAGCGGGTGTCCGTACGATAAAAGTCGTTGATGCGGAACCGCCCATAAATGGAAAGCAGCGAGTAGTCATCCTGCCGGGAGAGTCCGAGCGTGTTGTCCGGCGCGGGGTCGGTCCGGAAGTTGGCGACGTCGAAATCCTCCAGATAATACGGATCGCTGAGCAGCGTGAAGTTTGAATTCAGCCGCCATTGCGCGTCATCCGGGAAATCCAGCTCCATGCGTTGCTTGAACTCGACCTTGTAGCGGTTCGGGTCCACATCCCCGCGCGGCACGCCGGTAGTGCTGGTGTCCGGCGCAAGGTCATTCAGGTAATAAAAACTCAGGCCGGAGGCTTCATCGAGGCGATCCTGCCGCTTGTCCTTGAGATCGACACCTACGCCCACGCCGCGTTCCGCCCGCAGGTCGAAGTGCCAGCGGGAAAGTAACCAAGCGTCCTCTTTCTCGCCGGTTTCCGGATTGGTTTTTCCCCCCAACATCACGCCGTAGGTGTTGAGCAGGAAGGGACCCCAGCTTGAGCGGGCACCGGGCAGGAAATGATAGCCCAGCTCGCTGTCCAACGGCTGGCTCAGGTAAGGAAGCCAGAACACCGGAACGTCGCCGGCATAGATCCGCAGGTCGTTGAAAACAATCTTGTCGCCCGGAAAAACCGTCGTTTTTTTCGCCCGCACCCAGAACCCGGGATCTTCCGAATCATCCGTGGTGATCCCGGCATTGTCGCCGACGAAGACCATCTTCCCGTTGCGCATTTCGTCCCTGAACCGGTTCGCTTCTAGCAGGATCGGGTCGAGCGACGCCCGCAGCCCATTCGCGTCGAAGGTTCTCTTTTCGTAGTAATAAATCGCGCGTTCGCCGCGCTGGAGAATATTTCCTTGATAGATGCTGACGTTTCCCTCGAGGGTCACGCTCTGCGCCTTGAAGTCGACCAAAGCACTGTCCGCGAACGCTTCCATCCCGTTATCGCCGGTGATCTTGATGCCAGGCCCCTGGTAGCGCACGCCCACGTCCTTGACGCCCTCGATGGTGCCGCCGCCGTAGTTGCTGATATTCAGGTTCTTGGGCATCGCCATGGGGGCGATCCCGGGAAACCCCGTGGAAAATTCCAAAGCCGGCACCGGCGTGATGGCATCCACCGGCGGTGGCACGGCGGTGTCGTCGGGCAAGACTTCCTGGGCACGGAGCGGCATCAGCAGCAACGGGGAAATGATCCATGCACCAAGTTTCAACATCGCCGTGATAAGAAAACCACGGACACGTGAAGTAAAGGGCGAAAGCCTCGCGAGGTTCGGGATAAATTCGGTTTTGTCCGGCGGAATTCCGGGTTAAACTCAGCCATGAGGGAGGATCAGCGTATTGCGGTTGTGGGAGTCACCGGGTTTCTTGGGCGTGAGCTGCCGGCTTTACTCGCGGAAAAAGGCTACGCCACCACCGGCATCAGCCGCTCGGGAAGCGGCAAGGTGCCCGGAGTCGATCGCTGGCAGTCGACCGACGCGCTGGACTTCGCCGGCTACCACGCCGTGATCAATCTGGCGGGCGAACCCATCGACCAGCGGTGGAACGAGCGGACCCAGCGCTTGTTTCGTGAAAGCCGGGTGGGCGTGACCAACAACATCGTCGCGGCCATCGCCAAGCTGCCTGCGGAATCCCGTCCCGCAGTCCTCGTCAATGGTTCCGCCGTCGGGATCTACGGCGACCGCGGGGATGAAATTCTCAAGGACTCCGCCCGTCGGGGTCAGGGATATCTCGCGGATCTGTGCAGCGACTGGGAAAATGCCGCTATGGATGCTGAATCGCTCGGCGTGCGGGTGGTCCGGCTGCGCACCGGCGTGGTGCTCGGCAAGGATGGCCGCGCCTTCCAAAAGCTGCTCACAATCTTCAAGCTCGGCATCGGCGGCAGGCTCGGGTCCGGCACTCAATGGATGCCTTGGATCCACGTCGCCGACCTCCGCGCCGCCATCGTCCACGCGGTCGTCTCGGACACCCTCAGCGGTCCGGTCAACGGCAGCGCTCCGAAACCCGAGCGCAACCAAGATTTCACCCGCATCCTGGCCCACGCGCTCCACCGTCCGGCGGTCTTTCCGTCGCCGGCCTTCGCACTCAAGCTTCTGCTAGGCGACTTCAGCAGCGCGCTGCTAGGCAGCCAGCGCGCGCTGCCTGCCGCGCTGGAGGCGGATGGATTTGTGTTCCGGTTTCCGACCTTCGAAGAGGCGCTGAAGGATCTGCTAAAGCCATAAGGAGCCACGACACTCTTGTCGTGGATGAGAATGGGTCGCCCATGATTGGTGCTGAAGCGCATCTCATGGGACTTTCATTCGCCAGCACCACAGGAGTGTGGTGCCTCCTTATTTTCTCAGCTCACCGTTGATGCGGACGTTTTTCATCACCAGGTTTTGCACGTCGCGGGGTTCGAACACCGGATCGGCTAGCTTGAGGTCGAAGTTTTCCAGCGTGATGTCGCGCAGCGTGTCTCCGGGATTTCCGCCGAGCGAACCGAGGGTGTGGAACTCGCCCTTCACATTGCGCAGGGTGATGTTGTTCACCGTCCGTGTCGGCGGGGCGTGGCCCTTGAGATCGAAGAACTGCTTCCAGGGCGCGACATTGAGCACGCGGCCCATGCCGCCTGATAGAGTGACGCCGTCGATGAGGATGTTTTCATAATGCTGCGGCGTGTCGGGCCGCAGCTTAAGGGTGAGCATGGTGGCGTCGCCGGTGATGCGGCAGTTTTTCACCGTCACGTTGCGGATGAGGGTGGCCTCGCTGCCGCAGGTGATCATGCCGTTCCCGTCGCCGAACTCGCAGTTCTCGACGAGAACGTCCTCCACCGGCGGGCTGTCCTTGTCCTGGTCGGCGAGCGGGCCCTTGCTGCCTTTGAGGGCGATGTTGTCGTCATTCACCGAGATATAACAGTTCCGCACGGTGACGCGCTGCGAGCTGTCGATGTCGATGCCGTCGGTGCTGGGGCCGAGGATGTTGTCCTTGAGCGGGGCGTTTTTCACGGACGCGTCGTCCTTCATTCCCTTGAGAATGGAATCGGAAATATAGTGCCGGTGCTTGGTGTGGCGGGTGGGCGCGGTGATGGTCAGGCCATCGATAAGCACGTCGGTGCACCGATAGAGATGGAGGTTCCAGAAACCCGAATAGCGCAGGGAAATCCCTTCGACGCGCACGTCCTTGCAGCGGTCGATGAACATCAACCGCGGGCGCTCGATTTCGAGATTGGTACACTTCGGGTTCTCCCGGCGGCGCTGCCAGAACTGCGCCCAGAATGTGATGCCGTTGCCATCCAGCACGCCCTTGCCGCCGATGCGGACGCCTTCGAGTTCCTGCGCGTTGACCAGCGCCATGCGCCACGGCTCGAAGTGGCCCTCGATGCGGGTGTCGCGTTTCGGATAGTCCTCGATGTTGGTCGAGCCTAGCAGGACGGCGTTTTCGGCGAGTTGGAGTTCGACGCCTTTTTTCAGGAAAATCGAGCCGCTGCGCCACGTGCCGGCGGAGATGTCCACGATGCCACCCCCTGCGGCGGCGGCTTGGTCGATGGCTTTCTGGATGGAAACGGTGTTGATCGTTTTACCATCGGCGACCGCGCCGAAGTCGGAGATTGCAAAACGTTTCGTATCGGCGGCGCAGGCCAGCGAGACGCCGAGGAGGATGGGCAGGATTTTATGAGCGATCATGGAGTGGGAGTAGGGACTTTGGATGGGATTCATTGCGCCTCCGTCGGTGGCGGGAGATGGCCTTTTGCATACGACTTCACGAGCGGGCTGAGTTTTGCCACCACGTCGGCGTATTGCGGGTCGTTCGCGAGATTGTTGAGTTCGTTAGGGTCCTTCGTCGGATCGAGCAGCATCGCGCCGGATCCGCGGCCGAAGAACTCGCCGTAGCGCCATTGCTCGGTGCGCACCATGACGCCGGAGAAATGTTTCCCGTCCTCGCTCCACACGGTGTAAGCGGGATGGTCCCAGGCCAGCGCGGGCTCCTTGAGCAGTGGCGCGAGGCTGCGGCCTTCGAGGCCTTTCGGTTGTTCTAGGCCACAGAGTTCGACGAGGGTCGGATAGAGATCGATCATCTGCACCACGCGTGCGCAGGTTTTGCCGGCGGTTTGTTCGCGGGGATCGCAGATCAGAAACGGCGTGCGCGCGCCTTGCTCCCAGAGTGATCCGGCCTTCGACCATTTGCCTTTTTCCCCGAGCTGATAGCCGTGATCGCCCCAGAAGACGACGATGGTCTTCTCCCGCAAACCCAGCGTGTCGAGCTCGGCCAGCACCCGGCCGACGTTCCAATCCATGAACGCCGCCGACGCAAGATACGCGCGGATCACCTGCCGCGCTCCGTCGGCCGAGGCGTCGCGGTTGATGAAAAGGTCAGCGTTTTTCGGGCGGATCGAGCCGGCGGGAAATCCTTCCGGCACCGTCGGCCGCGGCGCGAAATCGACGGGCAACGGGATTTTCGAAACATCCCACAGATCATAAAACGACTGCGGCGCTTCTAACGGCGTGTGCGGTTTGTAGAAGCCGCAGCCGATGAAAAACGGCCGGTCCTTGTGCTCCCGCAGGTGGTTGATCGCCCGGTCCGCCGCGCGGTAGTCGGCGTGTTCCTCGCCTTTTCCCTTGAGCACGATCCATTGGTCGGATTTCCGGTCGCGGACATCAGGTGCGACTTCTACCACTTCATCCGGATCGACCGGGGCTTTTTTGCGAGGAGTCTTAACCAGCTGGCCCTTGGGGACGCCGGCGAGCGTACGCACCTGTCCGTCGACGCTCCACGCCTCGGTGTCATCGATGCCGCCGTGGAAAATCTTGCCGACGCGGATGGAGGTGTAGCCGTTGTTTTTGAAATGCTTCGGCAGGCTGACGATTTCCGGATGTGCGTCACCGAACCAGGTCCGGTTCCCAAGCACCCCGACGGTGGCGGGGTAGCGACCGGTTAGCATCGACGAGCGCGACGGGTCGCAAAGCGGAAACTGGCAGTAAGCCCGGTCGAACTTGATGCCGGTGGTGGCGAGTTTGTCGAGGTTGGGCGTCTTCGCCAGCTGGCTCGCATAACAGCCAAGCTCGTTGCGCATGTCATCAGAGATGATGAGCAGCACGTTCATTTTTTCGGCGGCGAAGGCCTGCAAACACAACGCGGCGAGGAGGAGTGGGAATCGTTTCATGGTCAGTTCGCATGGAAAACCTCGGAAAGCGGGACACAGACCGGCGAGTTGTCCGGATTCACCTCCATGAGGTCGGCCATGAAGTCCCACCATTTCCGGACGATCGGAGCGGATGGCAGCAGGTCCGCCGTGTGGCCGTCGGCGAGTTTTTGCACGGCGAAGAGCGTCAGCGTTTCCGCATCGAGGAAGATGGAATAGTCGGAAACCCCCGCTTCGGTCAGCGCGCGGGAGAGCTCGGGCCAGATTTCGTCGTGGCGCTTCCGGTATTCCGCTTCGAAGCCGGGCTTGAGTTTCATTTTAAAGGCGTTGCGGGTCATCGGGATTTGATGGGTTGGGGGGAAGATACGTTGGAAACTCACCGGTTGGGATTAACCCATCCGGGTTGTTTAAATTAGGGTGCAAGGTCCCGTTATTTAATAAAACTCATTTTATGGCACTCTCCCGATTTTGTTCCGCCCTGCTGCTTGCCGCCGGATTGCCGTTGATGGCGGGCGAGTTCCCCGCAGACGCGTCCGGCTGGCCCGCCGTGACCGCCACTAGCAAGCCGTGGACCCGCTGGTGGTGGCTGGGCAGCGCGGTGGACAAGCCGAATCTCACGCGCCAGCTCGAGGATTTTGCCAAGACCGGCCTCGGCGGCGTCGAAATCTGCCCGATCTACGGCGCGGTCGGTGCCGAGGACCGTTCGCTGGATTTCCTCTCGCCGAAATGGATGGAAATGCTCGGCCACACCACCACCGAAGCCAAGCGCCTCGGCCTCGGCGTGGACATGACGACCGGCACAGGCTGGCCGTTCGGCGGCCCGCAGGTCACTCCGGACATCGCCTCCGCCGGGCTGGAAATGATCCGCCACGAAGCCACCGGCGGAACCCAGGTCAGCCTCAAAATGCCCAAGGGAAAAATCCAATGCCTGCGTGCGTTCCCGGAATCCGGGCCGCCCGTCGACCTGACCCAGCAGGTCAAGGACGGCAATCTCGACTGGCTCCCGCCTGTCGGAAAATGGAAAATCATCGGCTTGGCCTCCTCCTCGCCGATCCAGAAGGTGAAACGCGCCGCACCCGGTGGCGAGGGCAGTGTGCTCGATCCGTTTTCCGCCGATGCCATGACGCGCTACCTCGCCAAGTTCGACGCGGCGTTCGAGAAATTTACCGCGCCGATGCCGCGCGCGCATTTCCACGATTCGTTCGAATACTACGCCGCCGAGTGGACGCCCGGCTTGCTGGACCATTTCCTGGCAAACCGCGGCTACGACCTGCGCGACCAGCTTCCCGCCTTCGCCGGCGTCGGCGAGGCCGACGCCGTCTCACGCGTCCGCGCCGACTATCGCGAGACGCTCAGCGAGCTGCACCTCGCCTATCTGAAATCCTGGCACGACTGGACCAAGGCCCGCGGCGGCATCACCCGCAACCAAGCCCACGGCTCCCCGGGAAACCTGCTCGACCACTACGCCGTTTCCGAGATCCCCGAGACGGAAATCTTCCGGCACGTCGATGAAAACCAAATCCCGATGTTGCGCATCGCCGCGTCCGCCGCCCATTCCAAGGGCGACAAACTCGTCAGCGCGGAGACTTTCACCTGGCTCGACGAACACTTCCAAGTCAGCCCGGAAAAACTCAAGGAAGCCGCCGATTTCGTCTTCCTCGGTGGCGTGAACCACGTCTTTTTCCACGGCATCCCCTACTCGCCCGGTGACGCGAAATGGCCCGGCTGGCTCTTCTACGCCTCCACCCACATGGGCCCGAACGGCGGCCTGTGGCGCGATCTATCCGCCTTCACCGGCTACCTCCAGCGCTGCCAGTCCATTCTCCAGGAAGGCAAAATCTCCTCGGACGTCCTGCTTTACTATCCGATCCACGACCTCTGGCACAACGAGCAGGCGAAGCTCCCGCTCTTCACCGTCCACAACCAGGACAAATGGCTCTGGCCCACCACGTTCTATCAGACCTCGATGGAGCTTTGGAAAAGTGGCGTCACCTTCGATTACGTATCGGACGGCATGCTCGCTAGGGCAATCGTTAGGGATGGGAAAATCCATCTAGGTAACAACGCCTTTTGCACCCTCGTCCTGCCCGGCGTGAAGCGCATGCAGCCGGGAACCCTCGAACGGATCCTCGAACTCCACGCACAGGGAGCGAAAATCATCGTGCAGGGCGGATGGCCTCAGGACGTTCCGGGATTCCACCAACAGCGCGAAAGGCGTGATGCCCTGCTCGCTCTGGAAAAGGCCGGAGCCGACGTCATCTCCTGTGACGGCAGCGTCATCCAGTCGCTCTCAAAAACGAGCAGCCAGCAGGAAAGGATGACCGATTTCGGCCTGCGCTTCGTCCGCCGCACCCACGCGGAGGGCTACCATTATTTCATCGTGAACCGCGGCAAGGAGACGTTTGATCGCGAGCTTCCGCTCGGTACTCCATTCCAGAGCGCGATTGTGCTCGATCCATGGTCGCCGTCCCGGACCGGAGTGGTATCGAAGCGCTTTTTCTCGCTCCGTCTCGAGCCCGGACAATCCATCATCGTCCGCACTTTCACCGACCGGGTTGTCACAGGCGAGCCGTGGGTCATTCCGCCCGCTGATCCGGCATCCATCGCCGTCGACGGTCCGTGGAAAATCGAGTTCATCGAAGGCGGCCCCGCGCTCCCCGCCGCGGCGGAAAACCTCAAGCCCGGCTCTTGGACCACGCTCCCGGGCGCCGCGGATTTTTCCGGCACCGCCCGCTACACCACCACCTTCGATCTTCCCGCTCCGCTCCCCGCGTCCTGCAGGCTGGATCTGGGAAAAGTGGCCAACACCGCCCGTGTTTTCCTCAACGGCCAACCGCTTGGCATTTCATGGAGCGCGCCCCACGTCATCGACATCACGAAGTCGCTCAAGCCGGGCAAGAACCAACTCGCCGTGGAAGTCACCAACCTCGCCGCCAACCGCATCGCCGACCTCGACCGCCGCAAGGTGCCGTGGAAGCAGTTCCACGAAATCAACTTCGTGAACATCGACTACAAACTCTTCGACGCGTCCGCCTGGCCGCCGCTTGACTCCGGTCTCCTAGGCCCGGTCCGGCTGCTCGTTCCGGTCCGGCCATGAGTTTTTCGCGCAACTGAGGTGAGACCCCGGCCGGGCCGACCCGGGTCCCGGGGTGTGAGGCATACCCATTAAAAGCTGGCATATTACGCGGTGGCCCTTCTTGCTCGCCTGCGAGAATTTTTTCGTTCCCGCAGCGGCTTCCGGTCGCGCCATCATCAGAATCCCATCCATCGAAACATGAACGTCTGCATCGCTTTGATCCATCTCGCGGCCTTGGCCTTTTTCTTTGGCAGGGGCCTTCGAGGAAGGAATCTCGGCCCGCTGATGATGTTTCTGCTCATCTATCTTCTGATTTGGGCGGACTTCGTGGTGATCGGCCATATCATGGCGCTTTTCTCCGCCCTGGGCAACTTGCCGCTGTTCATGTTCCTGACCGTCGCGGCGTCGGCGGCGGTCCGCCCGCTCCTGCGCAAAATCGCGCCGTTTCCGGAGGTGCAGCCAGCACCGGAGGAAGCCAGCGGACGAAAGCTGAAAGCGCGACGGGCCTTGATGGCGTTTTTCCTCGGCAGCCTTGTCATCGCGCTGGTCTGTAACCTCGCCATCGCCTTTTCAGTCCATCCGAGCAACCCGGACACCTTGGCCTACCGGTGGCCTCGGGTCTTCTTCTATCTTTCCCAGGGCTCGCTGCCCCATTTCTCAGATTCCATTGATGCGCGCCTTTTGTATTACCCGCTGAATGGGGTTCTCCTCTACGCGTTCATGGTCTATCACGCGTTGAGTCCGTGGGCGTTCGTTCTGTTGTCCTGCCTGTCCTGGGTGGTCATCGGTGCCGCGGTTTATCGCGCGTGCCTGGGTTTCGGGATTTCACGCCTCGGCGCTGTCGGGACGGCGTGGATCGTTTGCTTCACCCCGAACGTGCTGGCCCAGGCGACTTCGACCAACGACGAGATCGTCGCCGCCGCTCCCTTGCTCGTGGCCGTGATGCTCGGCTGCATTTGGCTGCAAACCCGCAGCCGCTCGCACTTGATGCTCGCCGCTGTCGCGGGCGGTCTCAGCTTGGGCACCAAGCTGCATTTATATTTCTACTGGCCGCTGTTTGTCCTGATCGGCCTTGGCTTCGGATTGGCGGTGGTCTTCCGCTGGAAGCCATTGCGGGGTGCGATCAAGCCGGCGCTGCTTCCTTTGGTAGCGGCGGGTTCGATCATCGCTCTGCTCAGTCTCCCGTTCGCTTTTTACAACCTATCAAGCAAGGGACAGATCATGCAAAAGGAGCTGTCCGACGCCTTCTCCAACAAACCCTTCAATCTGGATGTGGGGTTGCAGAACGTCACTCTGTACGGCTCGCAATTGCTCATCAGCCCGGTCCTGGATCTCAATCCACTCCGTTCGACCGACAAAAGGCGGAAGACTTATACCCGTGTGAACGACTCGCTCAACGAGCGCTTCTTCGGTTGGGTAAATATGGACCCTCCATATAGGGCGTGGAGCTATCGATTCCGGGGCATCTGGAGTCCCATCTCCTACTTCATGAGCGAAGAAACTGTCTTCCTTGGCTTCACTCCGCTGCTGTTTGTGTTGGGTTTCTTTTGTCTTCGCCGGGCGCCGGCCGGTTACCGGTTGCTGTTGGGAGGACTGTTGCTTTCCTTCTGGGCTCATATCATCACCTTTGCGATGTCTACCAAATACATCGAAACCGCGGGCATCTACTTCGCCTATTCCATGATCGTGGCTTCGCCGGGCTTGGCGGTGTTGTGGTTTTCCGCCGGGTCCCGATGGATGACCCGGCTTAAAACCGGGCTCATTACCACCGTGGTCGTCACCCACGTGATCTTCGCGGTGAACATTTACCGCTACAATGTCATGCGTAACCTCACTCCGTCATCCCGACAGACGCAAAAACAGATTGGCGCGGGGAAAGTGGGCAAATTGATCCGGACGGAACTGCGCAACGCCGATAAGGTCCACATCGTTTACACTCACTGGGAACTCGCCTTCTACAACCTCCTTCGTACCGCCCGGCGTGGCTCTTACACCACGGCGAACGTGCCCGCAGCCGATGACGGTAAGACCCTGAACCTCTTCAGTTTCGAAGCCACTCCCACCTGGGGGAGGATACCTGTTAAGCTGTACGACACTCCCGGAAAGGGGCTGACCTACCTGGGCATGTATCATTCCTGCTACGGACTGGAATATACGTTCGCCAGTGGCGCCGGCGTCGAACTCCGCCACCCCGAGGACTCCGGATACATCGTGTTGCAAGCAACCGTTGAGAAGACTCCGGCCTCCTTCAAGGTGACCATGGCACCGGCCGTCCAAGGTGCGCCCGACGGGGAAAAACTCCTGTTCCGCTACACCCTTGCCTCCGCCAACGCCACCCTGAGCCAGACGGAATGGATGCCCGAGGCGAAAGCCGAGCTGTCAGCCGACGTGCCTCTGACTGAAGACATGATGCTTGATGTGGAGGTCGATTTGGCTGGTCAGGGAAAAATCTCCCGCGTTAGGTTCCCTCTGGCGGGTTCGAAACCCATCCTTGAAGACAAGCGATGAAATACCGCGGCCCGTTAATCCCGCCCAATCTGTTATGAATCCAGAGAATCCCACCACCACCGACTCCGCCGTTCCGGAGGTATCAGTCGTCATGCCGTGCCTCAACGAAGAGGACACCTTGGAAGTCTGCCTCCGCAAGGCGCTTGAATCCTTCAAAACCCACGGAATCAATGGCGAGGTCATCGTCGCGGACAATGGCAGCACCGATACCTCGACGGCCATCGCGGAGCGCATGGGGGCGCGGGTCGTCAACGTGCGGAAGAAAGGTTACGGGAACGCGCTGATGGGCGGCATCGAGTCCGCTCGCGGCCGGTTTGTCATCATGGGGGACGCGGACGACAGTTATGATTTCCTCGAGCTGCACAAATTCGTGGAGGGCCTGCGGAAAGGGGCGGAGCTCGTGCAAGGATGCCGGCTTCCCGGAGGTGGGGGCAAAATCGCAGTCGGCGCGATGCCATGGTCCCACCGCTGGATCGGGAATCCCTTCTTCTCACTACTGGTCAGAAACTGGTTTGGCGCGCCCATCCATGACGTGTATTGCGGAATGCGGGGCTTCACCAAAGACCTGTATGACCGGCTCGACCTCCGGTGCACCGGCATGGAGTTCGCCACCGAGATGATCATCAAGGCGACGCTGTTCAAGGCGGCGATCAAGGAGGTTCCCATCACGCTTCACAAGGACGGCCGGATCTCACACCCGCCCCATCTGCGCACCATGCGCGACGGTTGGCGCACCCTGCGGTTCTTCATGATTTACAGTCCGCGCTGGCTGTTCCTGCTGCCCGGGTTCGCGCTCATCGCCCTCGGCCTCCTGGGATACGCCCTCGCCATGCCGGGCGTCAAAATCATGGGCGCCACGTTGGACGCGCACACCCTTCTGTTCGCGAGCGTGGCCATCCTCTGCGGCTATCAGTCGATCCTTTTCGCGCTGTTCACGAAAACTTTCGCCATCAGCGAGGGACTGATGCCGGAAGATCCGCGGCTGAACCGGTTTTACGAACTTGTGAACCTCGAAAAAGGGCTGATCTTCGGTGCCGTGCTTTTCCTCGTCGGCGTGACTCTGCTTTGCTGTGCGGTTTTCCAATGGTTCCAGACCGGGTTCGGGCCTATGGACTATGCACGCACCATGCGGTGGGTGATTCCAGGATCCACGCTGACGGCGCTCGGGTTCCAAACCGTGCTGGGAAGCTTCTTCGACAGCGTGCTGGGAATGCGGCGCAAATAGCTTCTGTCAGATTGTTGGTGGGTTAGGAGCGGTTCACCATTAAATTTCACAGCTGCCTGAACGTTATCTATGCTTCAGAAATGTCGCAGGTTTGAGAATTGGCCACGTATGACATCAACTACCAAGAAGCTCCGGCGCATGCCGATTTACTGTTCGTTTTGTCTCATTTTCCGCATGGTTACCGCTGGCACCGGCCGATGCTGACTCGAATTCCCATCGCCGCGCAATTGATGGTTTCCGCGTGGAAACGCGACCGGGTATGAGATCCTCCTCCCGTCTCCTACAGCTGGATGTACTCCGGGCTCTAGCAGTGGTTCTTGTTCTTGGTCGCCACATGTCCCCCTTTGAAGAGGCGCTGCCTGAACCGCTCCGCAAATTTTCATTTCACTGGATTCAGTGTGGTTGGGTGGGAGTGGATCTTTTCTTTGTCCTCAGCGGGTTTCTCATATCGGGGCTGCTCTTCCGGGAATATCAGAGATACGGGCAGATCCGGTTTTTCCACTTCTTGGTCCGCCGCGGATTCAAGATCTATCCCTCGTTCCTCCTTTTTATCGCGGGTGTGCTTTATGTGGAGATTACCAATTACAACTGGGATCCAGACGTCACCCCTTATCAATTAATCCGAGAACTGCTGTTTTTACAAAGTTATGCTCCCGGGTTGCTGGCTCACACCTGGTCGCTGGGGGTCGAAGAACATTTCTATCTTCTTTTGCCGCTGGTGATGCTCTTCGCCTGCCGCCGGTTTAAGGATCGCGCGGATCCATTCTGGTGGCTCCCCAAGGCATCACTGGCCGTCTTTTTCATCCTGCTTGCGGCGCGCCTGGCGACCGCATGGCGTGTTCCGGAGTTCAGAGAATACACCCACATGTTTCCAACTCACCTGCGGATCGATTCCCTGCTTTTCGGCGTCTTGGTTTCCTACTACTATCATTATCACCATACGGCTTTTGTGAATCATGTTCGCCGCCGGGCATGGTTGCTCTCAGCCGCTGGATTGCTGCTGGTAATGGTGACTTTCAGCAATCTGACGGAATTTTTCTTTTATACCTACGGGTTTACTTGTCTTTTTGTGGGCTTCGGAACGTTATTGGCGGTCGCCTTGGTCTGTTCCATACCCCTGCGGGGACCGCTGCATCTGCTGCCTCGTGGCGCCGCATTCATTGGCGCACACTCCTACACGATTTACCTCTGGCACATGCCGGTCAAGATCTGGGGACCGATGTATGCCCAGCGTTGGTTCGGACTGGAGCCTTCCGGCACCACGAACCTGCTGATTTACTTCGGGGGCAGTATCATTTTGGGTGTGGTTCTTTCGCTGATTCTGGAGGTGCCGATGCTGAAGCTGCGGGATTGGCTGTTCCCCTCGCGCAGCCAACCATTGGTGGAAAAAGAACCGGAGTTCCTTCGACCCGACTGTTGAACTGCTGGTTTTATGGGGCGTCGCGCTTGCTCCGCCTTTCGTCCTCGCGGGCGATGTTCTTGCGGATGCTGTTGCGGTTGATCCGTGCGAGCCAGGCCTTCGGCCTGAGCCACCACGGCGTCGGACGGTTCCGGTAATTGATGATCTGGCGTTGATAGTAATCCAACATGCCGAGCTGGAACTGCCTGTCCCAGAACAATTGCGACGTGGGACGCCGGATGAACCCCAGCTCCTCCAATAGCACATTAACCTCCGGCAGTGGCTTCGGCTTGGGATCCAACTTGAGCTTTGGAACGAAGTCTTTCCCGGCAAGTAGAAGCGCCTCCCGCATGGCGAAGAACAGCGTGCGGGAAGAGGCCTCGAAGGAAAATTCGTTCTCCACATGGCATCTGCCCCACCAACCCAGATCAGTCCGCAGGCGGGGGTTGAGATACAATTCCCGGATCGCCTCCGCCAAGGCGTCGGGATCGACGGATTTCGCCAAGCGACCGACAATTCCATCGGCCAAAGCCTCAGGCACCCCGCCGACGGAGTAAGCGACCGACGGCGTGCCGCAGGCGGCGGCTTCGACAAAGACCTGCCCGAACGCCTCCTCAAGGCTCGGAGCCACAAACACGTCGGCTGCGTTGTAGAGCAGCACCTGCCGCTCGATGTCGGTGACGTATCCCACACCGATCAGATTCGGCAGGTCGAGAGAAGCCGATCCGTCGTTGAATCCGATGCACACAGGAATCAGGTCCGGGAGATCCAGCTTGCGGATGGCTTCGATCAGGTGATCCACGCCCTTGCGCTTGTCGGCCAGGTTCGAACACGAGAAGAGCAGGATGAACTTGTCTTTGGGCAAATTCAGCTTCTCTCTGCAGGCATCGCGATCCAGCGGCCGGAAGACATCCAGCGGCACTCCCAGGCGAACCGCCAGCGGGCGGCGGACGGGCGAGCCGGCGGGTGCCTGCAGCGCCTCCCCCACCCCGTCAATCTGCCGGCGGGTCCACTCGCTGTTCGCCGCAAGCACGAGTTTTGGCGCGGTCCGGATCAGGTCCATCTTGGCGCTCCAGGCGGACGCGATTCCGGAAGGTTCCAGCTTGGGATATTCGCCGGGAGTCGGACAGGCTTCGTCGCATCCGGTCAGATTTCTGCCACAGCCGGCGCGGTAGGCGCAACGGCCTGTCAGCAGCCAGCTGTCATGGAGGACCACCACGGTGGGCAGGGTTTCGGCGATCCTTTTAAGACAGGCGGGATCCAAGGACGCGCTGTGAACGTTGCCAACGACCACCACGTCCGGCGAAAATGACAGAAGATGGGGGATGATCTTCTCCTCAAACGGCATGGCCTTCTCAACATCCGTCAGATTGTCGAATCCGAGGGAGATCGGAATGACTTCATGACCCGCCATCCACGCTGCGAGCGCCAACCGCTGGTGGCCGATGCCGGCGCCGTAGCGGAATCCGAGATCGTTGAAAAAAACGATCCGCAGTCTCTCTTTCCGCCCCTTCAACGGCGGCGGCGCGTCGGGCATCCCGAGGGACTGGCGGATTTCTCCGATCAACTTCTGGAGTTCGCTCTTGAATCCGGCAACATCCTGGGTCTTTTGCTCGTCATGCACCCGGAACTGGACGATCGGGCGCCCGATCACCTTGAGCGTGGCTCCCGCTTGGGCAAAGCGGACCCACAATTCATAATCCATGCTCCAGTGGGCATCCTCGTTCACATTTCCACCGACCTTCAGAAGAAGGTCCCGTTTGAAAAAAACCTCGGGCTGGAAGAAAAACTGGCCGGACATCCAATGGTTTTCGAGATCCAGCAACTCGGCCAGCGGCAAGGGTCCGTCGGCACAACTCGTCAGGTGCTGGTCAAAGATCTCACCGTCGCGGTGCAGCTGGCAGATGCCGGCTACCATGTCCGCGCCGGAGGCGTCGAATGCCATCGCCATGGCCGCCAGCGCTCCGGGAGCTAGCAGATCGTCGCTGTTCAGCCACGTGACTATTTCACCGGTGGCCCTGGCGAAGCCCTTGTTGATGGCATTGCTCTGACCGCCGTCTTTCTCCGAGACCCAGTAGCTCAGCCGCGGGGAATATTTCTCCAGCACGGCCACGGTGGCGTCCTTCGAACCGCCGTCCATGACGATGTGCTCGACGTTTGGATAGCCCTGATTGACCACCGAGAGGAGCGTTTGCTCGATATACTGGCCTTGGTTATAGGACGGAGTGATGATGGAAATGCGCGGCCAGTCCCGCCCGCTGGGGAGTGTGGCGGGCATGGGCCGGCCCGCAGGAGTCGAATACGGCCACTCAAGGTGCTTCAGGGGATCGGAAGTTGAAATTTCATCAGTCATCGATTTGCCGGGATATTTCTTTTTCAGAGTGGGTTCATGACGCTGCGGAGGCCGGGGTCGAAGGGCCAAAGAAGCTCGACGCTTTGATATTCAAAGCAAACCTGCGGTGTCCTAGAGGATGACAAGGGGTTACGACAAGCGCGAATCGGACTTTAATTCCAGGCTGCACGAGCCTCATTCGCCAAATCGACGCGCAAATCCCCGATTGGATTTTAAGCTGAAGTGTCTTTCCTTTTGAACAGATAATCATGCACGCTTAGTTCTTCCAGCATGTCATAACGATCTCCCAAGAGAGTTAAAACTTCATCAAGTTTCCAGGTTTCAACGAGAATAAACCGTGGCGCGTGGCGGGCGAGATCCAATCCTTTGAGAACCTGTTCTTCAAACCCTTCCACATCGAGTGAGAAAAAATCAATTTGCTGTCCGGGGGCAAACTCATCGAGAAGTGATGATAGGGTGCGCCCCTTTACGACCACGGAGTACGAACCTGCGAGCTGCTGGATTTCCACCCCTTTCCTCACATGTTCTTCCGTCAATTCATGTCCGCCGAGACTTCCCTCGACGAGGGACATCAAATTGGCGAAGCGCATGGTTACTTCGGAAGACGCTTCCTGATCCGCCACCAGAGCGGCATGAATGACAGTGGAGCGTGCACGCACTTTTTTGCAGGCCTCCGCTAGAGCCGGGATGGCTTCCACCAAGATACCCCGCCACCTCTTGGTGTTTTCCAGGTAATAGGTGTTGCTTTGGTTGTAGCCATCGTTAGCTCCGGCCTCGATGAAAAAACCACCTTCAAAGTCCAGGTATTTGGCAAGTTTGTCATCCAAGTCGTTCAGCGAGGGCTTGTCCGTCCGGATGTCCACCGGCAGATCACACATATTGGGAATGCTGCCGGGACCGTGCACCGGCTGGCGGGCGGCCAGGGGCAGGAAACGAGCGGATCTTCTGAAAAAGTATGAGGTGGTCCATGCATAGGGATTGATCGGCCCCGGACCCTGCATATCCACTTGAATCAGATCCGCTGCCCGGAGCATGGAACAGATTCCGGGAAACCAGTCGGCATTATCCACAATGATCAGTCCGTCTTCGTGCAGCTTCTCCAGAGCCGGACCCACGCAGTCCGGTCGCAGCTCTCCGTCTATGATGACCACATCGAACAATCCCGGGTATTCCAGGATGAGGCGGGGATATCGATCGGGTTCCGCCACAAGGCGGTAATCGACGTTCCCCGGAATTTCAGGAAGCATCCGGTCATACCATTCTTTTTCGTGCTCCACAGCGACCACGGTTCGGGCCCTGCCTCCCCAAAAAACGGTGGAATATCCTGATCCGAATTCAAAAACCCTCTTGTCAGAAAAATCAAGCTGCTTGGCGAATTCGATGGCCGCATAGGTGTACCAAGAGACGGGATTTCCGGCTTTATCCAAACAGGCGTGTTCAGCTTTGCTACGGGCGTGGCCGTATTCTTCATCAAGCAGTTTTGCCATCTCCCCGCAAACCACCGGCTTTGCAGTTTCCTGTAGTTTCAATTCATTCGCCTTTCCGATCTCGCGAATCTCCGGACTTCTGAGATTATTTTCTTTCACCAATCTCAAGAGGGACTGCAGCTCCGCCAGACTATAGCCGCTGCGCCGCATTTCTAGGATGAGTGAAAGTAGAGCCCGCCGCTTTTTTTGAAAAGAAAGGAAATTTCCTGAAGCATGTTGCTAGATAGTCGAGTTGATTGTTGTCATCCGGAAGGCGTGAAAATTCCCGGGTGACCCGTAATTAGAAATGAGGAGACCGGGACTTGGGAGGCACATGGGATGTTCGGAATGCCCACCCTCTTTCCAGCGCAAATACTCCAGTTCGAGGTCGACTTGCCAAGCAATATGTTGGCGACGTTGTCTCGGAAGTCATCGGGAGGAGACAGGCGAATCCCCGGGAATCAAGGTGTCGCCGGCCGCCAGCTTGATTCACCCTGATGCCAGCCATCTGCATGTTGGCTCGCTGTAAAGCGGCGACAATCTGGCAGTATTTGAGACTTGCCAGCAAAAATTTCCCTGTGAATTCTCCCCACACCGACCATGCCTGACCCATTTCCCGCGGCTGTGGAAACCACTGCCCTCGACACGTTAATCACCCCGGAGGTCTTCCAAGACGAATTTTACGAGGCCATTGTGAATCTGGCCCGCTCCGCGCCGATCGACACCGTCCTGGAAATCGGCTCCTCTTCAGGCGGCGGCAGCACGCTGGCATGGGTCGAGGGATTGCGGCAGAACGCCCGTCATCCGAAACTCTACTGCATGGAAGTCTCCCGCGTGCGCTGGGGCGCGCTCAAAGACCGCTGGGAGGGCGAAGGATTCGTCGAGTGTTTTCTTGGATCATCTGTCCGCCCGGACCAGTTCCCCACCGCGGCCCAAGTCGAACACTTCCTCAAGACGGTGGACGGTCCGCTGCGGCAATATCCGGTGGAACAGGTGCTTGGTTGGTTAGAAGAGGATCTTGCCTACATAAAAAAGGAAAACGTATCGTGCGGTTGCATCGCTGAGATCAAACGAGCCCGTGGCATCGAGCACTTCGGCGCCGTTTTGATTGATGGTTCGGAGTTCACCGGCGACGCGGAACTGGATGAAGTTTACGGAGCGGAGTTCATCCTCCTCGACGACACGCAGACCTATAAATGTCACTCCGCCCGCCAGCGTCTCCTTCATGATCCGGGTTATGAAATGATCGCGGACAACCCGACCCTGCGTCACGGCTACTCCATCTTCCAGCGGCGGCGGCGGACGAAACTGGATCCGTTGCCAGAGGAGGTGCCCGTGCATTTTTTCACGATCGTCCTCAATGGCGAACCGTTCATCCGCCATCATATCCATGTGCTTCGCCAGCTTCCCTTTCGCTGGCACTGGCACATTGTGGAGGGCGCGGCGGAACTGGTGCACGACACCGCGTGGAGCAAAGCGGAAGGAGGAGTGCTGCCGGCGGATCAACACAACGGGGGCCTGAGCCGGGATGGCACCACCGCTTACCTCGATGAACTCGCCGCACAGTATCCAACCCAGGTGAGCGTCCACCGGCCACCGCCGGGACGCTGTTGGAACGGAAAAACCGAAATGGTGGCCGAACCGCTGCGTCACCTGTTTGAAGACTGCGTGCTCTGGCAGATGGATGCCGACGAACTGTGGACGGTGGATCAACTGACTGAGGGTCGCGCCATGTTCCTGAGGTCGCCTGAGGAAGCGGCGGCGTGGTTCTGGTGCCATTATTTTGTCGGCGCGGAACTGGTGGTGGCATCCCGTAACTGTTATTCCCAAAACCCGCACCAGGATTGGCTGCGGGCATGGCGATTTCGTCCGGGGATGAAGTGGCTCACTCATGAGCCGCCGGTGCTGGCGGAAAGACTGGCTGATGGCACTTGGAAAAATCTGGCGGACGGCCCGACGTTCACCCATCGGCAAACCGAAGCCGTTGGCCTTGTCTTCCAGCACTTTGCCTACGCCACGGAGGCGCAACTCCGTTTTAAAGAACAGTATTACGGCTATTCTGGAGCCGTGGAGGCCTGGCGCGCGCTGCAACTGCGCCGGGATCTACCTTTGCGGCTCAAGGAGGTGTTTCCTTGGGTGACCGACGAAACCATCATCGATACCGTCGATTCGTGCGGTGTGAAGCCATTGGCGCGGCAGGATGCTGTTAGCGGTGAGTGGCATTTTTCCTCCGGTTCCGGCGGCCACCGTCAGGCGGTAAATTCGATGATCGTGGTCGATGGTGTTTTTTTCCAACTGAACAATACCGGGATCAGCACCGTCTGGCACGAGATTCTGAAAGTCTGGGGAAGGTCGAATATTGCCGCCCGAATCCGGGTGCTCGACCGCGGCGCCACCGCACCGCGGATTCCGGGTATACAATACCGTGCGATTCCAAAGTTTGATCCCGAAGACATGGGAGCGGATTCGCTGATGCTTCAGGAAATTTGTGACGAACTGAAAGCGGGAGTTTTTATTTCCACCTATTACAGCAGTCCCACCCGCACGCCATCCGTGTCTCTGATTTATGACATGATTCCGGAGCGGCTCGGTCTGGATGGCAACTTCTGGCAATGGGCCCGCAAAGCCTGGGACATCCAACGCTCGGAACGCTTCGTGTGTATCTCTGGCTCGACGGCGCTCGATCTCGGACACCTGCATCCCGAGATTCCCCCGGAACTGATTTCCGTCGTCCACATGGCGGCTCCGCCGGATTTCAAGCCTTCCGGCGATTCCGTGGTGGAGGCCTTCCGCAGGAAGCATGGACTGGATCAGGACTATCTGCTTCTGGTTGGCGAGCGCATCGGCCTTCATGTAAACACGCAAGGATACAAAAACGCGGCGTTGGCATTCAAAGCATGGTCCCTGCTGCCAGCGGAGGACCGTCAGAACCTGTCAATCGTCTGTGCCGGAGGCGTCGGGGAGCTGGAGGATGAACTGCGCGTGTTGGCCCCGCTAGCAGATGTTAGGGTAATCCGCTTTTCCGCGGAGGAGCTGCCCGTCGCTTACGCCGGAGCCGTTGCGCTGGTCTATCCGTCTCTTTATGAAGGCTTCGGACTTCCTGTCGTGGAAGCGATGGCGTGCGGATGCCCAGTCATCACTTGCAGGCGCGCCTCCCTTCCCGAAGTGGCCGGCGAGGCTGCGATCTACGTCGATCCTTGGGATCCGGCTGAGACCGCGGCCGCCGTGTTGCGGCTGTGGCGCGTTCCGGAGGAGCGAACTCATATCATCAAGCTTGGCCTTGAGCAGGCGGCAGGCTTTTCCTATGAAACAGCCGCGGAGGAGTTGGGGGAAATTCTGATTGAAGCGGCGCAAGCCCCGCGCCCTGCCGCCCCCCGGGACGCGGTCTGGGAAAAATTCGCCCTGCTGCATGCCGCCAAGGCCGGCGTTGAACGCTCCCTGCGGATGACCCGATCCAGCGAACAAGAAGCGGTCTGGAAATTGCGCGAAGCGAATGACAAACTTACTCAAATGCAAGGGACACTCAACGTGATCCAGGGCGAGCGCGACAAACTGATAGCCTGGCGTGATAAAAAACGACGGACCCCCCTCCGGAAACTGTGGGATGCCGTCAGACGAAAAAAACGCACGAAACGACGGTGAGCCCGGTGGGTCGAACGGGCTATCGAGAGCCGGTTCAAACAGGTTGTTGAAAAGCGAAATCCTTTGTCGTTTAACCGACCGGCGGGCCGGATGTTTCACCATTGACCCTCATTCCGGGAACTCCCACGCTCGACATCGCACTCTGGAAATAGCAATCACCGCGGCAGTCCAATGGATCCCATGTCTCAAGGAAGCTCCCCCGCAGCCCGGCCACCCGGCCTGCGTCTGGCGGTGGTCATCCCGGCTTACAACCGCCGCGAGCTGCTGCTTGAGACGCTCACTTCCGTTCGCGACCAGACGGTTCCGCCCTGGCGGCTGCTCATCGTGGATGACGGCTCGTCCGACGGCACGGCGGAGGTTGCGGAAAAATGGCTCTCGATCCACCTTCCGGACTGCGACGTGAAAGTCATCCGCCAGCCGAATGCCGGGGTTTCGGCAGCCCGGAACCGCGGCGCACGGGAATGTGAGGACGCCGACCTGCTCGCGTTCCTCGACAGCGATGACCTGTGGCCCACGGATTTCATCGAGCAAGCCTTGTTAACGTTTTCCCGGAATCCGGAAATCGTCGCCGCCACCAACGACCGCTTGGACGTCGAACACGGACCGGCGGGCCGATTGGAAAAATTCTCTGTCTGGCCGGTTTCTAACGAGCCCGCGACCCATGCCATGAGCAACAAGAATCTCGCCTATCCCTCTTGCACGGTTTTCAAGGCGTCGGCGTTCTTTCGGATGGGAGGATTCGCGACGGGCTTGAACTATGGCGAGGACTACATTTTTTCGCTCGTGGTCAGCTCGTTCGGGCCATGGGGGCGGATCGGGGGACCTCCGACCCAGCGGCGGAAATTCTCCACCATTGAGCATCTATCAACTGTGCCAGGTCCGGATATCATGCGGAACTTCGCCTCCATCCTCGAGGCGGAGGCACTCAAACATCAATGTGCCGGTCCGCTGAAACAAGCCATCACCCACCGCTGGCGCCGGGCGGGCAAGGCGCTGGCGGCGCAAGGAAAACTCCGTGAAGCACGCGATTGTTATGCGCGGGCGGTCGGCTGCGACGGGTGGGACGTAAAGGCCCGATTCAGGAAATTCATGCTGACGTTCGTCCGTTGACCATGGACACGCGCCCCTTGCTCACCATCGTTCTGCCGACTTTCAACGCCGGGGCGGTGCTCGCCGGATGCCTGGAGTCGCTCGTTGCGAAAAATGATGCGAAGCTGGAAATCCTGCTGATGGACGGAGGTTCGAAGGATGACACGCTGGCCATCGCATCGTCGTTCACAGAACGGCTGCCGGGACTCCGCATTGTGTCGGAGCCGGATGAAGGCATCTACCACGCGATGAACAAGGGGATGGATCTGGCGACCGGTGAATGGCTTTATTTCCTCGGCGCGGACGACCGGTGGACCGATGCCGGCCGGATCGCGGCCTTGCTGCTAGATGCGGGTGAGGCTGTGGACATCCTCCAGATCAACGCGCGCAAGGGGAAAAATGAATCCTACACCCGCCGCATGACACGGGGCCGGATGCTGGCGGGCGAGGAGTTCAACCACCAGACGATTTTCTATCGGCGTTCGTTCGTGGGATCGCTGCGGTTCTCCCGCGACTATCCGCTCGCCGCGGACCAGTTGTTCAACATGGAGCTCGTCGTGAAGCAGGCCGCGCGGGTGGCCCATGCGCCGGAAATCCTGGTGCTTTATGCGAACACCGGTCTCTCCGCCCAACAGAAGGACACGCGGTGGATCGCCGACAAAGATGCGTGGATCGACCGCATGTTCCCGCCGGAGGAAGTCGCGCGGCGCAGGAAATGGCGGCCGCGGGAGCGCTGGGTCAAGCGCATCGTCCGCATCCTGGCCGGGGGGAAAGCATCACGAATCGCAGTGCAATGGGCGCAGGACCGGTTGTATGGTGGCGGCGCGGCATCCGGAAACCGCGGGCAGACGGCCACTCGCTAGAAATCCGATCCACCATCCCACATGCACTACCCCCTACCATCCCCGACTCCGCCGCCCGGCGGGTGGCCGTTGATCTCGGTGATCGTGCCGAGCTTCAATCAGGGGAATTTCCTGAAAGCCACACTGGATTCGATTCTCTCCCAGAACTATCCGAATCTGGAATGCATCGTCGTGGATGGCGGCTCCAGCGACCAGTCGGTGGAAGTCATCCGGTCCGTGGAAGAACGGCTGGCATGGTGGTGCAGCGAGAAGGACGACGGCCATGGCGACGCCCTCAACAAGGGCTTCGCCAAAGCCACCGGCGAGGTGCTGTGCTGGCTGAACAGCGACGATCTCATGGCTCCGTGGGGCTTGTGGGTCGTCGGCGACGTGTTCGCACGGTTTCCGGAGGTCGAATGGCTGACCGGCGAGTATGGCATCTGGGACACTCACGGACGCCTGGTCGCGGCCTATCCGGGCGGCGCGACCGCCACCGAATACCTGCGGCGCAACGAAGCGGACCTCCAACAGGAATCGACCTTCTGGCGCCGCTCACTGTGGACCCGCGCGGGCGGAAAAATCGACACCACCTACCGCCTGATGATCGACGCCGAGCTCTGGCTGCGTTTTTTTCGGCATGCGACTCTTTATTCACTCAAAACCGTGGTGTCCGGCTATCGGTGGCACGGGGAAAACCGATCCATCACCCAGGCGGACCGGACGAAAGCCGAGCGCTGGCGGGCGATCGAAACCCATCTTGCGCCGCAATCGTGGCGGACCCGCCTGGTGGCGCGGTTTGGCCCGGATCAGTTTGAACACCAAGCCGGATTCGGGGGCGCGCTCAAGTTCATCCTCTTCAAGAAAATCCGGCAGTTGTTGTTCCGCAAACCGAGGATTCCGGTGGTCATGTGGGACGCTGCCAACCACTGCTGGAAACTCTCCTCGAGACGCCTGCGTGGATGACGAATCCTACGCCTCCTGAAACTGGAGCCGATAGAGATGGGCATAGAGTCCTTGCGGATTGTCCATGAGTTCCTGATGGGAGCCGCTGGCGACGAGCAGTCCGTTTTCCATGACGTGGATTTTCCGGGCGTTCCGGATGGTCGAAAACCGGTGGGCGATCACGATGGTGGTGCGACCTTCCATCAGGCGGTCGAAGGCGATTTGGATCTGCTTCTCGGACTCGCTGTCGAGCGCAGAGGTCGCTTCGTCGAGCAGGAGGATCGGCGCATTCTTGAGGAAGGCGCGGGCGATGGAGATGCGCTGGCGCTGCCCACCCGATAGATTGCCGCCGTTTTCACCGACCTGGGTCTCGTAGCCCTGCGGTTGTTGCATGATGAAATCGTGAGCGTATGCGGCGCGGGCGGCATCCTCTATTTCCGCGTCTGTGGCGTCCTGACGGGCGAGGCGGATGTTGTTGCGGAGCGTGTCGGAAAACAAAAAGGTGTCCTGGCTGACGAGGGAAATCTGGTCGCGGAGCGAGGGGGTCGAGTGGAGGTTGATGTCCTGGCCGTCGATTTCGATGACCCCGGAATCGAGGCGATAGAAGCGCTCGATGAGGTTGAAAATGGTGGATTTCCCGCTGCCTGACGGGCCCACCAGCGCGGTGACGTGGCCACCCGGACAGGTGAGGCTGACCTCCCGCAGCACCGGCAGGTTCGGGCGGTAGGAGAACGTGAGGTCGCGCAGGACGATGTCGCCTTTTCCGATATGGATCGGCTTGGCATCCGGCGCGTCGGGGATGGAATGATCCGCATCCAGCAGCTCGTAAAACATTTTCACCCCGATGAGGGAAGTGTGAAGCGAGACGTTCGCGCGGGCGATGCGCTTGATCGGCTCGTAGGCGAGCAGCACGGCGGTGAGGAACGCGAGGAGCGAACCCGCGCTCTGGCCTTGGATGAGATTGCGGTAGCCGCCGTAGAAGACGATGACGGCGATGACGATGCCGCCCATGGTCTCCATGATCGGACTGGTGCGGTTCGTCACGGTGGCCATCTTGTTCTGGAGCTTCTCCACCGCGCCGATCGCGAGATCGAGCCGGTTCTGCATGTGTGGCTCCAGGTTGTAGGATTTGATCAGCTTGTTCCCGATGATGGCTTCCTGGACGGCGGCAATCACCTGGATGACGCCGAGGATGCTGGAGCGGGCAATTTTCCGGATGCGCCTTACCACGCCGCTGAGAGCGATCGTGACCGGAGCGACGATGAGCAAGGCGACGCAGGAAAGCCGCCAGTCCACCACAAACATGGTGGTCAACAGCGCGATCGCAGTGAGCACATCCTGCACCCGGGACATCAACAGGTTCATGACATCCCGCGCGGAGCTCGCCATGAGGGAGATCCTGGTGATCAGGTCGCTGGACGGGAAGTGCACGAAAAACGTGAGCGATTGGCCGAGAATATGGCCACCGATGCGCCGTTGCTGGCGGGCGACGATGTTGTTGCCGATTTTCGAGAGGATGACGGACGATCCATACTGGCAGGCCCCCTTGATGAAGAAGATGATGATGATCGCCAGGGACACTTCAAAAATCCGGAGCATTGCCGATCCTGATTCGAAATGCCGGGTCACGATTCCGCCGATGTCGGGAATCCAGGATTGCGCCTGTTTGACCATTTCCGGTTTGGCGGTGACTTGATCCGCAGCTCCGAAAAGCACCTTGGTGACATTCTGCATCATAAACGCGGAGATGCCGGTGGCCGCCGCCGCGCCGCCCATGAGAAGGAATGCGAAGATGTAGCGCGGAATGTAGAGATGGAAATTCTCCTTTAGAACCCTCCGGACCAACTTGCGGCTGTTGTCGTCGGCAAGGACGCCGACTTTAGTTTTCAAACTCATGGATGATGAAATCGGACGATTCTGGAAGAGTGAACGAGGTGGCGTGAGGCCTGCCCGGATAACCGTTTGGGCGGGTCACCGGGCGGCGAGAATGGTTTCCGGGCCACCTTTTGGCAAGGGGCGAGTTACTGCCTGGAATCCGGTGGACCCGGGGCTCCGGCGATCAGGGCGCCCGCTCTGGCATTAAGATCCGCAAGCGCACTTTTAGGTTGTTGGTTTTGAAATTTTAAGAGTACTGGATGTCCCATCCTTTGAACGAGTCCCTCTTAAAATCCGAAAAAGCGTCGTCTTTCTGGCAAGCCATAGACGCGGTGCTCGTCATCAACCTCGACCACCGGATCGAGCGTTGGGAACAGTTGCGGGTGGAGAGCGAGGGTCTCATCCCTCAGGAAAAGCTCCACCGGGTGTCCGCCGTGCTTGGCAGCAAGATCCCCGGCTTCGGCAAGCCTCCCTGGTTCCGGGGCGGCAACCGCGCGAATACGTGGGGCGGTCGGGGGGGCTGTGTTTTGGCTCATCGCCGGGCGCTTGAAATGGCCAAACGGGAAGGCTGGCAGCGGATCCTGATCCTCGAGGACGACGCCGCCTTCGACGAGGAATTCACCAGTCATCTGGATGCACTCGAACCCGCGCTTTTCAAATCCAAGCTCGAATGGGACATCTGCTACCTCGGCTTCACCGAGCCGCAGGGCCCGTACAAGACCGTGGTCCGCTTGTCGGAGACGCGCCAGCTCGCCCGGATTTACGGCTGCAAGTGCACCCACGCCTACATCGTCAACGCCCCGCTCCGGGACTGGCTGCTCGATCAGCTGCCGGACGAATCGACGATCTGGAAGTGGCTGTCGGTCAACCGGGCGATCGACCGCTGGTATCTTTCCACCTTGGGCAGGTATTTCCAGGTGCTCGCCGTGTCGCCTTCCCTCATTCGGCAAAATGATGATTTTTCCGATATTGTCGGGCGCGTTACCACTTACTTTTCCGAGAGTTCCAGCCGCTCGGTCATTCCCGTGAAATCCGGATCGCCCGCTTTTGGACTTCGCTATTTCCTGCGAATCCAAGCCACCCGGCTCGGGCGGATCGACAATTATGTCAGCGCCCTCCGGAAACGGTTCGCTGGATTTTGATTTCTCTCTTTCATGACCCATCACATCATCACGCTCAAATGGGGGATCCGCTACGGCCCCGAGTTTGTGAACCGCCTTGCATCCTCCGTGCGCCGCCACACCAAGATGCCGGTCAACGTCGTCTGCTTCACCGACGATGCCGCCGGCATCGACCCGTCGGTGCAGGTGTTCCCGCTTCCGGAAATCGACCTGCCGCCCGACTTGTCTCTGACGCCATGGCGAAAACTCAGCCTTTTCCGCCCTGACCTGCCGATCGAAGGACTCGGGCTGTTCCTCGACTTGGACATCGTGATCACCGGCCCGCTGGACGACTTTTTCACCTTCGGAAGGGAAGATCAGGTCCCCATCATTCACAACTGGGTGCCGCTTCACAAAAAACTCTTTCGCCCGGACCCGCAGATCGGAAACTCGTCGGTGTTTCGCTTCAAGTTGAATCATACCGACTACGCCTGGGATCAATTCCACTCGGAAAAGGATTGGGCGCTAGAGACTTTCTGGCCGCCGCAGACTTATCTCACGCACTGCATCCGCTCGCGCATGATTTACTGGCCGGATCACTGGGTGCGCAGTTTCAAGCGTCACTGCGTGCCGACATTTCCGCTCAACTGGGTCATCGCGCCCAAGCTTGAGCCGGACGCGCGCATCGTCGCCTTCCACGGCCGGCCGGACCCGGATGAAGCGGCGGTCGGCTACCGCGGCACCCACTTGAATCATCACTCGCTGCCCGCCACTTGGGTGAACGAGCACTGGCGTTGAAAGCCTATGCTTCACGCCATCCCAACCGCTTCAAGGTGATTTCCGCCAAGGTGCCGGTGGTGAACGCAGCTCTGGAAGGTTTCGTGGATTTGGATCCGTCAAAACGGTCGATGTCCCCCATCGGCAGCCGTGAGATCAGGCCCAGCGACTCCAGATTCGCCAGATAACCCGGCATGAAACTGCTGGCAGGAAATGACGTGCTCGCAGGCTGGACCACCATCACGGGTTTCTCGGTCGCCACCGATTCCGTCACCATGGAAATGCTGTCCTGCGTCACCCAGATGATCTCCGCTGCGCCGAAGTAGGCGGCGAGTTTTTTCTCCGGCTGATGGCACCACCAGACGGCGTCTGCCACGATTTCCGGCGGCAAAAATCCACGCAACCGAGTTTCAAGCTCCTCGCTGGTCCGGCGGGAAGTCGTTACCAGCCAGCGGATTCCCTCGCGTTCGGTGAGTTGTGCCATGCCCCCCGCGAGATTTTCCCAGTCGGCGTCCTGGAAATCATGGCTGCGCGACTTGCCGCCGATGAGCATCGCCCACAGTCGCCCGGCTGGCCGGTCTGGCCAATCCGCAGCGGCCTGGCGGACGATTTCCGGGGTGATTTTGGTGGGAATCACGTCCATCCGGAGGTCGTTGGCTGCCATTTCCAGCGAAGAAGGCGTGTAAACCGTATGGAACCAATCCGGCGGATATGGCTTCCGCTCGCCGAGGAAAATGAAGGGCACGCCGTATTTCACCGCCAGCGTCCGCGAGGCGAACACGCTGCGGCCGCCGCTGGAAAGGATCAGGTCCGGTGCGGGTTCACCGGCTTTTGCCCGCTCCAAGCCGAGCGGGCCGTTTAACATCCATTCCGGCAGCGGGCGGCCACATTTTCCCATCCAGAGCAAGCGGATCAAGTGGCGGACGAAGCCGTTGATCTTGGGCCGGCATTCAAATTGGCGGATTTCCACCGGCCATTTTTCCCCGAGCGCGGCGGCCAGGCCGAGGGATTGGCTGACATGTCCGGGGCTGCCTTCGCTGATGATCCACAGCATGCGTTTGCCGTTCATGGCGGTGAGGGAAATCTACTCCCGCCAGAACTCTTTGACCCACGGGGACGGGAAGAGGAAGCGGCCGATGTAGCGCCGCCATTTGGGAGTTTTGTGACGCTGGGCCCAGACCCACTTGATATATTCCAGCCGCGGCAGGTGTGGCGTGCCTTCCGACCATTGGCCGAGAATCCCATCCGGCGGCTTGGGATGGCCCGGAAAAGTAACGATTTTGACGCCGCGCGGCAGGACCGGCGGCCGCAAATAGCGCAGCGGCCAGATCCCCATGCAATGGAGACCGAAATGCTTGGTCCACGCGTGCGGCCAAAATTTCACCCCGCTCTTGACCCCGGCGGTCACGTAATTTTGCTCGAACCGATATTTCCGCGAAATTTCGACGGAGTTCGCCCGCAGGTTTTCCAGCATGTAGGAGTTCTGACCGATCGGGAACCGGAACACGGAAGTCTGCCCGTGTTTGCCGAAATACCGCACCCAGTTGCGGGCGACATAGACGTCCGACGGGTCGCCGTAGGTGAAATAGTCGTCGATGTTCGAGGCGATCAACGAATCCAGATCGATGAAAAGCGCGGTGCCGGTGAGCCCGCCGAGCTCCTTGCCCCAGAGCGCGATTTTCGGCCATTTTCCAGGAACGTCGGGTGGGATTTCGCACTCAAGCAGAGGAATTTGCAGGCATTTCACCTCGGGGCGGATGCCGGTGGCGTCGTCGGTGAAGCAGATGAGCGTGAAGTCGCCGGTGATGTTGCGGCGGCACATCGCATACATGATATTCACGTATTCGGGGCCGTAAACGGTGCCCCACTTCATACAGACAACTTGCTTCATCGGGGGTCCTTGAGAACGGTTTGGTAAACCTCGAGCGTGGAATTGAGCATCCGCTCCAGCGCGAATGCCTCTGCCGACGAGGGCGTCGGGCGACGGTTCAGGATTTCCCCGGTCCGGTCAATGGCGCAGTTCAGGTCGCCGACCTTGACCAGGCCCTGCGGGAAAATCGCCCGCAGCTGCTCGGCCACGCCGCCGTGATCGTAGGCGATGACCGGTTTTCCGAGCGCCATCGCCTCCAGCGACACCCGGCCGAACGCCTCCGGATCGTGGGAAAGCGAATACACGATCTCGGAAACCGCCATGATTTCCCGCAGGTCAGTGCGGTGGCCGAGGAAGGAAACGTGCTCCGTGACGCCGAGCGAAACGGCGAGTTCCTTGAGCTCGTCGAGGAAGGCGAGTTTTTTGGGATGCGGCTCGCCGACGATCAGGCCGTGAACGGGCGGACCTGATTCGATCAATTTGGCGATGAGCCGGATGAAATCCTCCTGGCCTTTCCACCGCGTCAGCCGCCCGGGCATCAGCAGCGGAATACGTCCTTCCAGCCCCGGATTTGCGGCCTGCCAAGACGCCAGCCACTCGGCGGAGGGAGTGAATCCGACC
>JANPKJ010000037.1:0-33384 GCA_031425955.1 Akkermansiaceae bacterium | reverse complement strand
GGGCTTCGAGTTCATGACGTTCGGATTTGGATAGCCTGATTCGGTGTATTTTGGCGGGCACCTGTCCGATTGTACACATTCTCAGAATCGTACAATTTTAAAATTCACTAACCACCAAATAAAATTTTACGAGACACTAGGTTTCCCACATCACGGTCTGCGAATGAGGGTTTTTGGTGCCTTCTAGGCGAGGGAGCATGCGAACACGGACAGGGGATCATGATCCTTCACTTTCTCGTCACATTCATCCATCATCTGCTGTTAAAACTCATTGAAAGAAAGCCTGTATCCCCGGTGAGGTCGATGATTTTGAAGCCGACGTATTCGAGGCGTAGAAGGTGAAGTCCCGAAAAGTCTCGGGGAATTGAGCGCAGTTGGTGTTTGATGAACGTGCCGGTGACAGACAACCCTTTCCCGCCCAGCATAGCAATCTCCAAGGTGATGCGCTGCACTTCCTCCTTGGGCATGGCCTCGAACATCCTGACAGCGTCGCCGCAGTAGGTCAGCACATCCGGCCTGAGTTCGCCGCCGGCCTTGCGTAACTTGATCTGCGTGATGCCGTTGCGTCCGGCTTCAGCCTTTTCGGCGAGGTGGCCGCCGGGGTCGAGAGTCATCATCGGACTACCTTCGATCTACGATCACGAGGTAGCCCGCAGGAGCCGCACGATTCCGGAAATGAATCACGCCTTTTTGGTAGCCATCACGGGTTACGGCAGTGAAAACGATGGGGACACCGCCTTGGCCGCTGGGTTTGACGAGCACTTCGCAAAGCCCGCCAATTTGGACATCCTCCGCGAATGACTGCGGACTCGCGTCTGAACGGCCTGCACCGGTTCACTCCACGCGGGATGGCGGGGGCAGGTAGGATTCCGGGGTGGTCATCAAAGTCTCAAGCTGCCCGGAGATCTCCTTCACCTGTGAGTCGAGGATGCCCAACATTTTCCCGTATTGGTCGGAGTCCGGGGGCAGCATGCGGAGGATTTCCAACGAAGTGCGTATGGTGGAAAGCGGAGTGCGCATGTCGTGGACCGCTTTGGCCACGATCTGTTTCCATGGCAACGGATTGTCCGGGTAATTTTTGGGTGAATTCATGGCGCACTAATTTTACCCATTTGCCGCTTCCTTCAAGGAATTTCCGGGGGTCTTCATTGGGACTCTATCAAGTGATCTGCCGGGATGCGAATTGCAAACAATTGGATGCAATATGCACCCCCTCACGGGTTGTAAAATGTAGGACATTTCTTAAAAAATCCTAAAGATACGGGGATTGTAGAACCAGGTACAGATCTTGCGATAAATGGAGGACCATGAAAACGGATTTCAATCAACTGAAGACAAAGTATAATCTCTTCGGAAAGCGCGTTGCCGTGCTTGCGACGGATGGGTTCGAGCAGTCGGAGCTGGATGTTCCCGTCCAGGCACTGAAAAGTTGTGGTGCGCATGTCGACATCGTGGCTCCCGAAGCTGGAACTATCTGCGGATGGCTCGATAAGGGCTGGGGAGAGAAACGAAAGGTGGACAAAATTCTCGCTGAGGTCTCTGCGAACGATTACGACTCACTGGTCTTGCCAGGCGGAGTGATCAACTCCGACAAGTTGCGGACCGATCCGGACGCGTTGGAATTCACCCGCGAGTTCTTTGAACAACAGAAGCCCGTTGCTGCTATCTGTCATGCCGGCCAACTTCTGATCGAGGCAAATCTGGTGGACGGGCGCACGTTGACTTCCTATCCCTCGATTCGGGTCGACTTGGAAAACGCAGGGGCCTACTGGGAGGACCGCAGCGTGGTGGTGGATCAAGGGCTCACGACTTCCCGGTCTCCCGATGATCTCGCCGATTTTTGTGATAAGATGTGTGAAGAAATTCTCGAGGGTACTCACCGCGGTCAGCACGCTTGATCGCCACAATGCAGACGATGCCACGGCTGCTGGTCCATCACTTGCACATCGCACGCGCTTTCCTGTTACTCCTCGCGCCTTTGCTTGCTTGCTGCCAGCCCCTACGTCCCCACGTTCCCATCGTCACCTCGCGGCCGGTGAATTTCGTCACCTCCTCTTCCGGTCAACGAGTCCATGTCGAGCGCTTTGGACAGCACGGCTCGCCAGTCGTGCTCATCCATGGGTTTTGCTCCTCCACCTACAGCTTTCGTCTCCTCGCGCCGCTCCTCGCGCGATACCATCGTGTGTTTGCGCTCGACCTCAATGGCTTCGGCTACACACAGCGACCCCACAACCCTGATGCCTACGACCTGGATGGACAGGCAGAGCTTGTTAGGGCAACCCTCGACCGTCTCGACCTCGACAAGGTCGATCTGGTGGGCCACTCTTTCGGCTCAGTCGTTGCACATCGCGTCGCGGAAATGCAGCCCCGGCGAGTCGGTCGGCTGGTGCTCATCAGTCCCGCCACCTCCGTCGCTCCGATGCCGCTGGCGATGCGCTTTCCGCCGGCTCGCTATCTGATGTATCCCTTTCTGCGACTCTACTTGTCATCCCCGCGCAGATATCAGTCGTTGCTGGAAGACGCCTTTCATAAACCCGACATGCCACGCCTCGCCGATAGCGAGGTCTATCGAAACCAACTCCTCGTTGAAGGCCTCAGCGATGCCTACCACGGCTTCGGCCGAGCCATGAATGCCAAGATGACCTCCGTCCTGCCCGCCGGTGACTTGTTGAGGCAGCCTATTCTGATTGTGGCAGGGCAACACGACAAACTCGTCCCACTAGCTACCATCCGCAGCAGCACCACCCACTTGCGCAAAGCCAAGCTTGTCGTCTTCGACGACTGCGGCCACAGCGCCCCGGAAGAAGCCCCGGACAAGACCGCACGGGTGATCGAGCGCTTCCTGACACCCTGAGCTACTGAAAATGCCATATGAAATTTGGGAAATTCAGGTCTAACATGAACGATACAACCTCACGTCGCGACTTCATCCTTGCCGCCAGCTTGGCCGGCGTCGTTGCCTCCACCTCCGAGGCATTCGCCGCGGAAACACCCTCCTTGAAGCCTGATTGCGAAAAAACGGGTGACTACTATCGGCCTCCCGTGCGCTTCGGACTCGGCGGCGTCGCCGTCGTGTTCATCCACGATCTTTCTCCGGACAATGGCGACATGAAGGACAAGTGGACCGACTTCTTTGACATCGCCGCCAAGGGTGCGATGCCCGAACTCACCCGCATGCGCGACGAGGGACTCATCAAGGACTGGGATTTCGGCGTGAACACCATCGAGCCCATCCTCAAGGCACTCGAAGTCGCCCATCCTGACATTTTCCCCGCCGCCACCCAGTGTTCGCTGATGAGGCACGAGAACTCCGTCAACCGCCTGTTCCCCGCTTGTGAAAAACACGGTGTCTCCATCGTGGTGCCCACGATCTCACGTTCAGCAGCCCCGTCGATGACCACATCGACCGCCATACCTATTTCCAACGCTGCTGGCCGAATAGCGAGCAACTCGATTCCTTTGAAATCGAGAGGCTGCTAGTGGAGGGAAACGAAGCCATCGTCCGCTACAAGGCCACCATTCGCGACGGGCGATCGTTCCGGAACGTGGAGTGCTTCACTGTCGAAAATGGAAAAATCCGCCACATCAAGGTTTACTTCGGCTCAGATACCCTGGAATCCGTGAATGACGGGGAAATCAAATCCGTGGTGGGGGCCCGGGCGGATTGTATCCGCCGGGAGGACGTCCGCAGGGTGGCGGATCAGTTCCTGCCGGACTTCGTCGGGTTCTATCTGGCACCTCCCTCGTTCGCAGACACCCCGCTCGAGGAAAACCTGACCGATTGGTTCGCCACTTTTACGGGCCCTATCGGCCACGATCTCCGGGATTTGACAATTGCCGGCAGTGGTGACGTCGCCTGGGGTCACGCGTTGGTTCATCTCACCGGAACCAAAACCGATGACGAACCAACGGCTTTCTGGTATCGCCTCACCCTCGGCTTCCGCAAGGTGGCGGGCTTTTGGAAAATCGCCCACGCCCATGAGTCCGTCCCCTTCTACATGGACGGCAGCATCCGGGCGGCGGTGGATCTCAATCCGTGAAAAGCTCCATCAGAATTCGATATCACCGCGCTCCTTCCCGCCGGTTTCCGGCAGGATTCAAGAGTTCATCGCAAAGGCCGTCAAGGGGCGCAGAGAATACCATTGTTTCAAAGACTCCGCCTTTGCGCCTCCGGATACTTCTCTAGCACATGCTGGAAAAGCACCCGGACAGTTGGTCACCGGTCATCTCATTCGGTTTTATCCCGGCCGGGTTCCTCCTCCCGCTAGGGCAGGATGGAATCGATTGCATCCTTGACCGCCTGCTCGCCGGTTTCGGGAAGGTGCTGGTCGGTTCCGACCTCGATGCTGACCGCTTCTTCCGCTTTTGCCGGAATCAATCCAATGCGGCGGGCGTGCTCCGCGATCGACTCACTATCAGCTGCGAGGATCATTGGCACCCCACAGGCGGCAGCCAGTTCGACAGCCGCTTCGACCGCGGCATCCCGGTCGGAGAACAAACCCGGATCCACGTCCCGGATGTAGATCGCCCTGACCCGTCCCGGCCGGAGTTTCGCAACCTCTGCATAGATCGACGCATCCTGCTGTCCGGAATCACCCACCAGGACGAACTGGAGGGAGGGATACGCAGCCATCAATTCGAGCGACTGCTCCAACTTGTGCCCATGACCGCTTCCCGTGATGAATTTGCGATCATCCAGTCCGAGATCCCTGAGGAACAAGGGACCCGCCGGAATTTCGTTGAGACGGAGAAAATCCACCAGCAGATCGTGCAGGTTCCACGGCGAGCTTGATAGATAGAAAAGCGGGTTCACCGGCCCGTTTGAAAATCCCCGCTGGAACGACTGATAGAGCTTGGCAACGCCGTCGAGCGGTTTCCGGGTTTTCGCGTTTTCCAGAAACGTCAGCTTCGCGGCAAGGAGCAGGCTGGTGATGCCGGTGTGGATCACCGTGTCGTCGAGATCGCTGATGATGCCGAAATCCGCTTGGCGAGGCGGAATCATGACCGGGTGCACCGCCTCGATTTCCGAGTCCGCTCCGCGGGTCCGCGCTTCGACCGTCCGCCACTCGATCACCTTGTCGGAACCTGGGTCGTATGCGAAGGACGCTTGATAGTAACCCTCTTCATCGGTTAGCACGGTATGTTCCTGACTCCCGGATCGAAGTGTCACCGGAGCGCCGGGCAACTCGTCGCTTTCCCAGCGCCGGAACGTGTTCGCCAGGTTCTCCCACCATCCATCGTGCTCCAGCGGTCCGCCGTAGGGAGCATTGGCTAGCACCCGCCCGCTGACGTGCATCGTCCCGCCCGCGCCGTAGCCGACATAGGCGGCGAGCTGGCGCGCGGAGTTCGTTCCCAACGCGCGGGATACCCGTTGGCGGGTTTGATCCATGTGGGTCTCCAGCGCATTTGCCGTCCGCCGTAACACATGGATGAAATCAGGATTGCCAGAAGTCATGTCTCCGGAAGATGTCATGAAAACGGCACCGCGTCTTCCGGATTTGGAAAATTCAAAGCCCGGGTGATACCCGGAATCCGGCCCAACATCCGGCACCATTCCGACCTATGTCTGCGGCACGGGTGATGACCAGCGGTGTTAGCTGCGCCCCCGGGTATGGGTTTCGAGAGCCCTGAGAGCCAAAACGGATAGCGGGGCATCATTCGATGAGTTGTGAAAATTTCAAGGGACATTTTTCCTTCCCCATCCCAGGAATCCACTAACGCGACAGGGCGGCATTAAAACCCTCCGATCCCCTACCGGTGCTCACGGTATCGAGGAGCTGATAGGAAACGCCCCTTTCGGGATGCAGAGGTAAACGGTGGGACTTGGCTACCTTGCGGCGGCGCTTGGCAAGCCGCACTTGTTCATCAAACAGGCGGGCTCCGATGTGCTCGAAGCATTGGACCGTGTCCTGCTGCTCGATAAACAGATTTGCCAGCACTTCCCACTCGGATATGAAGCCGGATCTGCTGGCAAGACAGGCGGCCTCTTCGCAAGCGGCAAGGCCGTCGTGGGCGGCGCGCAGGCAGTGGGCGGCCACCAGGACGTCACGGGTGGCAGTATCCTCCATGTCGGCAAGCTGCATGTTAGCCCCTGAGATCATGGCTTTGAGACCCTCGTCCAGGCAGATCCCCAATCGCACACGGTGGGTCGCGAAAAGGGCAAGCAGCCGTCCGGTGCGGTCCACGCTGCGCCGGGCCATTTCCTCGATCCGTTCGCGAAGCTCACTGTCGCGGGTGATGGCGGAGAATGAGGGGAGGGACTGGACCAACTGTTTTTCCAAGCCGTAGATATCGCGCAGACGGGCAAACAGCAGTTCGGCGGAGGGGTCGTGATTCATCAGTGTGCTCTTGGGGGAATGATGGTTGGCTGCCATTTTTGACCCCGAACCCTTCGCAGTAAGTATGCCAGATGCCTGAACCGTGCGAACCCTTGAATTGGCGGGACCACCCCGCAACCACGTGACGGCGGAGAATGCAAAATGCCGACTGATGCGGGCGAATTGCGATGGTGAAGCTACTTCACGGACTACAATCCAGTGCCTGCGGTAGCAGGTTCATCAAAATGGCGAAGCCCTCACCGGCTGGCCCTTAGGCAATCCAGTGCCTGCGCTAGCCGGCTCATCAAAAATGGCGAACCCCACTCTGGGGTATAAGCTCGCGATCGCTCACCCCGCATTCTGCGGACCGGGCACTCATTACTTCCCCAGGGGTCATGGGCTCAGAATCCCTTCGTCCGTTCGGTTTCCCACCCTTGTCCCTTTGTCTTTTCCGCCTTTGCGGGTTTACACCTGGTGGATGACGAACTCCATCGTCACAATGCAGAAGTCTCCATTGGCGAGGAGGAAGGCGTTGCGCTTCGAGTCCTCCGTATTCCAAGTGCTTTTATTGAATTCGAACCAAGAGGATCCGCCGGCGTTCGCTTCGAGCAGCTGCATGCGTTGCTCCTGGTCAGCGGCTTGCCGGCTTCCTAGGGCGGTTGGGGGCCTGCACGTCATTCGGATGGACAAATCCGGTGCGACCCTTCGCTGGAACGGGACCGAATCGAATGGAATGGCAAACTCTTTTCAAAAGGATGGCGGTGATGGCGATGCCGTTCTTCTCGAAGAACAACTCGGCCGCATCCTTGCCGGGCGCGGATGGCCCGTCCACGCAATCAGTGAATGGCTTCCTCGTTGATGCCGGTGGTGAAAATCCCGCCCATTGCAATGTGGGTGATCTTTTCGTCCGCGGCTCTCTCCTCATCGAGTGTTTCGTCCAGCAGGGCGGCGGCATCATCAAAGCCGAGCGCCAAGGCGAAGGCCTTGGCGACCCCGTAGGCGGCGATCTCGTAGTGCTCCACCCGGTTAGCGCAGGCGATAAGTACCGCATCCCTCACCTCGCCGGGTTCCGTTTCCGGAATGTGTTTTTTCGCCTCCTTGATGAGACCTTTCATGGCATCGCATTCCTCGCCTTCCGGAGTGAGGCGGTGACCGTTGAAAATCGTGGTGAGGCGGACGAGGTGGTTCTTCGTTTCCTCCAGGTGGTCAGTGAACGCCTGGCGCAGGCGGTCGTCGCTGGAATGGTGGATCATCTCGGGAAGTGCGACAATGAGTTGAGTCTCGGCGCTGTGGAGATCGCGCAGTTGATCAAAGTAGAGTTCTTCGAGGTTGGTGATCATGGTTCGTTGGGGCAGTTGGTTGGTTGACGTTGCCGCGGGAGGGTTCCCGGGGCAGCGGAAACGTCGCAGATGGCGTGCCGTGGCGGCGGGTATTGGATTCACGAGGGTTTTCGGGCGATCCGCAGAAGTCCCTAACATGCAAGGAGCGGTAGGATGCGACGCGGAGCATGCACTTCGCAGCCAGAACGGATGAACGGACTGAGCCGTGAAGTAAATTGCCTGACAGCCGAAGTGAACCTCCGCGGGCCTCCGTGATCCTCCGGTCACTCGCAGTACGGATTTTGTTTTCCATCGGCTTTTGCAACGATCCGCTGCGTTATGCATCCCTTGCCGGAAGGACGATGAAGTCGCCGGGATGCTTTCAGGAATGGGTTTTCCCGATGAGCACAAGGTTTCCGCCCTGCCTACCCGACACGGGGGTGAATGGTCTGTCGATTGCTAATGGAACGGCGCTATGAAAACAGATAACCCAACTAAAAACGATTTGGAGAAGGATGCCAACCGCGACCCCATCACCGGCGAACCGGGATCCCACCCCGTGGGCACCGGTCTTGGAAGTGCCGGCGGAGCGGCTGCGGGAGCCGCCATCGGAGCCGTCGGCGGCCCCATTGGAATGGCCGTGGGCGGAGTGATCGGAGCCATTGCAGGTGCGGCCGCCGGCCATGCGGCGGGCGAAGCGGTGGATCCCACCGCGGAAGACGCCTACTGGAAGGAGAACTATCAGAACGAGATCTATCGGGACGAAAACTATGATTATGAGGATTATGGCCCCGCCTATCGGACGGGCTATGAGGGCTACAATCGCCTCCCTGGGACTGCCTACGATGATGCCGAGCCGGAACTCGCCAGGACCTGGGCGGAAAAGCATCCAAATTCCAAGCTGCGCTGGGAAGACGCCCGGTATGCCGTCCGGGCCGGCTGGCACCGCGTGGAACGCGCCTTGCCCGGCGATGCCGACGGTGATGGCAGATAGACCGTCCATCGCTCGTAATTGGTCCATCAAACCCGCCTGGTTCGCCAGGCGGGTTTCATCCTACGCCCACCTTTCAGGAAATGCCCGTGTGTCGATCGCTCCGATCTTGCGGAGATAGAGGTTTCCAATCCCAGCAATAGAACCCATGCACTTCCAAGCGATCATGCAAAACCGCTGGCTCCAGATGTTCAAGCGTACCCTAAGCGACTGGATGGAGGACAAGGCGCTGCGACTCAGCGCCGCCCTTGCCTACTACTCCATATTTTCGATCGCCCCGCTGTTGGTCATCACCATAGGCATCGCCGGGCTGGTGCTGGGAGAGGAGGCCGTCACCGGTGAACTTTACGGGGGGCTGAAAAGCTATGTGGGCGCGCAATCCGCCGAAGCGATCCAGTCGATGGTGGAGAGCGCCTCCAAACCCTCACAGGGCGTCGTGGCGACCGTCTCAGGTTTCGTGATGCTGCTACTGGGCGCATCGGGCGTATTCGGCGAACTCAAGGACGCGCTCAATACCATCTGGGGGGTCGAGCCCAAGCCCGGCCGGGGCATGCTCGCGATGGCGCGCGGGAAGTTCCTGAACTTCGGAATGGTACTGGTCATTGGATTCCTGCTGCTGATCTCACTCATGCTCAGCACGGCCGTCGCGGGACTGAACCATCGGCTGGAAAGTGTGCTGCCACTGCCCGCCTTCGTGTGGAGTGCGGCCGCTTTTGTCATTTCCCTAGGCCTCGTGACCGTGCTCTTCGCCATGATTTTCAAAGTGCTGCCCGACGCGCAGATCCGCTGGCGGCATGTGTGGTTTGGAGCGCTCATCACCGCGCTGTTATTCGAGGTCGGCAAGACCGGCTTGGGCTGGTATCTGGGGCGGGAGGGTGCCGCCAGCTCGTATGGGGCGGCGGGAGCGGTGGTGCTGCTGCTGCTGTGGGTTTATTACACGTCGTGCATTTTGTTTTTCGGCGCCGAGTTCACCCAGGTCTATGCAGAAGCAGACGAGGGTGTCACGGAGCCGGCGGCACATGCGCGGCGCGTGACCGCGGAGGAAAGCGCTCACCAAGGATTGCCGCCCGCCGCGCCCGCCGTTGGCAGCGCTCCCATGGCCCCGGCGGGAAATCGCGCCGCCCCTCCCGGGTCATCGCACCGGTTGTTAACTCCGGTCCTGAAGTATCTCGAAGGCCGCGGCCTGCTGCTGAGCCTTGAAGCGAGAGAAGCCATGCAGCACGTGATCAGCCTGGCAATCTGGCTGGCCGTGGCCGTGGTAGCGGTTTTCGCGGGCTGGCTGCTGCTTGCGACGACGTTCGTGGGAGTGCTGAACCAGTGGCTCGGGTGGTCCTGGCTCAAAGCTGCGGGCGTCGCCGGAGGCTTACACGTCCTCGTGGCGCTAGCAGCCGGAATTCTGATGTGGAGACGCCTCACCACAGCACGCTGGTTTGCCGACAGTATCAACGAGTTGAAAAAAGACCGAGCATGGCTAAAAACAAGAAACACGACGAACTAAGGCAGCAGGCACTCACCGCGCTTTCACAAGGACGCGCCGAGATGAGCTCCGAGCTGCATCATTTGCGAAAGCAGCTCGCCCCTGCACGAATGATGCATGGCGTGGTCGATCGCCATGCAATCTTAGTGGTCGCGCTCGCTTTCACGGCGGGGATCGTTCCCGCGTGGCTCCTGTCTCGCGGGAAACGGTCACCTGGCCCTACGCTCCGTCGGGTGACCGTCTCCGACACCAAGGCCCCGCCCAAGCCATTGCTCGGCGCGGTTTTCATGGCGGCGCTCGGTGTGTTGGGAAAATCCATCGCCCCCGCCCTCATCAGGTCCGCAATCCTTCCCCGCGTGCTCGCCTCTCTTGCTGGAAAAGGATCGGACGATGCCCGAAATGCGCCGCCGGCATTGGATAGGAGATAACAAACTGGACACGGCTGGAATACCCCGGCGGCCAATTCACCGCTTCCTTGATGCGGCTGTGCAAGCTCTGCACAAAAAAGCCGGCGGTCGACGAAGACCAACCACCGGCTTTTTGGAAATAGGGCTCTGATGGATCCTCCAAGGGCTTTCAATCGCTCAAACGGCTTTTTTCCCAAGCAGAAGCGCAAGGAGCCAGATTACGATGAAGACAAAGAAACAAATCTTGGCGATCCCGGCAGCGGCACCGGCAATGCCGCCGAAGCCGAGGATTGCGGCAATGATCGCGATGACAAGGAAGACCAAGGAATAATGTAACATGACGCGGTTAGGTTAGTGGTTTGTGATTTCGGGCAGCGGTGCAAAACACCGGGCGAATTTTCCATTGCAGAAAGCGGACCAAGCGGGGAAACCCCCATTTCCCCGGGACTTACCCAAGCAACTGGAAGGACAGCTACCGAATAACTTGGCAAAATGCCTCTTCTGAATCGCGCTAATTGCACCCTATGAGGACAAAAGCAGGCACATCAAATCGCCTGGGCGAAATCAGGTTCTACCGCTCCACCAAAGTCACCGCGGAGCACGGTGGGTCTGAGGAGGGAGAGAATCTTGTCCGGCACATCGCCGTTTTCCGCGGGGTGCCACACGGCCAGTTTCGAAGTCGGATAACTCTCCCTCAGTCGCGCGACTACCTCCGGATCGCCCACGGCGATGGCGGTGTCCACCTTTCCAAAACCCGGGAGCCCCTCAAGCGAGTGGTTCAGAAACCGGACCCCCGCCGGTGAGTCACCGCGGAGCTTGGAATGAGGCCGCACTAGATAGACATAATGCGTGTCGCAGAAGCTCTCGCAAAATTCCTCGATCACGTTGTCTAACTGGACATGGTAAGGCTGGAAAACAACGAGGTTCGGTTTCATCTCAAGACAACTGTTGTCGGTTCATTTGACGAGCATCCGGGCCGACGGCGTTGCATTTGGATGTCGACCAAGCCAAGGCAGAAGTGTGAAGGTGCCATCCCCGCCGAAGGAAGTATTCTTAAAGTTAGAGAGGACGTGCTGCAGCAGCCCGGAACCCTGTAAAGATTCCCGGCCGTTGACTGGCACGTCCCCGTTGTTTTTAACCATTAATCCGCTACGAATTTTATGGATGGGATCGGAATGGAGTCCACCACCCGGTAATTGGAATCCACCGCCACGATGTTGCTTCCTGCCACGTAGTAGCGCATTCCGCTCCTTGGGGCGGGGAGCACGCTGATCAAATCATCAGGCGCTTCCACCAGATAGGACCGGTCAGTCTCCTGCACGACAATTCCCGGAGCGATGGATGTCCGCCAAGCGGTAGGCACATCTTTCACCCGCACCTTTGCGGCCCATGCCGGAGGTAGTCCATGCGGGTTACCCTTGTAAGCGTCGAAATATTTGACCGCCTTGGTCCGTGAGTCGGGAGTGAAGGTGGTGGTGGTGGTTTCGGTTTTAGTCACGCTGCCGTCCGCATTCTTGGTGACGTCGGTGGCCTTTTCGGTTTTTTGTGCCTGCGCCATCAGGGACATGCTGCCGATGCCGAGGACGCTGACTGCGATGATGAATGGTTTCATTTTCATTATTGGTTTTTAGTTCGATTTGCATTGGCTACTCCTTGTGAAAAGCCAAAGACAGAATCCGGTTTTGCAGTCGCCATACCAAAGCCACCGGAAGACCCCGGGACCTCATGAAACCTTGGTTTCCGGGCATCACGGGAATGACCGTCATCATGCAACCATGCATTTTTCACCCGCTGGCGGGGGCAGGCTGCATCCTTGGAGATGGATGATGGCGCCTTCAGGCAGCGGCGGTCCGTCTCTTGGAAGAGCAGGATGGGAGCGCGGCATTAGGGATGGGGATCTGGCTTGATTTATCGGCTGGACCGAGAACCACGGTCATCGATCGCCGCCTTCACCATGAAATCTCCCCTAGTGTATTGATCCACCGCCGCCACAGGTCCGCGGGGATTGCAAAAGGCAGAGAAAACCAGGCAGAATCGCACGATCCACATCCGTCAAGCGCGTGGATTCATTGGAATTCCGTTCGGAACGATACCTGCAAAGTGAGGTCCTCGAAATCCCATATTACTATTATGAACCATACCTCCACTTGTGCCCATGTTTGCAACAAACTCCTCCGCGGCGAAATCTCCGCCATCGAAAGCTACCGGAAGGCCCTCGGAAAGATCGAGGACTCACGCCACAGGGAATCCCTACAACTGATTCTGGAGGATCACGGAAAAAGCGTGGTGGCGCTGCGCGACCACGTCTCCGCCATGGGGGCCGTTCCCGACACGGAGTCAGGCGCTTGGGGCCGCTTCGCGCAGACCGTCACCGGGGCTGCCGCGCTTCTCGGCGAGTCGCCCACTCTCTCTGCTCTAATGCAAGGTGAGGAACACGGAATTTCGGAATATGAGGCGGCTCTGAATGACCCCCACGTGGTGGATGAAATCAAGGTTGTCTTCCGCGACACCCTCATTCCGCGCCTTCAAAAACACATCGCCGTGCTGGAAAGCATGATTGGGTGAAAGACCGCGCGTTTTTTTGAGTTTCACTTCCAGTCACTACCGATTTCCCGCGAACTGGAGGTGATACGCTATTCTTTTGCATCACGCGAATACGCCCGGATGCATCACTTCCCCACCCATTCAGGAACACGAAACTCCCTGAAGAGTGGGGAAGTATCTTTCTTTACGGAGCATTGTTCGATGACCGGGCGGAAGAGCGCAAAGCGGCGCGGTTCCGCCGATTTTAAGGGGAGGAAAATCAGCCGCAGATGAACAGGATGGGCGCAAATAAAGTGAATTCGTCGCCTAAGCGTTCGCGGACCATCACACACGGCCGCTGGCACCGATGAGCTGCCGGGCGGCGGCGATGCGGGGGCTGAAGACGGCGTGGTTCGCATAGTCCGGAAACGGCAGGTCCAGTCGGTCACACCACGTCTCGACTCCGTAGCTTCCCGGCAGGTTGAACCGCAGCGGCACGCCCAACAGATCGCTGCACATGAGCACGGCGAGTTTGCACCGAGTCTTGAAAAGCGCCTCGTGGAAGGATTGCAGCAGCCGTTCATCGAGGACTTCCGGCGGGTCTTCTGTCCAGCCGATGAAGCCGAGAAGCCATGCCAGTTCGGCCGCCTGCGGGCCAGCAGGGTCGAGCGCGGCAGCCCGCTGCAACCGGAGGTAGGTGGTGGCGAGCGGCGCGTTATCGTGGTTCGCGTAGGTGACGAGGCCCAGTTCGCGGAGCTGGAGGGCGGCTGGATCCGCGATTCCCCTGCCCTGTTCCAGCTGTGGGAAAACCAAGTTGGCGAGCGGGAGTTCGTTCAGCGCGCGGCTCATATATACCGGCATGTCGCCCATGAGCTCGGCGATGAGTTCCATCGGGCCGGCGGCTGCCCGGATCACGGAGATGATCTCCAGGCCCTGGAGTTCGTTCATCTTTGCGGAGACCGGGTCGGCATCGGGTCCCGGAACGAAACGCGGCAGGCGGCCGCCGGTCTTAAGCGCGGCCTCCTCGGACGTTAGATTGGAAAACTCGGAGTGCCGCGCGCCACCCGGCCAGGGAAACATGTAGGCGCGGAAATAGCCGCGCAGATGATCGAGGCGGCACAGATGAAAGAGCCGGCTCTCCGCAGCCACCCGGCCCCGCAGCCAGGCGAAGCCGGTGGAGCGGTGGTTCTCCCAGCGGTAGGCGGGCAAGTTCCAGTTCTGGCCCCAGCGCTCGGCGTCCTTGCTGGTGTCGAAGTGAACCAACGGATGGGACCCCATGTTCCAGTCGAGATCAAACAGCTCCGGATTACCCCAAACGTCGGAACTGCCCCGCCCCACACCGAAGGAAATGTCCCCCATCAACATGACTCCCTTGAGATCCGCGTATTCCCTAACGGCGGTCCACTGGCGGTGGGCGATCCACTGGGCGTAGGCATAGCCTTCGCGGATGTCTTCGAGTTCCTCGCGGTCCGGATGTTGCAGGATCCACTCGCGCGCGCCCTGCCAAGTCCGGTGCTCCGGCCGCCAGTCGAGCCACTCCGTGTTTCCCTCATACTCGCGGATGAGCAGTCGGAACATCGTGTAATGGTCCAGCCAATCCTTTTCCCGGTCGGTGAAGTCACGGAACTCCGTCATTTCCGGGCTCTCGCCAGCGGTGAGAAAACGATGCCAGGCGAGTTGAAGAATCTGTATCTTGAGCGGATGCACGGAGCCGTGCTTGACGATGCCGGTCCTGAGCTGGGCGAGCCATGCTTGGGGAGCCGCCCGATCCAGATCCTCGGCGGACAGCCCCGGCACTTCCGCTGGAGCAAGGTAGATGTAAGCTGGTGACAACGCCCGCGCACTGATGGGGTTGTAGGGACTGTGATCGCCGAAAGTCTCGTGCACCGGCAACAACTGGAGGACTGTGAATGAATTCTCCGCGCAGAAATCAATCGCCTCCCGGACCGCCCGCGTGTCGCCGATACCGAAATCGTCCCGATGCCGCATGGCGAAGACCGGCACCAGTAGCCCGGCTCTGCGGCCGGACAGCGGTTCCTTGTTAGGAGATGGCACTATGAACGAAGGATCGGGATCAGGTAGCATGAGTTCCGGCACCATTGGGCGTAATTTTGTAGAACGTCAGCCGCTCAATTCACCCGGTGATGATTACTGGGTTGGCGGATTTGGCACGCGATTCACGAAGAGCAAATCAAAGTAACAACCGCGTCCGCGACGCGACTTTCCCGTAGCGGCGGACGAAGTTTAATCTCCTTGCTCGGCAAATGACTTTTTCAACTCCGAGCTGACCCATTGCAATGCATCCGCCCCCTTGTCCACCACGGCTCCCATTCCAAAAAACTCGTGAGTCACCCCGTCGTAGTTGCGGTAAGCGACCTTCACGCCGTCGGCTTCCATCTTCTTTGCCAAGGCCTCCCCTTCCGAGCGTAGGGGATCGATTTGCGCCGTAATGATCGTGGCCGGCGGAAGGCCCCTAAGAGACTTGGCTTTAAGTAATGCCACCTTGGTGTCCGTCACGTCGGCGGGAATGGCAAGCGTCTGGTCGAAAAACCACTTCATCATCGCGGCGTTGAGGGGCTTGGCATTTTTATTCTCGATGTATGAAGGAGTATCCATGGAGGTATCCGCGACCGGATAGACCAACACTTGGTGCACGGGCATCTGCTTTCCATCCGCCTGTGCCATGATGCAGACCGAGGCCGCCATGTTTCCGCCCGCACTCTCCCCCACCACGGCGACCTTTCGCGCATTGCCGCTCCAGCGGCCGGCGTTTTCGAGCGTCCATTGATAGGCTCCATAAACATCATTGTGAGCCGTCGGAAACTTGTGCTCGGGGGCCTGGCGGTAATGGGCGGAAATCACGAGCGCCCCGGTCTGCCCACATAGGGCTCGCGGCGTCGCGTCGTAGGTGTCCAAGTCAGCAACTACCCATCCGCCACCGTGGATGTAGAGGATCACCGGGAATGGACCGTCTCCCTTGGGGCGATACACACGGCCTTTGAGATCCACGCTGCGGAGTTTGATGTCGACATCCTCAATCTTGCCGATCTCCTTGGGAGTCACCCCATTTCGCTTGGCCAGATTGTTAGCAGCATCTGCGGGCGAAGGTTGGCGACGTGCTTCCTCTGCCGAGAGCGATTCGAGCGGCTTGCCGCCAAGCGATGAAAGTTCGTCGAGGACCGCCTGCATTTGTGGATCAGGCCGACCGGTGGTGACGATGCTTACAGACTGCTTCTTATGCTCAGTCACGCGCTCGGCGAGTTCCTTCAGTTCCTTTGCGAACACCGGATTGCGGGGGACCTCCCCCGGAAGCAGTTCTTCCTCAACGGAACCCTCCGGCTTGGAGGGGGCACGTGGGGTGTCGGCTTCAGATGGCACTGGGGCCTGCGGTTGCCCGGGGCGCGGGAGAGACTCATCCGCGGTGGCCAAAGAGCAGGTGGCAGCGAGAAGAATGGCGGACATGGAATATCGATTCGTTGATGAGAATTTCATAATCGTGGTGCGGTTTTTGGCTCCTTCAGAATTGAAGCGAGCAGGTATTCCTGTCGCTAAGGGCATGCCATCCAGGTTGCCATTTTTTGTCGGTCCGAAATGCGTTGAACCGTGCGCGCGTGAGCCCTTAATCTACAGTTGCATCGCCATGAGCAATTTGACAATGCCTGCGTGATTTTCTGAGGTCAATTCCAGCTAAGTCAAGTGGGTGAAGACGAATGTCGATCTCTCAGTCTGGTGGATCTGGCATTTCGCACTGAGGCGGCGTGAAACGCATTCATCAAAGGTCGGCGAATGATACGATCGGGCGAAAAAGTGGGAACACTGGCCTTGGCATGCCGCCTGCAGGATTTTCGGCCAGAATATCCGACTCTCCTTTCTTCAATTGGTCAAACTCCACCCTTGGGGCATCATAACGACGCCATCCAAATGGACATCGAGTAGCGACACGGCTTACTCGATTGCGATTTACTGGCAGGAGCAATACCGCAATGAACCCTACTATGATCATGATTTCACATTCGCGGATTATTTTCCCGCTTATCAACAAGGTTCGGAAAATTACAGTTCCGAGACCATCTTTGAAATAGCCGAGGATCAGCTTTTCCGCGAATGGTGCCAAGCCAAAGGCCGGTCGCGGCTCAGATGGAGTCAGGCACGCAATGCGGTGCGAGCAGGCTGGTATCACATCAAACGAGCGAAGAAAGCCTATGGACCGATATGGGTCCGCCATTGAGCCGACACCCGACTTCGAGGAATAATCACTCGTTTGGGAGCGATGCCATTGATTCCGCAGCTAACATGGATCCTGGTTTGGGATCCAGCACTCACCCAGGCTCTGGGGCAAACCTCCGTCGGCTTACCATTGTCCTCATTGTCCAGTGCCCCTTGCCTGAAACTCTGAGACCATCGCTTCCACGACAATCCTGCTGGTATCACTGCATGCTTGCAGCCCGTAGGAATAGGGCCTGACTCCCGAAGTATGAGGAAAGGCGATATCAAAAAGCCGCGGGTCTGGTTTCCCTTCGGCATTGATCAATCGACAGGCCCGGTCAATATCCACCCCTCCGGTGGCATGATAAATGTGACCAGCGTCTTGAAACACAAGGTCCCTCCTCTCCTCCGGTACCACTCCCAGACCTGTTCCCGGATCGCTGAAACGGGCTCGGGCGCGTCGGACCAGGCCGGAGACGATCAGTTCTTGAAATGGATACTCATCCAGCTCCAGCGGCTTTTGGCCGCTACAATTCACGAACATCCGGTAGCTGGCTCGATTTGTTTTCTCCCCGTCCGAAACAAGGATGGTAGTCCGGCCTGCCGGTCCCGGATTCTCTTCCACCTCCACCTCGCCTGTCACCAAGTCCAGCTTGCCCGCATCATACAGGGCTAGCAGAATATGGGCGGATTCGAGCGGCATCGCGGCCACTACGTTCATGAGGAACGGCAGCAAGCACGAGCGCAGCTGCAAATGATCTTCAGCGGGCATCAGTTCCGCATGGAAGTTCAGGGTGTAGATCAGATCGTCGATGACCTCCTTCCAGTGGATTGGGCGATGTTCTCGAAGCGCCTCGCAAGCCTCAACCATTTCGTGGCGCATGCCTTCGAAGGCATTGGGATAGTCATGCTTGTCGGTCATCTTCTCCACGAATTCCGCAAAGCCGAAGTCGCTGTTATTGAGCAAACCGACGATATCCGCCATGCCATCCTTCGCGAACGCCGCGGACAGGGCCGGACGGCATACCCGGTCGAAATAAGTGTCCAGCCGCAGGAAGCCCTTCGCATCGACCAACGCCAACAGGCTGTCGCGGTCCACGTGTCGATAGATTTCCCGCAGGGGTTCCACTTGTTCATACTGCAGGTGCGGAAGCAGTCCCTCCGCGGAGTGCATGACCAACTTGAAATTCTCCGTTCCGGGAAATGGATGGAATTCGAGGGTCCCCGCTTTCCCCGAAAACTCCCCGTGGCGGTGGGCCAGCGATGAGATGACGTCGAAGGCGCTGAGCGACGCACCCAGCGTCCCGATCGTGAAATCGTGATATTCCCCTGCGCGCGGTATCAGTTTCGAAATGGGCCATGGAGAGGCGAAATAGCCGTCGGCAGGTTGGTCCTCTTTGTGCCAAGAGTGCCCCGTCGCAATCACCACCCGATCACAAAGATGAACTTCGCCTTCCGCGGATTCCAGCACCACTTCACTCCCCGGAGAGACGCAGCGGATCTCCACGATCTCCCACCGGGGAAACTCCCGGACCGTGATCCCGGCCTCCGCGAGTCCTGCTAGAATCGTCTGATACTGGGCCTGAAGGTATCGGCCCAGCGCCAGGCGGCTGTAAACCTCGCTGTCGCGGATCACCTGATTCTCCACCCCGAGTTCTGTCAGAAAGGACGGCTCCTGCTCCCGCAGCCAGTCGCCGAAGGTGGCTGGCAGCTCCGGCAGCTCTTCGGAGGAAATGTTCGACATGTTGTAGCGGTCCGTCATCCGGGGGTTGTAAGGCATACCCATGCCGGTGATGTCGCCCTTTTCGAAAATGGCGATGGAACCGAGATGCCGTCCTAACTCTTGCACCTCGTCCAGAAGATGCTTGAGCAGATAGATCGCGGAGGCTCCGCTGCCGATGACGGCCAGACGTTGTCGGGGATTCATGGGTTGGATACCGGAAGGGTTAAAGTGTGGCGCTGAAAAATGTTGCTGGCGGAAAAATCCATGGCACGTCGCATGCCAACCACGCGCTGGCGTTTGACCACCCGGCTTAGCCGGCTAAACTTGCCACGTTACGATTACAGCCGACCGCAATCACCGATGGACCCGCATCCTACACAGCCCGAGATTGCCTCCTCCGCGCCGCCGGAATGGCAGGCGGAGCTGGTGGCCATCTACATCTCGCCCGGGCATGACTACTGGGGCAAACACGGCAAGGGCCGGTTGCAGAATGGTATCACCGCGCCGGAGGAAGTGGAATGCGTCGCCGGCATGGGTCTGCGCGGCGACCGCTACTTCGGCTATCGCCCGGACTACAAGGGACAGGCGACGTTTTTCTCAGCGGAAATCGTGGACGAGGTGCGGCGGCATTTCAAAATGCCACGGCTTCCCGCATCCGTCTTCCGGCGGAACCTGATTGTCCGCGGAGTGGACCTGGCACAATGGATCGGCAAACGGTTTCGCTTCCAGGGTGTGGAATTCGAAGGCTGCCAGGAGTGCCGACCCTGTCATTGGATGGACCGGGTGATCGCGCCGGGCGGTGAGGAGTTTCTCAAAAGAAACTGCCGGGGCGGACTGCGGGTGAAAATCCTCAACGGCGGAATTCTGCGGGTGGGCTAACATCCGGCACCCACCCTCCAAGGCAACGCAAGATGATTTCTTGCACGATGCTGACCTGGTCCTGCTGCAAAACGCAGTCATGCCATTGCGGGTCGCATGCCACCGACAGCGGAGGAAGTCCCGAGTTTACTGGCATCCCGGCTCATCACCCGCCGTGTGGCCCGACTGGAATGCCAACTGCGAAGGAGCGGCCTTCCCGCATCCAGCCGCCAAATTCCAGAGACCATGCCCTCCCGCAGAAAGACCCCGCCCCCTTCCTCCCCCAAGCCCGCAAAGCTTCCCGCGGAGACCCATCAGACCGCCACCGCAGACTCGGCCGTCCTCACCACCAACCAAGGCCTGCCGATCTCGGACAATCAGAACTCCCTCAAGGCCGGCGAACGCGGCCCCGTCCTTCTGGAAGATTTCATCCTCCGTGAGAAGATCACCCATTTCGACCACGAGCGCATTCCCGAGCGCATCGTCCATGCCCGCGGATCCGGCGCACACGGCTACTTCCAGCCCTACGAATCCCAGGCGGACGTGACCAAGGCGAAGTTCCTGCAGGATCCGAAGAAACGCACGGAGGTCTTCGTCCGCTTTTCCACCGTGGCCGGTGGCGCGGGGTCGGTGGACCTGCCCCGCGACGTCCGCGGATTCTCGGTGAAATTCTATACCGAGGAGGGCAACTACGATCTGGTGGGAAATAACATCCCCGTCTTTTTCATCCAGGACGCGATGAAATTCCCCGACGTCATCCACGCCGTGAAAATGGAACCGGACCGCGGATTCCCGCAAGCGGCTTCCGCTCACGCCACCTTCTGGGATTTCATCTCCCTCACTCCGGAAAGCATGCACATGGTCATGTGGGCCATGTCGGACCGGGCAATCCCGCGCTCGTTGCGGATGATCGAGGGCTTCGGCGTCCACACCTTCCGCCTGATCAACGAGAAGGATGAATCGCGCTTCGTAAAATTCCACTGGCGGCCCACCATCGGTTCCGCCGCCGTCGTCTGGGATGAGGCCGTGAAAATCAGCGGCGCGGATCCGGACTTCCACCGCCGGGATTTGTGGGAGGCGATCGACCGCGGCGACTTCCCGGAATGGGAACTCGGCTTTCAGATCATCGACGAGGAAATGGCCGCGTCCTTCGACTTCGACGTGCTCGATCCCACCAAACTCATCCCTGAGGAAATCGTCCCGCTGCGCATGGTCGGGAAAATGACCCTGAACCGGAACCCGGACAACCACTTCGCCGAGACCGAGCAGGTCGCCTTCTGCCCGAGCCACATCGTTCCCGGCATCGGTTTCTCGGATGATCCGCTGCTGCAAGGCCGCTTGTTTTCCTATCTCGACACTCAGCTCAGTCGTCTCGGCGGGCCGAATTTCCATCAGATTCCTATCAACGCCCCGCGCTGCCCGATGCGGAATTTCCAGCGCGACGGCCTCCGCCAGATGGACGTGCCGAAGGGCCGCGTCGCCTACGAGCCGAACAGCCTCGCGCCCGAAGCCCCGCGCGAGTGCCCGATGCATGGATTCCGCACCCATCCGGAAGTTGTCGATGGCACCAAGCTCCGCAAGCGCGCCGAGACCTTTGCGGACCACTACTCGCAGGCCCGCATGTTCTTCAAATCGATGACCCCGCCGGAGCAGAACCACATCGCTTCCGCGCTGGCCTTCGAGCTCGCCCACGTCGAGATCAAGGACATCCGCCGCAAAATGTTAGGACATTTGCAGAACATCGACGCGGCCCTGCACGACACCGTCGCCGCCGCGCTCGGCATGGAAGGCCAGACCGAACCGGTGAAGCCCGCCATCCCGCCCCGCGACCTGCCGCCGTCGGAATCCCTCAGCCTGCTTGCCAAGGACCCGCACACCCTCAAGGGCCGCAAGGCCGGCATCCTGCTAACGGACGGTTTCGATTCCTCCCTGCTTACCTCCATCCAGTCCGTCTTGAAAAAAGAAAAAGCCGCGGTCGCCCTCATCGCTCCCAGGATCGGCGGCGCCACCTCGGCGGATGGTGTGCTTCAGGAAGTGGACTTCGCCCTCTCCGGCGGACCGTCGTTTTTCTTCGATACCGTCATCCTTCTAACCTCCGACGCAGGGGCAGCCCAACTCATCGAAGAAGCCGCCGCGGTCAACTGGGTTCGTGACGCCTTCGGCCACCTCAAGGTCATCGGCCACGTCCCTGCCGCCCAAGCGTTGCTGGATGCCGCTTCCATCCTGCCGGACAACGGCGTCCTCCCTGTTGCCGACAGTAAGACCCTTGCCGCCTACATCGCCACCGCCAAGGCCGGCCGCCGCTGGGAGCGCGAACCGAAGCTCCGCAGCATCGGCTAACAGATCCCCCGCCAACCATCACCCACCCCACACTTATGGAATTTCTCTGGATGCTCATCATCGGTCTCATCGTCGGAGCCGTCGCCAAGTTCATCATGCCCGGCAAGGATCCCGGCGGATGTCTTGTCACCATCGCGCTCGGCGTCGCCGGTGCGTTCATCGCCGGATTGCTCGGGCGTTCGCTGGGCTGGTATGAGCCAGGTGACCCCGTCGGATTCTTTGCCTCCCTGGTGGGTGCCGTCCTCCTGTTATTGGTCTACCGCCTCGCCACCCGCAAATAAAAACGCTAAGCCATCTATCATCTCTTACGAAAGCCCACTGCTGCGGAAAAGGCGATCTCCGCGTCGATGCCGTCCTCGATTCGTGCGATATCATACCTGGTATTGCCGAGTGGCTATCCTGAAGACACGATGGATCGTGCTCTTCCGGAAGATAAGCTGAAGCTTGAACACCGGACCATCACCATCCGGCCCTACCGTTGCGGCACTTTGCGCAACTTCGATAGATCATGTCCCTGCCGTTTCAATTCCGCCACCAGAGCCGCGTAGGTCTCATCCGGCAGCGTATTCGTCCGCGCCATGATCCACGCGTATTTCCTGCCGGGCACACCGACGATCGTCGTCTGGTAGTCCTCTGACAGATAGGTGATCAGATAGGCCGCCTTGAAGGGCCACATGAATTGCATGCGCCACTCCGCGTTCGTTTCCCTGTCTTGCACGAATCCCTTGGGATGCATCTTCTTCAGCGGTCCGTCGAAGCCACCCTTGTTGAAGCTGAAGGTCGTCGCGATCGTTCCATCCTCCGCCACCGCGTAGGTTTCCTTGGAATTGTATGCTTCCTTTTCCACGAAAGTTGGAATGTTCCCTATCACATACCAGTCTCCCATGAACCGCTTCAGGTCCACCTCACGGGTGATTGGCCGCAGCATGCCGGCGGGTTTCGGCGCGCCGTCGATTGACACGCTCTGACAGCCCGTCAGTCCGAGAGTGAGCACGCCACAATTGGGGATTACGGTTTTCATAACGGTAGTTAGGATTCTTGATCGCATCGAGTGGGAAGGAACCCTTGACCCTCGCCCCCACTCCTGCATTTCTCAAGGTTTTTCCGACTCATTCCTGTTTTCAGAATTTTCGAATACCCGGAGAAGTTAAGGCTGATCCGCCCCAGTGGTGCACCCGGACTAATATCGGCATTTTCATGAAAACTTCATCTCATTTCAAACCCAGGATCACTACTACCAACGTAGCAGCAGAGATGGTGAACCCTAGCAGCGCCATCAAGCCGTCGTTTGCGATCATCGAGATGCCATAGGCCACCAGTCCCAAACTCAGCAGGTTCGTGCTGAGAGGGACGAACTCAGTCATCGGCAGTGCCAGAGCCATCACCGTGCAGGCCGCGGCAATTGCATAGGTTGCTCTGGGTCCGGTGAGCCCCTCCAGTCGCTTCGTCACCACACTGTCGATCCACTTCGCGGGCTTCCGCATCCACTTGCTACCCGCCATTTTCTTCAGCTTCTCCTGCTTCGCCTTCCGCTTCAGGATCCACTTCGGCAACCAGAAGTCCTTACGACCGAACAACAGTTGAACCGACACCGTCAGCACGAAGATCCCCAAGACTGTCGCCACCCCGGGAATGTCCCCCACCCCGGGCGCGACCGCGATCACGCCCACCAGTAGCAACAAAGGCCCGAATGACCTGCGCCCCACAGCCTCCATCACCTGCTCCATCGATACTTCCTCATGCTCGTCGGCCACTTCATCAATGCGGTCGAGCAGTTCGTTCAAACTTTTGGGAGGCGGCCTTGTTTCGTTCATTGCTCTGCGGTTCCGACTGACCGATGTCCCTCCGTCCTGTCCGAATGCGGACGAGCCACCAGCCAAGAACAAAAAAACAGCCGCGGTCCAAGAGGTGGGAACGCGGCTGTAAGGATCTCAAAGGAAGTCAACATCCGCAATCTCGCGAATGGTTGAGTTCTTTCTCGATAACTTCGCGAGTCTCGCCCGTCCGTTTTTGGATTCGGCCGATTAACTCATCTTCCTTACCTGAGACATACGACAAATCGTCGTCGGTGAGGTCTGCCCACTTCTGCTTGAGTTTTCCTTTGGCAATATTCCAGTCTCCTTTGATTTCGAGTGAGTTCATTTTTCGTATGGGTTCGAATTTGGGTAACCCCGCTTAGTTTGAATTGGGGCGCCTCATCTCCTCAACAGTTCGTATACCATCCGGCCGGTAACTTGTGACCCACACAGCATCAATCTCTTGGCCTTTATGCTGTGTATTAAGGGAAGTGAGGAACCAAGGCAAAATGCAAAAGGTGGCGCAGGATGCAACACTGCTCAAAGGGTACAATCTCTCCCGCAGTCGAGCGATTTGCATCAAACACGCGAATTCGATCTCTCATTCAGGGCCGATTCGTTTTATCGCGGAATGTCGGTAAAGCCCCCTACGGACTGCAAACCGCACATCCTCAGAAAGCGTGGGGCGATACTTGCCGGCGTGCTGGCATTCGTATCGCTTGCCATCGTTCGGGCATATTCGCCGGCATTGCCGGGAGCGAATTTCGCACTCGCGGGAATCGCCCTTGCGCTCGGCGTGGGCTACACCGTACCTCCCGCGAAGTTGAGCCACCGGGGTGCCGGCGAGGTGGTGGTCGCGTTCACTCACAGTCTTCTGGTCGTGCAGTGCGGCGCCACTTTTCTTGGTGGCTCGTTCGGATCATTGCAAATTTGGGCGATCGGGGTGCCACTCTTTCTCTCTGTGCTCCCATCAATCACGATCTCCGGAATTCCGGATCGTGAGGCGGATCAAGCCGCTGACGAACGTTCGCTGGCGGTGCGACTCGGCCGAACCGGGGCCTTGGTCATCGCCATGGGGGCGACTGCCGCCTCGTTACTCACGGTTTTTGCCATGCCACTTTGGGCCTCTGACGACGTGTGGCCTCTTATCTCGGTAAGCGGAATGACCCTTCACGGATTGTTTCTCCTTCATCAACTGGAAATGGAAAGGGCCCATCCTCGATGACCCCGCATCGACGGGCGGATGGTGCTGGCGCTTTCATTCATTCTCTGGTTCGCAATCACTCCCCTCTTTTGAGTCAGGCTGACTCCGATTGCACGAATCGAATGCGCTCTGCATCATCCGATTTCGCCACAGGACCTGCTGGCGACATCCAATTCGCACAATCCCGATGATACTCAGCTACTCACAAGCCAGGAGCAATGCAGGCATGCTACCTGCGGAGGAAGTTTCATCTCCTGTAACCTCTGAGACTCTTACCGGTAATTTCCACCAGACATCCTTTATAACAACCTGTTCCTTATGAGACGCTCCATTTCAATGAGCGGTTGCCTTTGGGCAGCCACACTCGTCATGTCGCCCGGTGAGCCGGCGGTCGTTGAATCGATCCAAGGAAAGATTTTCCGCCCTGCGGTTTTGGACCCGACAGCAGAGCGCATCGCAAAACTTAAGATCGCGGCAGGATTCAAAATCTCGGTTTTCGCCAAAGATCTCAAAGCCCCGCGCATGATGGCGGTTTCAACGGATGGCCACGTTTATGTGACCCGACGCGCGCCGCAGAATGATGTGATCCTCATCCGCCAGGATGATGGGAAGTCCGAGCCTCCAGTGACCGTTGCGAGCATCAAGGATGTTCATGGTATCGCCCTCAAGGGGAACAAGCTTTACTTGTCCGCCGTTCGCGAGGTGTTCGTCGCGGACATCAGGAAGGACGGCACCCTCGGCGATCCGGTGAAGCTCTATAACGACCTACCCGACGCAGGACAGCACCCCAACCGAACGCTGGCTTTCGGTCCGGATGGACGGCTCTTTCTATCCGTTGGAAGCACCTGCAACGCCTGTCCGGAACCTAACACGGAAAATGCCACGATGCTGGAAATCAAGCCGGACGGCTCCGGACGCAGCGTGGTGGCAACTGGACTTCGCAACACCATCGGCTTCGACTGGCATCCGGAAACCGGCGGCCTCTACGGAATGGATCATGGAATTGACTGGCTTGGCGATGAGACCCAGCTCGAGGAACTCAACCTGATTGCGAGCGGTAAGAATTATGGATGGCCGTATGTCTTTGAAAACGGCAAGCCGAACCCCGCCGACGACCCCAAGAAAATGACCGGCATGACCTGGGAGAAATACGCCGCCACGTGTGAAGCTCCGTTGCTAACCGAAACAGCGCACAGCGCTCCCATGGCTTTACTGTTCTATCAAGGGTCGGAATTTCCTGCGAACTGCCGCGGCGACGCGTTCGTCACCTTTCACGGATCTTGGAACCGCGGGGAGGCCAGCGGTTACAAGGTGATGCGCCTCAAATTCAAAGAAAGCAAACCTACCGAATTTGAGGACTTTCTCACCGGCTTTTACGTCCCTGGTGAAAAAGGGCAATTCGGTCGCCCCTGCGGCCTCGCCCTGATGCCGGACGGATCCATGTTGCTCAGTGATGACGGCAGCGGAATCATTTACCGCATCACGGGAATGTAATGGCCAGACCAGCCACCTTTTTTCCTTATCAATCCCCTCTCTCCACTCGAATGAAACTAGAAACCGCCTTCATGGCCACTTCGAATCCCACAGCGGCCCACGACACGAAAACGCCCTCGATCGCTATTTACTGGCAGGAGCAATATCGTAATGAACCCTATTATAATCATGAATTCACTTTCACGGATTACCTGCCCGCGTATTTGCTAGGTTCTGAACATTACAACTCAGAGACCTCGTTTGAGACTGCAGAGGATCAGCTTTGCAAACATTGGGCGGATGCCAGAGGGCGCTCGCGGCTTCGGTGGAGTCAGGCGCGCAACGCAGTGCGAGCCGGGTGGTATCACATCAAACGTGCGAGAAAAGCGTATGGCACGATCTGGGCGCGACATTGAATTTTAGCGCCCACCGAATACCGGGGGACCGTAATGGGGTCAGCAGCATTCGGAAAATTCCATGAATCAATTGAGATGAAAGCGTCGTGGTTGAAGCACCACCGGGTTCGGGTTCTCGGACTGACCCTCTTGGGGATGATGATTGCATCTTGGGGGGCGGGCCGTTGGATTTCGGCAAGAATCGAGTCGGTGCTATTGGAAGGTCTTCGCGAACGGGGTCTCGGCTTGAAGTGGAAAAAGTCCTCATGGGACCCGTGGCGGGGTACTCGTTTCACTGGTCTCCACCTATACCAGTTAGGTGCAGACCGGGCAGCGGTGGCCGAGTTGGAAAACCTGAATCTGAGTATTCCCATCACCCAGTTTTTCAATCCCGAAGGACGCATCACTACCTGGCAAATCGATGAATCCCCGGTGACACTCCACGACGGGTCCGGCAGGGTGACCTTTCAGCAAGCCTCCTTGAAGCTTGAAGTCGGAAATGGTGAAATCATCATTCGACATGTAGAGCTAGGTGCCGAAGGGCTTTCTGCCGACCTAACGGGAACAATCATGATTCACACCGAAACGGAGCTTCCCGGCGGGCGCTTCGAGCCGGATCTTACGGTGATCCGGGAAATCCTGAGCACGCTTGATGTGCGCCAAGGCACCGGCCCTTTCCATGTGACCGGCAGTTTCATGGTGGATGCCACCCAATCCCAGACCCCTTGGTCCGCGCACTTCAAGGGATTCGGGAAGAACCTGGAATGGAAGGGCGTATGCTATACCGAGGCATCGGTAGATTCCGAAATCACGGCATCGGGTTCCGTGTTCCGCTGCGAATTGCACACAGCGAACGGCTCGTGCACCGGAGTTCTCACAAAGCAGGATTGGCACGACTCGCCTCTGGAATTTGAGGGCATTCTGCGGGATTCCGCGAAGCGAGCTGATGAGTTCCGCGGCAGCTATCAGAATGGGACCTTTAGGGTGGACCGTTTGGAAGGCGACGCGGATTTGATATCAATCGCCAGAGACGCACCTGCAATCGCCGTGGAACTCCCATCAGATTTAAAATTCCAGTCGTTTCCCCGGGTCGACGCCAGGAACATTCGGAAAAGCAAGGGGTCTCCCTGGACGGTCGAATCGCTGGAGGTTGGCAGCAAGGAGGACGTGCAGGTCACCATCGACCACCGCCTCATCGTCGCCAGCAACTTGACCGCACGGGGCGCCTTCGACGGGCGGGAATGGAACATCATCGATTCGTCCGCCAAACTGGTGGGTGGCTCAGTGAACCTGAAAGGTCGATATCGGGAAGGGATCATGCGGCAGTCGGATTTCTCGATAAAAGGCATCCCCGCGTCAGAACTCGAACGGCTGATTGACGGCGGGGAAAAGAAGACAAGACGCGGGGTGGTTTCGGGCCGGTATCAGGGAGCGATCGACTTCCGGCGGAGGCAGCTGGAAGGTCGCGGTTCGCTTCGCATGGAGGACGCTCCATTCGTCGAGGTCCCGCTACTAGACCAGGTGTATGAATTGTTTGCCGCAGTGATTCCAGGCGTGGAACGTCCGGGCCCCGGAGAATTCAATTCGGATTTCAAGGCCTACCCGGAGTCGATCGAAGTTACAAAATTCGAAGCCAAGGGCGGCTCGTCTCTCACCGTGAGCGCGGTTGGCACGATCGATCTGACCCACCGACGGGTGTCGGGCCGGGCCCGGGGAAAACTCGTCGGCCTTCCGGGCTTGGTGACCCACCCACTCAGCCGCTTGTTGGAAATGGAAGTGGCCGGTCCTTATGACGATATCCGGGTCAAGCCCCTGGGACCGGCAAAGCTGGCGTCCAACACCGTCTCGGGCACGGTCGGTGTGGCGGTGGACACCCTTGAAGAAACCGGCAAGATCACCGGCACGCTGCTTCAGGAAGGAGTCAAACTGCCTTTCCGATGGTTAAAAAGTAAAGGCGGCGAAAAATGATTGATCCAGGTCACTGAGGATCGCAGCGGACCCTGCAAGCGGGCGGAACTTCCTGCGAACCCGGACTATCGAACGGTGGACCGCATCACGTCCACCGGCTGAACCCTGCAAGCGCAAATGATCCTGGATTCAGGAATGAGGAAGGCAGGTGAGTAGGAAGGATTTCAGATTCAACATCCTGCGGGGAGGCGCGCACTCACCCATAAAGTGACGAGCACCCGTTCCATCAAACCGTTGTTTTTCCCGGCTTTTTCCTGCGTTTCTGCCTTCCTTATTTTCCTTTCAAGGATGATTTGAGGACACCACGAAATTAGTCCGGAGATTGCGAATCTTACCCATCCGGCTCGGGCCGCTACCCTGCGACGAACCTTTTCCAAGCCCCCGATCGAAAATGACTCTTGCACGACAAGGCCCGCAATTTGCACCACCTGTAACCCTATCAAATGGCGGGTCGGGTCGGATGCTCCCTTCGAAATCTCCCGGCATTACACGAACTCCGGCGACATCGGATTTTCGGGAGTTGCAGGCACTGAAATTGCAAGAGCGCGAGTGAACCCATTTCCTTGACTCTCATAAACACCCATGATGCCGCCTCGAGCATGATAAAAAAACTATCCCGAACCCACCTGTCTGCGGAAGCCTCGTTCCCCATTCCTAAAAGCCGTTCAACACACCCGCTCTTCGAACCCGAGCAGGCATTTTTATGGCTGCCCGGGTTCTTTGGCGAGGAAGAGCCTTACTGCACATACAACGGATTCCGTGAATACACCGCAGACTTGGATATCCGGCACCACAATCCCTTGCCGGAGCGTGACGACAACGGCATTTCCTATATTCCCCCTACCCCGTAAGTCCGGCAACATTTATCACATGGCACACTCACGTGTGCCCGCCCTACCCCTACCACCCCGTTCCCATCATCCGCCCCCTGTTGACGGAGGAGCTGACCATCCTCGGCCATTTTGTCATCCGGCTGAGCAGCATCAAAAACGCGGACGCATCACAACCTATCCGGTATCTGACTGCCATTCATAAGGCTGCCGTCTTGAAGGGACTGGCCGAGTTGGGGATTCTTGGAGAAATGACGGCACCGGCTGCCCGCCGCCAAGGACTTGACAGCGTGGATGTACAGATTGACCTTCCCACCGGTGTCAATCGGTTCGGGAACGAGAAAAAAAAGAATGGTGTTGAGTCGACGGAAGAAGCCAGCCGCAGGTTGGAAAACAGTCGGATCGAGGTAATGGCGAGACCTGTGAGTGCCGGCGCTGAATTGCGGATCCGCGACCATGGTTGTGGCATTCCCGAGGTCGAACTGACCCCGATCTTCAACCCGTTTTTCTCCACCCATCAGTCAGGAAATCCCATGGGCCTGGGACCGGGCATGTGTCGCAAGATCATGGAGGAGTTCGGCGGCTCCATCGAGGTGGAGAGCGTCCGCGGAGCGCATCCGGCATTCATCCTCGTCTTCCCTGGCGCGCGCCACCGCCCGCAGGATCCTTCAACTCCCTCTCAGCCTGCGGCTGTACGGAAATTTTCATCATGAGTGCGGTGCCTCCTCCCACCGGCTTCCGGATTCTGTTTGTGGACGATGAGGAAAAGTCCCGCAAATACTTTGCCATGATCTTTGGCAGAACCTGGGACGTCGTCCTCGCGGCTGATGGAGCGGAGGGGCTCGAGGTCTTGCTTGGGGAAGAGGGCGCTCGCATCGGTGTCGTCGTCACCGACCACATCATGCCCCGCATGACCGGCATCGAGATGTTGGAACGCGTCCGCCCTATCAGGCCGGGGGTCGTCAGGGTTCTTTCCACCGCTTATGCCGACTCCGAGCTTGTCGCCGGCGCCGCCAAGTCCGGGGTGATTGACTACTCCGTCGAGAAACCTTGGATGATCGATAAGTTTCGTGAAGTCCTCGAGCACGCCACCGCACGATATCACCTCACCAATCAAGCGGACCCTCCTCCCGCATGATCCAGTTGAGCGGCCAGTCTCTCACCGCCCCGAGTTGAGAGTTGAGAGTAAGAACGGCCTCCTCTTCAGGGTGGCTGCGGGCGTCGCGCCGCGGTCCGTGGTCGTAGCGTCTCGCGGCGAGTCTTTCACTGCCCCGTCGTGTTCTCTGAGGTGAAAACCTCAACCGTCAGCCAATCATCCGTCTCGGATCCCCGATCAACGAGAAATTCCCGCTGGTTGGATCCAGCGGGAATTTCGATGTTGTTGGGTTATTCTTCGGGGGGAAATTCAACGGCCGTCGCCGTCTACGGCTTCCATTTAGCAATTGATTTGCCAGCCGCTCTCAATCTTCACGAAAGACGGCGCATCCTTGAATCTACGGGGAAAATCCCGTGCTTCGCCGGTTCTATTGGCGATGCATCGGACCCCGCGTCACATCCGGAATACTGCACTTCGCACCGGCCGGTTGCAAATCGCCGTTATGACCTCAGCCACCCGCCTTTGCATCCGTATCTGCCGAACCGCCGACTCCTTCGCAAGCCTGGCGGCTCTACGGTGACGTCTCCTCCGCCGGTTTGCTCGCAGAAGATCCTCATCGCCCCGTCTGCCTATTCACCTCTCATTTCAGGATCCCTCCACAGCGCATCATGACCCCGAAGATCAGCCCGGTGGCGAAGCAAATCGCAACGCTGGGAATGGGCCGATGGTGAATGCGCTCGCCCAGCGCGGAATCCAACCTGCCAACCCAGTGCGCAGGATCGGTGAGCGGCCTGGCCTTCCATGAGACATGGTCCTTCCTCTCAACCGATCCTAGAGGGCCGCTGGAAACCTGCCCGACCGATGCCGGAAGATCCTGAAGGGAATGAAGTTCTTGTGGTTCGGCCCGGCGGGTCACTTCCGAATCGGGGCGGACGATATTCTGCTCAGAGTTAGGTTGATCTGTCATGAGAAGATTGAACGCAGATGGGGTGCCAATCATCTCGCCAGGCAAACGTCCGAGTCCGGCATCGGTCTATCCCGCGCCACATGGCCCGCCACCGGACTCTGCAAAATCGCGTGCCTACTTGAACCGGGGTTGTTGGAAGCCGCCGCCAAATACGTTTTGCAACGAGCCGATGCGTTATGCATCCGCCACCTCCTCCGCCCTGTAGCGTCGGTCTATGACCGTCGCTAACTACCTCTCCCGCCGGAGGCTATAAAGTTGAGAGTTGAGAGTTGAGAGTTGAGAGTTGAGAGTTGATGGAAAGAACCGCCCCCAAAGGTGGCTGCGGGCGTCTCGCCCCAGACCGTGCCTGGACCGTCCCGCTCCGATCCTTCCAATCATCCCCCCTGTAGCGTCGGTCTATGACCGTCGCTAACCACCTCTCCCGCCGGAGGCTATTAAGTTGAGAGTTGATGGAAAGAACCGCCCCCAAAGGCGGCTGCGGGCGTCTCGCCCCGATTCTTCCAATCATCCCCCCCTGTAGCGTCGGTCTATGACCGTCGCTAACCACCTCTCCCGCCGGAGGCTATAAAGTTGAGAGTTGAGAGTTGAGAGTTGATGGAAAGAACCGCCCCCAAAGGTGGCTGCGGGCGTCTCGCCCCAGACCGTGCCTGGAGCGTCCCGCTCCGATTCTTCCAATCATCCCCCCTGTAGCGTCGGCCTATGACCGTCGCTAACCACCTCTCCCGCCGGAGGCTATATTCACGGCTCGAGCGTCTGTCCGAGGCACAAAAGATTGCTGCCAGAATCAACAAGGGAAAACTCTCTCATTCCACACGCGACCGATCCTCTCCAACATTTCCCGCCGTGCTTTCTGCCTCGATCACGAGGGTGGCAAACGACGTTTTGCAATTCTGGCGGCGGCAGCGGATAGGTCCACAAAGCCATTTTGTTCTCAAGTCTTTGAAAACGAGTGATCTGCTCGCCCCGTGAAAATTGGCCCGGCCGCTGCAAGCAGGAAACAAACTCCCATTACCATGAAAAAGCGCCATTCCTCCAACTCCCATGAAGCGTCCGCACACCCCAATCTGATCAACTACCTGGCGTTGATCCATGCGGTCACTCACCCCGGAACCCGCCAGGACCCTGGCAAGCGCCACCGCTCGCACAAATCGCCGACCGGCACCGCGGCGGCCGGTTGAGTGGTTTTCCAGTCAGATTCGCCGCCGTTGTTGCTCGGGCACGCGGAGGCGGATAAGCCGAGGAGTGCCGTATCTCTGCCGGGCTATCGAGTTCAGCGTCCTGACCTAAGTTCCAATGAATTATGTGTCATACCATTTTCCATAGATAACATGACATTCATTGAACCGCAGAGCCGCAAAGGTCGCGAAGGGACGCAGAGAAGATCAGGAATCCTATTCTTTAATATCACTTTGCGTCCCTTCGCGACCTCTGCGGCTTTGCGGTAAATCTTTTTCTTTATTCATCGAACAGGAAAGTCACATTATTTTTTAGAAA
>JANPKJ010000036.1:0-7324 GCA_031425955.1 Akkermansiaceae bacterium | reverse complement strand
GAGGTCGCGCTCGGTTTGGACGACGTTTTTTCCCGAGGTGAGTTTCCAGCGGGTGGCGAGGCGGTGGATGTGCGTGTCAACGGGAAACGCCGGCACGCCGAAAGATTGGGCCATGACGACGGACGCTGTCTTGTGACCCACGCCGAAAATCGGTGATAGGCCGATTACTTCTCAGAAAATTGGCGCTCTTGTCATCACAACGGTTTCTTTGTCTCCTGCAAAGGGGCCGTTTCCCCAAACAAACACCCCCTCTTGCCCAGCAATAGGACCTTCAGCTTCCGCAACCGAGCCTTTCGCCGTTGCAACTGCACCTCGCTTGTCTGCAACGGCTCCTCACTCCCTCGCAATCGCGGCTTACGGTATTGCAATCGATCCTCGCGGTGTTGCAATTGAGACGATTGGCTCTGCAATTCTCTGATTAACAGTCATTTGAAGGCAAAATTTAATTTGAAACGATTCCCACGCATGCTCAAATCCATCGGCGAACATGGTCTCATCTGCGGCCATCACGGAAATGGCAGTTGTCATGGCGCAGATTGTTTGTTAGCCGGTCGAGCGCATGAATAACACCATCAACAACCGCATCGATACCTTCCGCGCCCGACTTGCCGTCCTCGATGAGCCGACTGCTAAAGCCATCTGGGAAAACAAGATCCCACAGAAATTTACCGAAAAAGCGGCTTCAGCCCGCAGCCTGACCAGAGTGCTCGTGGAACTCGCCGGCCGTCAAACCGCCAACATCGTCGGTCACGCTCAGGACAAACGCCGGGAGGAAAAGGAACTTGAAGACGAAGCCCACAAACTCGGACGCGCCCTCGTCAACTACTGCAAGGACACCGACAACCTCTCCACCGCCGCCAAATATGACTTCCAGATCAGCGGCTGGCGCCGCCTCCGTGACGAAGTACTTCTGAACAAGGCCCGTCTGCTCGCTGCCGATGCCGCTATCCTAACCACCGGAAGCACCGCAACTGCCGCCGCCGGTTACGGCATCACTCCCGCCGCCATCGCCAAGCTGACCAAGGAAGCGGACGACTACGAGGCGATCATCACCGCGCCCGTCAATGCCATTGGCGAGCGCAGTACCCTCACTGCCGGACTTCTCCCCAAGTCCCGCGAGATTGCCGAGCTCTTTGACCAAATGGACGACCTCGCCATCCAGTTCCGAAGCACTCTGGAAGGTGACGCCTTCGTCTCCACCTGGCTCGCCAGCGGCCAGATCATCGACCGCGGCCGCGGCCCCGGAACCGACGACGCTCCGTCCACAACTCCCGTCCCGACCGGCGCATGATCCGAAAGTTTGAATGCTGATTCAAGCACCTGATCACCCCGCCGCTGACAATGCTATTGTGAGCGGCGTTTCAAAAATATCATTAGATTGAGATAAGACTCAATACATCAAAATTTTTCATCGTTGCTGATTTGTGCCACGTGTCGGACATTGTTATGGAATGACGCAAGTTTAATTATATCAAGAATGTATGGCAAAGAAATTCCAGGGTTGGATCGATCAAGTTCTGTTTGCAGTCAAAATCTCGCGAGATCCTTTCAAAAAGATCGTTAAAAAGACCCTTTTGAAATTAGGATATCTACTACTTTTTCTTATCATCTGGAAGTCGCTTTCAGCGGACTGGATTGTTAGAATTCCGAAAACTGCAGGAGGTTTTGTGAGATATTATCCAGAGAATAGTCCTATATGGAGTCCGCCAAAGCCAACGCCCCCGTTTTCAAATTTTCAAAGACAGTTTTCCGCTGAATTTGGTTCAGGTAATGGTCCCAGTCTTCACCGTGATACTGGCAGCATATCATTAAACTGGATCATTATCATTGTGAAGATCTTAGGTATCCTGATCATTTTCGGAATAGTTTTCGTGATGAGAGAATTATGGCAAGTAATAACCCGAAAGCAATCACGGTAATAACTAGTCCGTTTCCTAAATATTTACCCGAGCTCAAACTATCTACTAAGCTTTTGGACTTTGGTAGTGCGGATGGCACCTCATCCGTGATCCGGGGTCTTTTGCCTTCCCTAATAGATTGAGACTTGCTAATTGCAAATGAGCCAGCTTTGCTGAGCGGGTTGCTAACCAGTCCCTCAGATTTTGCCTGAAGGATCATCTTTTCAGTTAGTTCTCTTCCGATGTTCTCTATGGAATCCAACTCTATACCACTATCCTTGAGAGAGCTGAGTTGCAGGCAAAATCCATACTCGTCATCGAAAAAGAATCCTGTAGAGACCACGTTTTCACCCAATCCTGCGCGAATCTGCCCAACGCAATAAACGCCAATGCCTTTCATTTCGCCCACTCGCCACGATTGCCTAAGTCCATTATCTCTCAACGCGGCTTTCGAACTTTCACTCGGAATTCCGTTAATTATTTCCATCGGCACATCCAACTCTTGAGTATATTTGTCATACCTCTTTTGAGCGAAAACTTTTATTGAAAGAAGGGACTTTGCTCCATCATCCCACTGCACGGAAGTTCTACCACCACCACTACTTTTTATAATTGTAGCCGATTTATTAATACCAATATCAAAGATGAAATCTTCAAACCTGGCTTCGGCGATTTTTTCGATGGGAAGTCCGGATTCTTCCATGAAAATACTCTTGATGGCCGTTTGATCGAGGGTAGATGCCTGGAGCAATAGGCCAGATAGAACAAATGTGCATAGCGAACAAAGATGAGATTTTGTGATGATCATAGATTGATGATAAGGAATCGCTGGGGTGAAGGATCGCTTTTTAGGATGGCATTTGTTCTGCAAGGTCGCCCCCGTGGAGTGGCTCCCAGGGAGCCGGCTTGAATGATTGATGCTGCCCGTGGCAACAAATCACTTGAATTGGCAAAGTCGTACACGTCGGATAAGGTCGCGTCAACTTCATCCCAAGAGACCTCGAGTCTTTGGGACGTTTGTGTTCCATCATTATAGTACCTGTCAATTCTGAGAAGTACCGCGCCGCTTATTTCAGCCTTTTTGATGCTGTAATACAACCTTGAGTCTGGGGTGGGCAGATCAACTCCATAGTCTTTGTAATTGCCCGGAAAGCATATGCTGCTCCCAATTGGTAGGTCTGCAAGAAAATAGGAATGCTCTCCAGGGTTGGCGGGCGCAGCCTGAATAATCTGTTGCAATTTATCTTCACCTAGATTTTCGATTAAATTCGCTAAACCAGATCCAACATATACATCGTTCGATAGCTCGGAATCCTTATCAAAATTGAATTGATGAGAAGCGCCAACACCTGCAGAGTTAAAGGAAAGTCCCACAGGATGTGACAGTTCGTTCGACAATATTGTAGTTGGGGTCTCACTGACATGTGAATTAGATGTAACATGGCTTTTGTCACCCGTAATAAACGAAGCTAGCAAATCCTCAGTATACTGATAATCGACAGTTCCAATCGTAGTTGCGTAGAGGAGTGCCACACAAGTATCGACATGAAGAGGAGTAGCAATACGTATCAGATCAGCAATTTCCAGATCATTGACCGACGGTGCTCCTGTGCTGTCCACTAGTGGAGTTTTTTGAAAATACCCGTTGACCTCCATTGATTGAAGTCTGCCATCCCCGTTTTCGTCCCACCCGTGAACAGCTTCATAGCGAGGTAAAATACTAGAAACTTCCATGAGTGGATCAAAGCTCATGTATGTAAGATCTGGATACTTGGCAGGTTTGACTGCAACTCTTGTTTCATTCTCGGTAGGGTGTTCGCGTGTTGAGACTAATCTCATTCCGACAAGTAACTTATCCGGTGCATTACTATTGTTCGTGCTGCCCAATTTCACACGCATTTTGACGTAAGCAACACCGTCGGCTCGGGTGCCCATTGACATTGGATTATTCCCAAAGCCTTTCCCGGCGGCGCAGGGATTGTTTGGATCAGGGGGCTGCTCAGCTTCACCACCAAAAAAGGGGCTGGGCAATTTATCCGTTTCAATTCCCGCAATTTGATCTGAAATCACTTCCACAATATCAATGGGCATGAGAATCACCAGCTTCTGGTTCGAGGTGTTCACGTTGATGATTGCCAGCATGTTGCCGTCGTCGTTGACATCCCTCACAGTCAGGGTGGTTCCAAGGGCCTGAGGGTTGGAAACGCAAGAGCTGAGGGAGTAGGTGCTTCCGCCGAACCAGATTGCGGGATTGCCGGGCGTACCGGGCAGGAGCGCCGCACCGTGTGGGCTGATTTTAGTCGCACCTTGCAAACTCGGCACTTGGTGGTATCGGCCCGAATGACCAACGACCACCTGGCCGGACAGATTGACGCAGGCTTCTCCGCTAGGTGCCGTGCCAATGGTGGTCGGCGAACTCTGGAAATTGAGGGAGAATGCTCCCGGTGCAGATCTTGCTAAAGTGTATAGAGACTGTGGAGCACCGTCCGCGGGCCAGATCCATGAGAGGGTAGTCAATCCCTGTCCTGTAGATAAGTAGCTGCGGAATGCGAAACTTCCGCCAATGGCGGGATAGGTGGGCGAGGGAGAAGAGAACACCGGGCTAGTTTGAACGCCGCCGCCATTCGCCGTATTCGGCCAGCGCTCGACCGTGGCGTTAGTGTTGACGAAGATATCCTCCGGTCGCCGCTTCGTGAGGAGAACAGTGCCGTCCCTGTGAATCATGCCGCTTCGAATATGTCCCGAGCCTTGAAGTGTGGCACCCTGGGCCACACCGAAAATTTCGGGCAGCAACAGGGGATTCCGCCAGATTAAGGCGAAGTCAGGTGTGTAGCCAGGCGTGTAGGTGACTTCCTGACCGGTGACAGGATCCGTCTCGACAATCGAGTCGATCAGAATTTTCCCGGTCCCCATGATCTCCCCTTGGTCGCTGATTGAATTGACGACGCAATGTCCGAGGTGACAAGGGTGCAGTCGTCCATTGATTTCGAATTGATAAGACAAAGCCGGTCCGCTGCCGTTTGGGGAAAAATGACCGTTTATCGAGATCCACTGGCCGTTTTGGTAAACGGCCCTCCCAGTTAAAACATCGTTTCGATTATTAACAATGACAGGAAAGGAGTGGGTCGTTGAAACCCAACCGGGAACTGGAATGGCTGCGTAAACGGGCTTGGGGGATTTCCTCCAGTTGACCGCAAGCGACAGCGGGTCTGCATCCTCCTCATCCGGGATCAGGTCGCCGTCCTTGTCCATTGATGTAGCGCCGGGAACTGCCTGCACGCCGACCGCGAAGGCTTGGGCATTGGTAAGGGGAGATTGCGGAGCGGCGAAGGCGAACGCGCTCTGAGAACCGCCCGGCTGCAAGCTAAATGGAGCATCGGGACCTCGGTCCGGATCTTCCGTGCCATCGTCGAGAACATTGAGACCATGAGCGATTTCCCAATCATCGGGCAATCCATCGTCGTCAGTGTCGGATTTGAGAGGATTTGAGCCATGGGAGGTGATTTCCTCCCAGTTGTCGAGGCGGTCCTCGTCGGCATCCCAGTCTTCGAGGGTGACGCCCGGCGGTTGTGGTAGGGTGGTGTGGAGAAGTCGAAAGAATCCCTTACTGGCAGTGCCATCGACTTCGTAGCTGATTTCCTCGTCATTTCCACCCTCGATGACGGGGGCCCAGAACCATTTGGCTAGAGGGTTGTTTGCATCGGAGACTTGGAGGAAGTAGCTGCGGTCTGCGCGGCCATACCAGTGCAGGAACTTGTCACCGGCTGGAACGACGAGGAGTTCGGAGGATTGATCGATGCCGGTTTGCTGTGCGATGAGTGGAGAACCTAGGACAAACGGGAGGAGAAGAGTGGGAAAACGTTTCATGAAAAAATTAGTGACCGGTTATCGGGTGGCGGCTTCGGGCTTTGGATTGGCGAGGTAGCGGCTACCCCGGTGCGGTTTCAGCCAGAACGTCTCGTCGCGTGGCACAGCCGGATGGGCCTTGTGCCATTCGGCAGATGCCTGCTGATGCTTCCGGCGGGCAGCTTGATAGGGTATAAGCCGTGATTTCTCGCTGGTGATGATGTCGCGGACTGCGAGGATGGGAGCCATGCCGACTGGATCGTCGGGGTTCCCCTTGATCACGACGATCGAATCCGCCGGGACACCGGAAAAATCCGGCAACCACTTCCTGGAAACCGGCCGAATCTGGGTAGTGTCGAGGTCGGAATGCATCAGCATCAGGGAGTAAGACTCTCCTTTGTGAATGAATCCACCTGTACCTGCTAGCAAGCCCACGTCGAAGCCGCAAAATACCTCGTAAGACTCACCAGTGTCGGGATGCTGCCAGCGGACTTGGCTGAACTGATGGTCGTAAATGGTGGCTCCGAGGTTGAGTTGGTGCCTGCGCCAGATCTTGGCTTGTTCGATTTGCTCAGGGGTCAATTCCCGCGCTTTATGTGGCTTGGAATCCACCGGCAACGGCAGATCTGGCAATGTGGATGCTTCACCCCGGATGACGGTTAGCGTCCGGGAGCTTGTGGTGGGAATGATAACCGACGAGTCCACCCGCATTACAGGGACTTTTTTCTCCACCGGGGGCGCGGGCGGGATGAAATCGGGAACTTCGAGAGTGTGCGGGATGAAGGGGCGGCTCCGATTGGCAGTGACAGCCGACTCCAGCCCCATTCCAGGGTCGGCCTCTACTGCGAAGATGGATCCTTCGGAACAAAACAGACAGAAGGGCAACACGACGATTGTTAGTTTCATAGAGGGATTTGCATTAAAAAGGTCCGCGTTAGGACTTTGCTCATCGCGGCCTTGGTGCCCAGCAGTAACAACGTGCTTCATAGAGCACAAGCAGGAAATCACTCGGTCGAATCAAGTGTTTCCGACACACTGGACAAATGTCTCGGGCGGGTGCTCATTCTTCAAAATTCCAAGGGGAAACCCACTGGGATGAAGACATGGCCTATGTGCGCCGGATGAAGTCCATTCTCAAACGGGAACGACTTTCCAAAAACATGAGCTTCAGGCAACTTGGAGAAGCCACGGGGATTTCATTCGGATATCTCGCAAATTCGGAGAGATCGGACAACCAGCCGACATTGCTCACTTTCAGAAGGTGGTGCAGGGCGCTGGCCATCAGGCTGGAAGACGTGTGTTCTGAGGCAGAAGCAAAAAATGGACGGGAGGGTCACGGTCATCCATAAAGTTCCTGACACAGCAGGCAGCTCTTCCCATCACAACCGCGGGCGGAACAATGTTCGCGGCCGTAGAAGATGATCTGGAGATGCAGGCGGTTCCACGACTCGCGAGGGAAGAGTTTTTTGAGGTCGCGCTCGGTTTGGACGACGTTTTTTCCCGAGGTGAGTTTCCAGCGGGTGGCGAGGCGGTGGATGTGCGTGTCAACGGGAAACGCCGGCACGCCGAAAGATTGGGCC
>JANPKJ010000035.1:0-138009 GCA_031425955.1 Akkermansiaceae bacterium | reverse complement strand
GCCGCCGCTGAAATGAACCTGAGTGCCTGGGCTTACAACTTCACCCGCGTCGTTAACCTCGCGGGGCTCGACGAGCTGCTCGGAGCCATTAGGAGTCGGAACGTGCCACAACCCGGCTGAAAGGAAAGGGAATCCCCTAATCAAGCCACCGGGGAGCCACTTGAGCGCACTCGTCCCGCGCCAAAAGTCCAGCCAGCGGCCAGCGCCTTGGAAAAACAGGGATTTGAAACCAAAATCAAGCCAACCCGACTTGGATCTGATAGGTTTATTTCAAAACAATCGTTTGATTTTTTCATCGAGCCAAACCAAGGAAACCACAACGGATGGAGCCATCTGGCAATGAACCGCCTGCATATAAATGCTTGGAATTATAATCGAAAAATCCGACAGCCTCTAAAGTTTGAACTCCGGATCACTGCTAGAAGGATGTTCCGCAATTTCATTTCCAAATTCTATTTTTGCAAACGATCTAATCCCGCCGCCGCGCCACGAAGTGGGTGACGAGCGATGCGAGGTCCGATTCGTCCGCATGCTGATAGGCGGGGGCGAGCATGGCACGGTCGATTTGCACCAACTCGGGAGTATTGGCGAACACCGTCCGGGTTTCCACCGTGTATCGGTGTGACTCGAAAAAACGGATCCAGTCGCTCCGCAACCAGCGGTTATGATAGTCCAGCGAGTTTCCCATCACTTGCTGGAAATCTTCTTCAGACAGCGTGTATTGCAGCAGCGGGGAAATTGTTTTGTCCGCGTGCCAGCGGTGATCGCGGTGATCCATCACATGGCTGAGAACCCCGTCCGGACGCATGGCCTGTTGGACCATCACCATCCATTTCTCAAGTTCGTCCGGGGTGAAGTGCTCGAGGTTGCCGGTGGAAAACATCAGTCCGATCGTGCAGCGCCACGGTGCCTCGAGTGCGATGGCATGATTGGATGAGTAGGTCATGCCGATTTCAGTCATTACCCTACCCGCATCTCCACTCACGGGAAGTTTCTCCAACAGCGATGGAACGCGGTCCGCTGGCGCGGCGGATAGTTGAGCCAAGGCAGGCCCTTGCTCTGCCAGCAGGCGCCTCGACACCGCCAGATAGCGGCCACTCATCCGGTCGTCTTGGTCGGTTAGCAGTCCCGGGCGGTCGGTGGCCACCGCCATTGCATAAGCGGGCGCAGGTGTGGCGCCGCAGTTGAAGCACCACATGGAAACGTCCCGCGCCTGCGGGCCGAAATGCTCCTGCATGACCTTCACGTGGTTGGGAGTTACGCGGAACCATTTGGTGGCCATCCCGGCCTGCATGCCGAGGACCTTGGCCGTCAGCCAGCGGTAGAGATGGTGCCCACCGGGGGCCGCGGTCAGGCTCCGACGGACGAGTGATTTGAGTTTCCAGTTCATTGTATTGGTTTCCGAATGTGATAATGGCCTGTTTGGCAAATCCGGGATCACGTTTCCTCGCGGGTGACCAGATGTTCGGCCGGATAGACGACCCGGCAGTCGTTGTCACAAAGCAGCTCGCGTCGCACGCGGTTTCCCTCGTTGTATTCGCGCCAGAGTTTGTTGCGGCGGCGGATGCTGCCGGATACCTTCACGAACTCATGGTCCGTCTCGACCATCCGGCACTGGAAGGGCATCGGGCTGGCGCTGCGGAGGGCGGCCCGGCAGACGGGTGGCTCCACTGCGGCTTCCAATAACAGCGGGAAATCGAGGGTGTTGCGCAACCGGAGGTCCACATAGTTGTAAAACACCGTGGCACCGCAACCGAAAGGTGCCGTGCGGTCGGCATCCGGAAACAGATCCAGCGAATGACGGTGGCGCTCGATGATCTTCATTCCTGCCTCGATCCCTAACAAGACGATGAGATTCGCCAGTTGGCAAAGCCCGCCGCCGACGGCGGTGACGGTTTCCCCGTCGCGGAACTCGAGTGCGGGCAGATAACCGAGACGACGGGTGGACGGGCCGATGGTGCGAGTGAAGGAAAAAACCTCGCCCGGCATGATGACTAGGCCGTTGAGCCGTGCCGCGCCGAGTTGCAGGTTTCTGGTTTTTTGCTCGGTGTTCGCGGAGAGCGAGCCGGCGACTTCACGCTTGAGAGGCGACGCCTTTTCCGAAACGAGCATCGGGAAATCCACTGCATCGCCGCGGTTGCGGGCGAATTTTTCGGGTGAGCGGAAGTCCTGCCAGTCGCGCAGCCGCCTGCGGATGAAGACCCGCACGCCGAACGGAATCACGCGGTGCAGCGGATTGCGGCCGGGGTGGACGACTGCCTGAAGGGTGAGTTTCGACATGGCTGGAATCTCCAATTGGTCATTAAAACCGACATTGCCCGGGCGGGTTCCAAGTGTCAATTCATCCCTTTCGATTTCTAACCTTCACCCCCGTTTCGGAAACCTTCAGGGTGATCCTGCCTCCCATCAGCAGCGGATAGTTTGGCAGTTCGTGTCCTGCGGGAAAGCCGAACACGACGGGATAACGATAGGGCTCCACCGCTTCCCGAATGATCTCACAGGCAGTTCTGCCGTAGGGAGTTCCGCCATCCCGCATGCTGGTGAAGTGACCGACGATCAGGCCGGAGAGACTCTCTAAAATGCCACCGGTCTTCAGGTTTCCCATCATCCGGTCGAGATGATAGTGAAGTTCATTGATATCCTCGATGAAGAGGATTTTGCCCCTCGGCCGGATGTCGAGATCCGTTCCGCGCAGGCTTTGGATGATCGATAGATTGCCGCCTGTCAGAATTCCGGACGCCTTGCCGGTCCGGTTCAGCTCGTGGGGAGGGAAGTCGCATCCGGGTGTTTTTCCTGCCAGCATATCCATCATTCGCAGGAAACTGTCGGTGGGTTCTCCTTTCCTTTCAAACTGAGAGGTCATCACGCCATGGACCGAGGCGATCCGGCGGCGGGATAGATAGGCATGGAAAACGGTGATGTCACTGAAGCCAACCAGCCACTTGGGGTTCTTGAGGAACGAAGACCACTCGAGTTGAAGATGAGTTCTCAAACAACCATACCCGCCGCGGGAGAAGAAGATCGCCTTGATCGACGGATCATCGAGCGCCTGCTGCATGTCGGCGGCGCGTGCCGAATCGGAGCCTGCGAAGATCCCGTCCTCGTCGAAGGCGCATCGGCCGATTTCTACCTGGAATCCTTGTTGAAGAAGTAGCGCGGCACCGCGCACGAGCACTTGCCGATCGATTTTCCCGGCCGGCGAAATGATGGAAACCTTGTCGCCGGGCGAGAGATGGGGAGGGGATTTCATTTCACGCTCCCGTTCGTCAGCCTCCAGTCCGGGGTGGACGTTTCTTTTTGGAGTCCGGAGTCACGTCACGCATGTCGGAGCCACCCTGTTTTTTCGCCTTTTCCATCTCGGCCTGGCGCTCGGCCATGCGTTGAACGAAGGATTTCTTGTCGCTGACCGTGCGGGCTTTGAGCTCGGGCTCGGGGATCTTGTTCATGAGCCAGGTCTGGCCGATCGAGAAGATGTTCTGGGTGGTCCAGTAAAGGGCAAGGGCGGAGGCGAAGTTATAACAGAAGAAGAAAAACATGAACGGCATGAACATGATGATCTTCTGCTGCATCTTGTCGCCGGTCATGGGCGTCATCCGGATTTGAAGGAAACTGGTGATCGCCATGACGATCGGCAGGATGTTCAGGGGAATCCCTCCGATATACATGAGGGTGTCCGGCTGGGACAGGTCGTCCACCCAGAGGAAGCCCTGGCCGCGGAGTTCGACGGCGTATTGCAGCATCCGGTAGAAGCCGAAGAAGATCGGAATCTGGATCAACATTGGAAGGCAGCCGCCGAGCGGGTTGATGCCGTATTTCCGATAGAGTCCCATCGTCTCGGTGTTCACCTTGTTCGGATCGTCGGGGTACTTCTCTTTGATTTTGAGGATCTCCGGCTGGAGCTTGGCCATCCGCTTCATCGTATGGGTGGACTTGGCGTGCAGCGGCCAGATGATGATGCGGACGGTGATGGTGAGCAGGATGATCGAGAGTCCCCACGCCCAGTTTTTGGCCACACCATCGAGCAGGTTGTGATAGAAATTGAGCAGCCAGTTGAGCGGGCCGGAGACCCACCAGAACCATCCATACTGCATCACGTCGCCCCAACCGGTGCCCCAAGCACTTTCCATTTTGTGGAGCATCGGGTTGTGTTTGGGACCGATGAAGATGAGGTAGTCGAGAGTGAGGGGTTCGCCGGGCTTGAGCGAGACCGTTGGCAGGTGGAGACCGGCGCTGACGGCGGTCACGGGTGCTGCGCCGGTGGCGAGGGTGACTTGGTTGGATCTTGCCCAGACATTGGCGACGGCAGGTTCGGCCGGGCGGATGAGGGTTGCGAAGAACTGGTTGGTAACGCCTGCGAATTTAACGGGCCTCTCGCCATCGCTCTTCATAATCGATTTGGCGGAGCTGAACATGCCGCCCTTGAAGCCGGAGCCGTCCTTGAAGTTAATGCCGCCGTTTTCACTCCAGAAGAATCCGGTTTGCTGGCCGACCTCGGCTTGATAGAGCGGTGAAGCTTCGCCCATGAAGATGCTCCATCGGCCTAGATCGGTGGCGTTGGCCGCTGCGTTTTCGAGTTTGAGTTCGAAATTCAGGATGTATCCGGAGCCGGGTTTGGCTTCTTCGGGGAGCGAGAATGTTTTCTTTGCGATCAGGCCGGAAGGGAGTTTGGCGATGTAGACGGCCTTTTTTCCGGGGATGGATTCATCCGCTTTGTAGGCGTGGGGAACGTTTTCCAGCGTTTCGGCTGCGCTCGCGAGTGCGCCGATGGGGCCAGGGCCATAGCGGTTCGCCCGGACGGATTCTTTCTTGCTGCCGACCTGGAACTGTTTCTTGAACTCGGCATACTTGATCCCGCCGCCGATGTTGGTGAGGGTGAAAGTGACGTCGTTGTTTTCCAGAACGACGGTTTCTTCTTCGGTCGGCGGTGGTGGAGGCTCGACGGTCAGCTCGGCGGTGCGAGTGGTGGGAACGCCCGCTGGCGGCACCTGCGCTTTTTGTAGAGCCTCTTCGGCAGCACGAATCCTCGCCCTCTCGACTTGGGTCTGATTTGAATAATAGAGATTTACTGCGAGAAGGCAGCCGCAGAGGGCAAGGATGACCCAGGTTTTTCGATCGTACATGGAGGCGAGGTGGAGAAATTACGGGTGGTGTGTCTGGTGGTGACAGGAACAGGACTTGATATCGGTTTCCGCACTCCGGGGTGACGGGACGGGGTCATAACCGCAGCCACCCCAAGGATGACAGCGGAAAATCCGACAAATTCCATACCACGAGCCGAGGACCGGGCCGTGGGCTTCCACCGCTTGCAGGAAATAGTTCGAGCAACTAGGGGTGTAGCGGCAACCCATGGCGGGACCGGCGGCGACTTTCAGCATCGGATTGAGGATCCGTTGGTAAAAACGGATCAACAGTCGAATCACGGCGCTGAGAAATCGCGAAATCACGTTTGTTTGTCGGGGAGGGGGAACAATCCGAGCCGCCGGGCCTGCCGGACCCAGTCTTCTTCCAGCTCGGCGAAGGTGGCCTTGCTGGCACCCGGGCGGGCGATGGTGACAAGGTAGCGGCGGATTTCCACAAAGGCGGGTGCGTGGGACTGGACTAGCGAGCGGAACCGGCGTCGCAACAGGCTGCGATCGTGCGCCTTGCCGCTGCGTTTGGTGGTGATGAAGCCGGTCCGGATCGTGGCAAGCGAAGGATCAGGCAGCGTGCTTAAAATGACAAACCGGCCGGCTTTCGCCTGACCGGTTTTCTTGACCCGCGCGAAGTCCGCGCGCTGGGTCATGCTGCATGTCCGCGGGAGTCGCATGGCTGGGAAGCGGTGGACTCCCGGAACAGCGCCGAAGCGCGGCATCAGCCGTGCTGCGTCGTGTGACGGCTGTATTGAATCTCCACTCCCTTGGGAACAAGGCGCTTGCGGCCTTTTTGGCGGCGGCGGCGGATGATGTCGCGGCCGGACTTGGTGGCCATGCGTGCCCGGAAGCCGAATTGGTTTTTCCGTGTGCGCTTGGATGGCTGATAGGTGCGTTTGCTCATGGCGTGTGTGCCTCAAATAAAGGTTCGTGATCCGTCCGGTATCCGGCTCGGGGCGCGAACTCTAGGTTTCGGAAGCGGGTTGTCAACCCGACAATGGCCCTAAAACACACTTTTTTCCGCAGCGGTCAAAGTGGGTTCACAATCCGAAAAATCCATTGCAATGCGTAGGTTGCAACTACCGTAACTGAGCAATGCGATATTTGCGGCTGGCCATTCTCAACCTCCCGGCAACGGTGTCGGCATACGATGGGGCGCAGACATTCGAAGCGGCGCGGACGGTTCTGGAAGTCCGCTGCGTGGAATGCCACACCCCGGAAAAAGCAAAAGGAGACCTGCTCCTCACCACCCGCGAGTCGCTGATTAAAGGCGGTGAAAGCGGAACATCTCTCGTCCCAGGAAGCCCTGAGGAGTCGGAAATCCTCAAACGCGTCCGGCTGGCCCACGACGACGACGACCGGATGCCGCCGAAAAAAAGCGGCGAAATCCTTTCCCCTGAAGAAATCGCAGCGCTCTCAGAATGGATCACCGCCGGCGCTCCTTGGCCGAATGGGGAGGTGCTCGTCCCTAAATCGAAAACCGCCCTGCCCCGCTGGGACGCGCCGCCGGACCCGCAAATGGTCTCGATCGAGGCATTTCCGAAAAACGTCACGCTGGAGACAGTGGCCGATTTCCACCGGGTCATCGTCATCGCCCGTTTCAAGGACGCCTCCACCCACGACATCACCCAGCAGTCGAAACTCACCCTCGCCGACCCGGCCACCGCCAAACTGATCGGCAATTCACTCACTCCCTCGAAAGACGGCTCCACCAATTTGCGCATCGACTACCGCGGATTGAGCACCGAAATCCCGGTGACCGTGAAAGACGCGGAAAAACCCCGCCCGATTTCCTTCCAACTCGACGTCATGCCGGTGCTCACCGCCGCCGGCTGCAACACCGGATCCTGCCACGGCTCGGCCCGCGGGCAGGACGGATTCCACCTCTCGCTCTACGGTTTCGACCCGAAAGGTGACCACTTCCGCCTCACCACGGAAATGGCTGGTCGCCGGATCAACTTCGCGGTGCCCGAGGAATCGTTGCTGCTCACCAAATCCATCGGTGCCGTCCCGCACACCGGCGGGAACGTCATGAAAAAGGACAGCCCGTTTTACGAGACGCTCGTCGGCTGGATCCGCAGCGGTGCGGAATTCGACAAAGCGGAGATTCCGAGTCCGGTGGAAATCGAGGTGCGTCCGAAGCAACTCGTGCTCACCGGCAGCGACGTGCGAGTCCCGTTCAGCGTGCGCGCGGTTTACTCGGACGGGACGGACCGCGACGTGACCACGCTTTCGCATTTCTCCACTTCTAACGATAACTCGGTCTCCATCGACGCCCGCAACGGACTTGCCGCGTCGAAAAACCGTGGCGAGGCGTTCTTGTTAGCACGTTTCCACACCTTCACCGAAGGATCGCAGGCCATCGTCGTCCCGGCGGATCTCGCTTATGAAAAGCCGGGGTTCGCCGCCTTCAACTACGTCGACACCCACGTCGCCGAAAAGCTCAACAAACTGCGCATCGTCCCATCCGAACTCGCGGATGACGAATCGTTCCTCCGGCGCGTGTTCCTCGACATCGTCGGCGTACCCCCTACCGTCGCGGAGCGGGAGAAATTTCTAGCCGACACCCGCAAGGACAAACGCAACGCGCTGGTCGATGAGCTGCTAGGCCGCAAGGAGTTCACCGAGATGTGGGTGATGAAATGGGCGGAGCTGATGCAGATCCGTACCTTCGACAATGGTCCCCAGCAGGTTTCCTACAAGGCGGCGCTCAATTACTATCAGTGGCTGCGCGAGCGGATCGCCGGAAACGTGCCATTCAACGAACTCGTCGAGGAACTGCTTTCCGCGAAGGGCGGCACCTTCTCCAGCCCGGCGACGAACTTCTTCCAGATCGAGCAGGACGTGCTCAAGCTCACGGAAAACGTCGCCCAGGTTTTCATGGGCACCCGCATCCAGTGCGCGCAATGCCACAACCATCCGTTCGACCGCTGGACGATGGATGACTATTATTCCTTCGCCTCGTTTTTCGCCCAGGTGAAACGCAAACCCGCCGAGGATCCGCGCGAGCGGGTGGTCTTCGACGAGGGCGGGGAAATTCAGAATCCAGTGACCAAGCAGAACATGACCCCGAAATTCCTCGGCGGCCCGAAACCCGAGATCAAAGGCCAGTCGCGCCGCGAGTCGGTGGCGGGATGGCTCGCGTCGCCGGAAAATCCATGGTTCGCCAGAAACGTCGTCAACATCGTGTGGGCGCATTTCAACGGCGTCGGCATCGTCGATCCGGTGGACGACGTGCGCGTCTCCAATCCGCCGTCCAACCCCGAACTACTCGACGCGCTCGCCGGGAAGTTCGTCTCCTACAACTACGACTTCAAGAAACTCGTGCGCGACATCTGCACCTCGCGCACCTATCAGCTCTCCACCCGTACCAACGAGAACAACGTCACCGACACGCGGAATTTCTCCCACGCCATGATCCGCCGGGTGCGGGCGGAAGTGTTGTTGGACTGCATTTCCCAGATCACCGCCACGCCGAACAAATTCAAGGGCCTTCCGCTCGGCGCGCGGGCCGTGCAGATCGCAGACGGAAACACGTCGAATTACTTTCTAACCACCTTCGGCCGTGCCACCCGCGCCACGGTTTGTTCTTGCGAGGTCAAGATGGAGCCCAATCTCTCCCAAGCGCTGCATCTGCTCAATGGCGACACCACCCAGCAACGCATCCGCCAGGGTAAGGTGGTGGAGAATCTCATCAGCGAAAAGAAACCGCCGGCGGAAATCATCCGGCATCTCTATCTGACAGTCCTCAGCCGCCCTCCCACCGACATGGAGTCGGAAAAACTCCTGGCCGCCGTCGCCGAAAAACCGGAACCCGCCGCGGTGCGGGAAGTTCTGGAGGACGTCTTCTGGGCCTTGCTCAATTCCAAAGAATTCATCTTCAACCACTGATCCCATGAAAACCTACACATTGACCGTTAACGGCAAGCGGCTGGAGGCATCCGTCGCCGAGGATACGCCGCTGCTCTGGGTCCTGCGCGATACGCTCGACCTGGTCGGCACCAAGTTCGGCTGTGGCAACGGCCAGTGCGGCGCGTGCACCATCCACCTGAACGGCAAGGCCGTGCGCTCGTGCCTGCTGCCGGTTTCCGCCGTCGGCGAGGCGAAGATCACCACCATCGAGGGCCTCGCGGAATCCGAAAAACTCGCGCCGCTCCAACAGGTGTGGTGCGATCTCGACGTCGCCCAATGCGGTTACTGTCAGGCAGGCCAGATCATGAGCGCCGCCGAGCTGCTCGCTGAAAAACCGAAACCGACCGACTCCGAAATCGACGCCGCCATGCAAGGAAACCTCTGCCGCTGCGCCACCTACAAGCGCATCCGCCAAGCCATCCACACCGCCGCCGCCCTATGAACACCACCGACTCACTCACCCACACGGACCGCCGCGGATTTCTCAAAACCACCGCACTCGCCGGGGGCGGATTCCTGCTCGGAGGCTGGCTGCCGGAAAAAGCCGTCGCACAGGGAGTGGTGGCCGCCGCGTCGTTTACTCCTAACGTTTTCATCCGCATCACCCCGCAGGGAGGGGTCACGCTTTTTGCAAAGACCCTGGAAATCGGCCAGGGCGTGAAGACCACGCTGCCGATGATCGTGGCGGAGGAACTCGAAGTGGACTGGGAAAAAGTCACCGTCGAACAAGGCGAGGTCGATCCGCGCTTCGGCGGCCAGACGGCGGGTGGCAGCACCACCATTCCCAGCAACTACGACCGCCTCCGCCGCCTCGGCGCGGTTGCCAAGACGATGTTAGTCACCGCCGCGGCGAACAGTTGGAGTGTCCCGGTCGATGAATGCGCCGCGGCATCCGGAGTGGTCACTCACGCCAAATCCGGACGCAAACTGACTTACGGCGAGCTCGCCGAAGCCGCTTCGAAGCTGCCGGTGCCGGACGAAAAATCCGTGAAGCTCAAGGACCCGGCGGATTTCAAAATCCTCGGACGCAGGATCGGCGGCGTGGACAACCGGAAAATTGTCACCGGCGAGCCGCTTTTCGGCATCGACCAGAAGCAGCCCGGCATGGTTTACGCCACCTTCGTCCGCTGCCCGGTTTTTGCGGGAAAAGTGAAGGACGCGGACCTGGACGCAGTGAAAAAAATAGCAGGCGTTAGCGATGCGTTCATCATCGAAGGCAGCGGCGATCACTACGGATTGCTGCCCGGCGTCGCGATCATCGGCGATTCCACCTGGACGGTCCTTAAAGCGAAAAAAGCGCTCAAGGTGACTTGGGACGAAGGCGAGCACGCCGGAGAAAGCAGCACGGAGCAGGAGAAAAACGCGCTGGCAGCCATCAAGGGCAAGGCGGCGAAAGAGATCCGGCGAGATGGCGAGATCGGCGACTTTCCGGCCGGTCCGCGGACGGTGGATGCTGTTTATCACTATCCGCACCTTGCGCACGCAACTCTGGAACCGCAGAACTGCACCGCGGTGTTCAAGGACGGGAAACTCGAAATGTGGGCGCCCACCCAGAATCCCGCGGGTGGAATCGACGGTATCACCAAGGCGCTGAAAATCCCGAAGGAATCCATCACCGTGCACATCACCCGCATCGGCGGCGGCTTCGGCCGGCGGTTGATGGGCGACTACATGGTCGAGTGCGCGGAAATCGCCCGTCGGCTGGACGGCAAGCTGGTAAAAGTCATGTGGGACCGCGAGCAGGATTTCCAGCACGACTACTACCGCTCCGGCGGCTGGCATCACCTGCGGGGACAGGTGGACGAAGCGGGGAAAATCTCCGCATGGGCGAATCATTTCGTCACTTACGGTCTGAACAACGACGACCGCCCCGGCAACGGCGCGGATGTCAATGCCGGCGAGCTGCCGGCCGGTTTCCTTCCTAACTTTCTGTTGGAGCGCACCATCCTGCCGAGCAACGTGCCGCTCGGCTACTGGCGCGCGCCGGGATCTTGCGCGATCGCCTGGGCGTTCCAGAGTTTCATCGACGAGCTCGCCTACGCGGCGAAACGCGATCCGCTGCAATTCCGACTCGATCTGCTAGGCGACGACCGCGAGATCGCACCACCCGGCGGCCGCGGCCGGCCCTACAACACGCTGCGGATGAAGCGCGCCCTGAAGCTCGCCGCCGAGAAGGCGGGCTGGGGCCGGAAAATGCCTGAAGGCAGCGGGCAGGGGATCGCGTTCCACTACAGCCACGCCGGCTACGTCGCGGTGGTGGCGGAAGTCAGCGTGGATGCCCTGGGCGCTTTGAAAGTGGATCGCCTTGTCGCCGGTGTGGACGTGGGGCCGATCCTCAACCTCAGCGGTGCGGAAAACCAGGTGGAAGGCTCGATGCTCGACGGCCTGAGCGCGGCTTGGTTCCAAGAGGTGTTAGTCAGCGAAGGGCGCGTAAAGAACGCAGGCTTCGGTGACTATCCGTTGCTGCGGATGGCGGAAGCGCCGAAGTTGGAAGCCCACTTTTTTCCATCGGATTTCCCGCCCACCGGTTTAGGCGAGCCGGCCCTGCCGCCGACCGCGCCCGCAGTGTGCAACGCGATCTTCGCGGCGACCGGCAAGCGGGTGCGGAAACTGCCGCTGGCGAAGGAAAACCTCAGCCGCGCTTGAGCCACGATTTATGAGTGACTGGCACCATCTCCTTGATTTCGCTCGGCAAAACGCCGGACAAGCGATGGCACTCGCCTCGCTGGTGGCCCGCGAGGGATCCAGCTACCGGCTGCCGGGCGCTCGGATGTTAGTGAATGCGGATGGGAACCATGCGGGAACTCTGAGCGGTGGCTGTCTGGAGGATGGCATCGCGACCGTCGCCCAGCGCGTGCTCGACAGCGGCCGCCCGGAAACCTTGCACATCGACACCCGCCCGCACTTCGGTTGTCCGGGAAAGCTGCGGGTGTTCGTGGAGCCGGTAGCTGCAGATTTGCTAACCAGTGCGTTTGGTCATGTGGCGCGACGCCGGGAATTCCATCTCGCCACGTTCTTCGAGGGCGCGGGAACGCGGATTTTCCGCGAGGATGAAGAGGATCCGAATCAAAGCGGCGTGCTGATCGAAAAAGTCGGCCCCCGCCCGCGGTTGGTCGTGATCGGCTGGACTTCAGACAGCGACCCGCTGCTGCGGATGGGTTTGATGTTAGATTGGGATTTGCACCGGGTCGCGAGAACGGAAATGTCGGCGGTCGCGGGCGAGACGGTAACCGTTTGTGCGGAAGACGAGTTCGCGGCAAAATTTCCGGCGGACGTGATGACCGCTGTCCTGATCATGACGCATCGGCTGACCACCGACCTGGGTTTTCTGAAAATGGCGCTGCCCGAAGGTTACGGCTACATCGGTTTGTTAGGTTCTCGTCGTCGTCGCGAAACCCTGTTGGCGGAGGCGGGCGCGTGCGGCCTGTTGGAGGATCCATCGGTGGCGGAGCGGCTTTACGCGCCGGTCGGCCTCGACCTCGGTGGCGAGCATCCGGCGACCATCGCGCTCTCGATCCTCGCGGAGATCCAGGCGGTTTTCACCGGGGCCTCCGCCGGATTTCTCCGGGATCGGCTGGGAATCATCCATCATCCGTTGACCGCGAAAACCCGATGAAAAGGGGTGCCCTCATCCTCGCCGCCGGCGGAGCCACCCGGTTCGGTGGGCCGAAGCAACTGCTGGAAATCGACGGCGAAACCCTGATCGACCGCGCTTGCCACACCGCGCTGGCGGCGGGTTGTGAACCGGTGTTGCGAGTGCTCGGAGCCCGCGCGGAGGAGATTTTCAAGCGCCCGGAACTCCCGGACGTGTTCACCCTCGTTCACGAAAACTGGCAGGACGGCATGGGCGGTTCGCTGGCGGCGGGTGCCTGCCGCCTGTTGGAGCTGGAACCGGAGTGCGAGGCGATTTTTATCCTGCTCGCCGACCAGCCGCTGGTTTCCCCCGAGCTGTTGGAACAAATGCTGGAGCTGTTGGAGTCGCGCGCTTCGATGGTTCTGTGCGACTACGGCGAAACCAGCGGGCCGCCGGCACTTTTCAAATGGCCGCATTTTCCCGAGCTGATGGAGCTGACCGGCGACCGCGGAGCCAAGGCGCTTGCAACGAAACATCCGGGGGCCGTGGCATGGTTTCCTTTTTCCGGCGGTGCGTGCGACATCGATTCCAAGGACGCTTGGGAAAAATTCCTGACGCAGGGTTCCTAGGTGGAGTAAGGTGGTCCCGACTCAAGCAGCCAAGCCATTCATGTCCCAAGTCACTGAAAATTCAGCCGAGCGTCGATTCGAACTCATCGAGGAGGGCGGGCTGGCATTCGCGGACTATCGAATGGTCGGCGACATTTTAATCCTGCCCCACGTGGAAACCGATCCCGCACTGCGTGGTCAAGGGGCTGCGGGTCGTTTGATGGCCGGAATCCTGGAAGTGGCGCGGAAGCGCGGATGGAAAGTGAGACCGATTTGTGGTTACGCGGTGGCCTACATCCAGAGGCATCCGGAGCATCGCGACCTGATGGAATGATCCGTCTCTGAATCCCGGATTGCCGGGATCGGAGTCGTCCGCGGCTTAACTTCAGAAGTTAAAACCCGTGGATGGGTCCACTTGGGTCACGGGTGGCGTGTTGATAAGGGGAGTCATCACCGGCATAAAAAGGCTGTTCAGCGGATCGCCGACGGGAGCAGAGACGATGCTGGCTGTTTGGGCATCCTTCGGGCTTTTTGCGCTCTTTGCGCTTTTGGAACTGTAAACCGCAGCATCACCGCTATTGGGATCGATTTTGGCGAGCAGCGCCTGGACTTGGGTGATCGACTCGGGCATCGCAGCGATGGCGCATTGGGAAATGATCCGCATGTGTTCCGGGGCGGCGGTGATCGATGTCTGTACGATGGACACGACCATCGCGACATCCGCGTCGGTGGCGGAAATGGCGGCCTTGACGATCTCGCAGGCGCAGGCGGGATTCGCACTCACCTCGGACTCAACCACTTCGAGTGCTTTTGAAACATCGAGTTTGATTCGTTGCTCGACGGAGAGCGAGATGGCCGCACAATCCGCGGATTTTTCAGGCTTTCCGGCTTCACGATAGACGGCGGAGATTCGCTCAAGTCCGTTTTGAAGGCTGTTTTCCGCAATTTCGTAGGGCTTGGGAGCGTTGGCACTCACGACAAGCTTGCGGTAAGGAGAGGGATTGCGAAGGACGTTCAGATCCACCACGGATTCCACGTTGCGGGATGCGGATGGAAGCGTGTCGAGGGTGAGCGCGTCTTGTGCCGCGTAGACCGGACGGGCGTCGGGCAGGTCGCCTTGCACCTTCTCGATGGCTGGAACTTCAAATTTAGCCATCAAACCGGATGAGGCTGGGAAGCTCGCATCGGCGGATCCGGCAAGAACATCGGACCGATGACTGGTTTCGAAAGAACGAAGAGTGCCGACCGGGTTTTGAGCAAGCAGTGGGGTGACTGCGCCGATGACCAGGAGAGCAACCATGTGGGGGAACACGGGTGTTTTCATAGATTGGGGGGAACGCGGAAAATTGAACCACTCCACACGATGATCTGCAATTCTTGATCATTTTTTAGAAATTTCTGAATTGAGCTGTAAATTAATCACTTTGAAAATGAGTGGTTTACAGATATATTTTAGTAATGATTACAAAAATATTAAAAAACATTAAGTATTTAGAAAGCCTAAGCATGTTGGAATTTGGATAAATTGAGTCCATGGATAGGCCTTGAAGTGGAGGGACTGCCGGAGAAGATTCGGGTGGCCCATCGCCGATGATGGGGCCGTGAGATTCAGGAACCTATCGCCCCTTGAAATGATCCCGACACCCCGCCAAATTTTCGCAAGTTTCGAGCGCGGTGAAATCGAACGCGACGAGTTGCACGCCCTGATGGCGCTGCACGCGCGGGACCTGATCCAGGAAATGGAGGAGGATCATCAGAATCCAGCGGCGGCGTGGATCGAGGGATTGCTGGCGAGGCGGGCGGCCAGCCGTCTGGTGAGACTCCACGGCGCGGGGGTTCTGCGCGAGGTGCTTGTGGCGCTCGCGGACGTGCCGGATTTCCCGCCGGCGCGGTATTTGTGGAACGCGGCGCACCCGGATGTACCGTTGCGTTGTTTCCTCAGGATCCGGAGGGAGCCGGTGTTCCGGATTCTGAGTGTGATGGCGAAGTCCGGGGAATTCCGCGTGCTGGTGGAGCACGGTGAAGCGGCAAAAGGGAAGGGGACTCGCCGCAGCTTCCATTTGAAACGCGACTTGAACTGGAAGCTGGTGGCGGCTCCGGTCTAGGGCGGCGAAATCGAGAGAAAGGCTTTGATTTTCGCGAAAGTGGCCGGGCCGATGCCGGCGGCGCGGGTGAGATCCTGCAGCGATTGGTATGGGCGGGCCTCGATGATGGCGTTTGCCGTTTTTTCGCCGATCCCCGGCAGGGTCATCAGTTCGTCGCGGGACGCATGGTTGATATCCACCGGTTTACCTTCGACGGCCTCGTGAGTGCCCTTCGCGGATTCGAGTTCGGCGGTCTCCTCGCGGGCTTCCTGGCGGATTTTCGGTAGTTTTTCCCAATCGGTCTTGGCCCAAGCACCTCGACCGGTGCGGGCGGCGATGAGTTCGAGATCGGCGAGTTGCTCCCGCCACTCGTTGCCGCTGGTGCCGTCCGGCCGTTGGCGGACCACGCCGAACGCCCGGGCCATTCCTTGCGATACCAGCCATGCGGAAAGGTCCTTGCCCTCAGCGGTTTCCACAAACCCGTAAATCCGGTCGAACCTGCCATCTCCCCGCCCATCAGCGAAGGTGGTGTGCACCGTGAACGGCTTGGCGAGGATTCGCTGGGTCTCTGACTTCGCGTTTTCCCCGAATGACTTCGCGGTGAGAATGTCGTCGATCCCGAAATACCGGCGCTGGTCCCGCAGGCGGCGGGCGTTGGAATCGTCGCCGTTGACGTGCATTTCGATGCAGTCGGCCCCGTAGAGGCGGATCGTCTGTTGTTTGCCATCCGGGAACCGCACGGCAAAGCTGTCACCGTCCGCCCACTCGGTGGGCACCAACGTGCAGCCTGGGAATTTCCTCAAATCCTCGGCTCCGAAGACGGGAAGAATGGCGGCGAAAACGAGAGCAAAAATCCGGGTCACGGGAGATGGGTAGCACTGGAGGTGCTTTTCCACAAGCGGGGGCCAAGAGTGATAGATGCCACGAACAGCCCCGCCGCCAATCCCCACCACACGCCGATCGCTCCCAAGTGGAATCCGAAGCCTAATCCGGCTCCTACCGGCAGCCCGACCAGCCAGTAAGCGGCGAATCCCATCAGCGCAGGTACCCGCGCGTCGTGCAGGCCGCGCAACATGGCGGACGACGCGACTTGCAGACTGTCAAACAGTTGAAAAATCCCCACGATCACCAACAGCGAGCCGGTGAGCACGATTACGCCGGGCTCCTTGATGAACAACGAGGCGAGAAATTTCCCGAAAATCAAAAACACCCCAGCCGCGAACAGCGAGTAAACTGCGGCTAGAAGCCATCCGGAGACGGCGATCGGACGCAGTCGTGCGAACTCGCCCGCACCATTTGCCTCGCCGATGCGGACGGTGAGCGCCATCGATAGCCCGAGCGGAATCATGAATGCCGTGGCCGCGAGCGTGATGGCGATTTGATGCGCCGCCATGACTTCCGGTCCGAAGCGTCCCATGATCAGACCCGCCAGCGAGAAGGCGGAAACCTCGCAAGCCATCTGGAGGCTCGCCGGTAATCCGACAGCGAGCAACCGCTTTAGGTCCGCGAAGTCCGGCTTGCGGAACCACCGGTAGGGCACCCACTCGCGCAATCCTTTCGCCCGCAGGAGCCAGACAAACATCGCGATCAAGATGGCCGTCCGGGAAATCAGCGTGGCCCAGGCAGCTCCTTCGAAGCCAAGCGCCGGGCAGCCAAGTTTCCCGTGAATCATCACCCAGTTCAGACCGATGTTCAGCGCCACGCCGCCGAGGAAAATCCAGAATGGCGGCCATGGTCGGTTCAGCGCGTCGGCATGGTTTTTCAAGGCGATCGACGCCAAGGCCGGGATCACCGAAGCCATGACAATCCGAAAAAACACCGGAGTTGACGCGGTAACGGCGGGAGGCTGCCCGAAAAAATCGAGATGCAGCGAGATGAACCAGGAAATCCCGAAAAGCACCAGTCCCAGCGCCGTCGCCAGATAAAGCCCGTGGCGGCAGCTGCCCCGCGCACCCACCGCATCGTCCGCGCCGCGGGAGTTCGACGTGCTGACCGAGATTCCCGTTAGCAGGCCGATTCCGAACACGAACGGCACGTGAAACAACGAATTTGCGAAAGTCAGTGCAGCCAGTTCGGTCACTCCGAGATGACCAACCATCACCGTGTCCGCCACACCCAGCAGCATTTGGCTAAGCTGCCCGATCATCAACGGCAGCGCCAGTCGCAGCGTGAGGTGGGATTCATGAAGAAGATTCATCGGCGGGTGACGTGGATAGGGCCAAAGGCTAATGCCTCCAAGGTTTCAAGATGACAATGGTATTTAACCTACTGCTTTGTCGAAATAGACTTTTTTTGAATCCTTTAGGCCAACGGACTGAAGTCCTCGACTCCTTTCCTCCGCAGGTCCATGTTCCCTGCCGATGCGCCGCACGGGAACTTTTCATACTCGTTTTCAATCGCTGGAGGTCTGGAAATCGGACTTGGCGACGGAATTCCGCGTGGAGGGGGCGCTGCACGCCTCGTTTCACAAAAAGCGCTTCCTCACCGGCCTCGCCTGGGACCTGATCGCGGCCGCGGCGCTGCTGCGCAAGGAGGGGCCGCCGCGCTCGATCCTGATGCTCGGACTGGCAGGCGGCACCGCATTCCGCATCCTTCGCCACCTGCTGCCGGATTGTGAACTCACCGCCATCGACATCGATTCGGAAATCGTCGACCTCGCCCGCGAGCACATGGACGTCGGCGCGCTCGACATCGAGATTCACACCACCGACGCCTATCCGTGGCTGGCCGAAAACCGGCGGACGTTCGACGTGGTTTTCGATGACATCTATCTCGCCGGAAAAACCGACGTGTTCCGGCCACAGGCGTGGAACGCGGATCTGCTAGCCAGCCTCCGCCGCGCGGTCGCTCCCGGCGGAGTGCTCGCCGTGAACCTCATCACCGGTCTGGGGCATCGCAACATGCAGTCGCTCACGCGGAAAATTCTCTGCGATTCGTTTCCACAGGTGCGAAGCCTGCGCACTCCGGAAGGCATGAACGAGGTCCTCGTCGCCGGAGAAAGCACCGCCACACGCCGGCAACTTGATCCCTACAACGATTCCTTCAGCGACTGGCGCGACCGGATGTATTGGGACCGCGTGACCGTGAAACGAATCCGCTGAACCGATGTCCGACGCGATTCACGAACTTTATCAGGCGTTGGTCTATCCGCCGATGAGCCATCCCTTGTCGGACCCGGCGGTTTCCGGCGTCGCTGCGAAAATGGGCGGGCTAGAGGTGCCGCATTCTCGGTGCGCGCGGATTCTCGAAATCGGGTGCAGCTCCGGACACAATCTCATTCCACTCGCACAGCGCTGGCCGGAGAGCCGCCTCACCGGCATCGATCTGTCAGATCATGCGATCCACGACGCCCGCCGGCGGGCCTCTGCTGCGGGAATTGGGAATGTGGAATTCCATGCCGTTGATCTCCGCGATTTCGAGCCTTCCGGCGGGGCGTTTGACTTCATCATCGCGCACGGTTTTTTCTCATGGGTGTCGGACGAGGCGAAGGCCGCGCTGCTCGTTTTCTGTCGGAGGCATCTCAGTCCGTCGGGTATCGCAACGATCAGTTTCAATCTCGAATGCGGCTGGAAGCCGCGGCTGCCAGTGATCGCCAAAGTCCGCGCGATCCAAAAGGCCGGGGGAGGGGAGGTGGTTTCATCATTGGAAATCCTGAGATCGATCATGGATCCCGACGATCCGGAAACGGTGGTCATCGAGGACATGCTGGCGAAGGGACCGGCGATCCTGGCTTGCGATGATTTCGCTCCGGTCAACGATCCCTGGCCGCTCGACCGGTTCGTGCAAGCGGCGTCTAACGCCGGACTGCGGTGGCTGGGTGAATCGGATCCGGGAGAGAACCTGCCGGCTGAGCTCAGCGAGGAGTTTCTCATCGAGCTCCGCAACCAGGTGCGGGATCCGCTGGATTTTCAAATGGCGGTAGATAGGGCGCTGGAGCGAAAATTCCGATCCGGCGTCCTGTGCCGCGACGACGCGCCGGTGGAAAGCCGGGTATCGTTGGAAAAAGTGACGGAGTTTTTCTATCGACCGGGCGGGGCGGCCTCGGGCGAAGATGAAATCGCCAGCTGGCTCAAGTCGTCCGGTCCGGCATGCATGTCGTGGCGCGAGCTGCTGGACAGCCTGCCCGGACAAGACGCGGGGTCGGTGGCGCGGCGGGTTTTCGACGGTATCACGCGCGGTTGGATCCGGCCTCGGATGGAGCCGGTGAACTTCGTTTCCGAGCCGCCTGAGTTTCCCCGGCTGGATGCTTTCCGGTTGCTTTGCGCCAGGGAATCCTTGCCCGTGGTCGATGTCTGGCACCAGCCGTGTGCGTTTCCTCCGGCGCACTATCAGGTGCTAGCAGCGATGGACGGCAGCCGCAGCCTGTTGAAGCTGGCGGGTCTTGCGAGGGAGTGGTGTCCCGAGCTGGCATTCGATCCCTGGATCCGTCACCTCGCTGGCCGGGGTTTCTTCCATTGATGATGGTCATGTGATGAACAGCGGAACGGCGGTCAGCTGTGATTCTCAGGCTCTTCGAGCGGCGTGACCGGGTCGATGAGCAGCCAGCAGAACGCGCCGAGCCCGTAGATCACCGAGGAGATCTGAAATGTCAGATGCCAGTCGCGGTTTGAGAATTGCAGGACCAGGCCGACCACCAGCGGGCCGGCCATTCCGCCGAAGTTGCCCATCATGTTCATGCTGCCGGAGACGGTGCCTGCGAATTTTCCTCCGACGTCCATGCAGGTTGTCCAGCTTCCGGGAATTGTCAGGTCGTTGCAAAAACTCGCCATCCCCATCGATAGCATCGCGAGCAGGGGATCCTTGATGTAAAACGAAAGCATCAGCAGCGTCGCCGCACCGGCGAAACCGGTGATGCCCAAAGCGCGGCGGATCTTCGTGACCGATCTGCCGCGCGCCATCAGCCGGCTGGTGATCGATCCGGCGATGAGGCAGCCGAAGCCGCCGAACAGCAGGGGAATGCCCGCCAGCGCAGCGGATAGAAGTTTCAGGGTCAGTTCCGGGGTGACCGATGTTTCCAACACGTCCGCGAGGGCCTTCATGACAACGTTCGACTTGATGTCCATGCCGCGTTCGGATTTCAGGTAGTCCGGCAGCCAGGTGACATAGAAATACCAGCCGTAACTCAGGCAGAAATACTGGATCCATAACAGCCACATCGTGGGCCGCGTGACGAGTGCGCGCCATGGCACGTTGCCATGGCTTTCACTGTTTTTCGCGTTGATTCTGAGCAGTTCGAGTTCGGCGGCGTTGACGTCTTTGTGGTCGCGCGGGTGGTCGCGGAACCACAGATAGAAAACAGCCGCCCACACCACGCCCAGCATGGCGAAGATCATGAATGCCGTGCGCCAATTCACGAAAGCGATCACCACCACTACCAGCAACGGAGTGAATGCTCCGCCCCACCGAGCGCCCATCCACATCAGCGACTGCGCGCGGGTCCGCTCATGGAGCGGCAGCCAGGCGCTCAGAACTTTGGTGAGGTTGGGAAAACAGCCTGCCTCGCCCGCGCCGAAGAGGAACCGCATGACGACCATCGACGTATGGTTCCACGCCCAACCGGTGGCGGCGGTGAAAAACGACCACCACAGCACCACCCGGATGAGGACTTTTTTCGCTCCAATCTTGTCACCCAGCCAGCCGGTGGGGATTTCGAAAAGCGCGTATGCCAGCGCGAATGCCGAGAACACTGCGCCCTTCTGCGAGTCCGTGAATCCCATCTCCCTCGCGATGTCCGGCATGGCCTGCGAGATGGCCACGCGGTCCACATACTGGATCACTGCCAGCACGATCGCGAAGACGATCACCCAGTAACGGGTGCGGGTGGCTCGGCTCGGCGGAGTCGCTGGCGGGTGCATCGGATCAAGTCTGTCCGGCGGGTCGTGGTGGCGTCAATGGCGGAAGACCTTTTGAAAAAGGAGCCGGAGACAGGAATTTAACCCGCTCAATGAGTCGGAGATGAATACAGAGCGGCCGCCCTCGCGGAGGGAATTTGAAACTCAGTGAGGCATCCGCTCAAGCACCACCGACGGTTCGGTGGGGAATGATCACTTGGTGCCACTGACAGCGCCGCCGCAGCAGCTGCCGTCCTGGCGGAAGTTTTCGGGAAGGCACTTGCAGGATTGTTTCATCGTCATCGGGTCCAGCGGAGTGACGGTGCGGCAGGAACTGGCGAAAAACGCAAGGCCAAGGATCGGGATCAGCAGTAGGAATTTCATGGGATCAATCGGGTGTTGCCGATATTTAGCAAAACCGAATTGAAAACTCCAGCATTCTCTTTGTAGTCCTTAGGCCTACCGATCTCGGAGAGGAGGTCCCTCACCTGCTCGCAATTCCGGCGCGATGGGTCCCTCCTGCGACTAAATATGATATTCCACAAAAGTAACCACGACCGGTCCAGCGTTCCAGTTCCCGATCTCTCAGAACGTCGGAGCTGCCACCGTCGCATTATCCCGCTCCTCGCTGCGCCGGCGCAGGATGCGATCGGCGGTTTCGGTGACCATTTCCTGGAGCAGCAGCCAGAGGTGTGACCCTTGCCGGTAGTCGGCGGGCGCGATGTGTTTCACCCGGCCGGCGTGGGTGGAGAGTTGGAAACATTTCCGGAAGGATCTGCCGGTCGGGTCTTCCGGGTTGTAAACAGCGATGCCCTGGCCGCCGTTTCTCGCCATGACGGTGAAGCAGGGGACATCGGTCGGGCCGTCGCCGACGTAGACCATGTTTTCAAACGGAATCGGCCGCTGGTCGGGCGGCATGTGGTCGTTCACATCCTGATCGTAGCCGAGCATGCCCTTGTTGATGCGGAACAGGAACTGGGTCTTGGTGGTGTGGGAAATGGCGCGCTTGGGGAAGCTGATGCGGCCCTCGGAATCCTCGCCGAATTCGCAGCCGAACATGGCTTTCACATAGGGCTGCAATCGCGACCCATCGAGCAGCGCCTTGAGTCCGGAGGAAATGATGTAGTGCTCCACCTTGATGCCGGCGGCCTCGTGAGCCGGACTCAGCGCGGCTTTTGGCAGAGCCTCGAAAAGTTCGGGCAGGCCCGGGAAAAAACTCAGGCCGGCACCGAGCTCGGTGAGGCGGGCGTTGGTGACATTGTCCATGCCCAGGTAGTCGAGCAGGCACTTCATGTAGGCGAGTTCGCCATCCCACTTCTGGTCGTGGACAAGCGTATTGCACTTCGCCCAGAATTGGGCGGGATCGATCCCGAACTCGGGGAACACCACGTCGTCCTGCATGTAGCGGGGACTGAGCGTCTGGTCATAATCATAAACCAGTGCGATGGTGTTTTGGGTGGCTGCCATGGGTGGGCAAGCAAGCAATCGCCGAACCATGCGACAAGGCGGAAATCCATGTTTCCTTGGGGATTCATGGAAAGGCTTCTTCAGCTATCCTCGAAAACGGTCTCCCTGAGGTGCGGAAAACAGATGGACGAGTGGTTGAAAACGACCGGACGGATCCTCAAGGGACGATGGTGACGTTGCTGAAACGCGCTGGGAAATTCGCCGTGTTGCCGCCACTGGCAACCACGAGGCCGATGTAGCAGTCGCGATTCAGATTCACCTTGGTGGTTGCGACGTAGGTCCAGTTGATCCCGTTGGCACTCTTGTAGGAAATGATTCGGGCACCGGAGCGGACCAATCGCACCTAGGTGTCTGACGCTGACGAGGTCGCACTGCTTTTAGTGGTGGTGCTGGCTCCGGCCTTGGTGCGGCTGAGCACCCGGAAGGAGGTCGTGTTGGTCAGCCCCAGAAACACATGGCGGGAATTCTGCGCCAGGGAATCCCGAATCATCACCCCGGCGCGGACCCATGTGCCGTAGCCCAGCAGGGAACTGACTTTGGCGGTGACTTCCCCGTCACCGCTCAACATCTGGTAGGTGAACCGGAAGTTGTCGCGATTGCGGCCAAGCACTCCGGAACCCGTCTGGGTGAAAAGTCCCGCATCATAGGTGACGGAGCCCGGTAGCTGCCCGATCCCCACATTGGTGCTTTACCAGGGAATTGGGAGCCAGCCCACATGGATTCGGAGTTCCGCATCTGCCGCGAGTGAAGTGCTGTCGATGGCTCGCACGGTGAATCCGTTGAGCCCGCTACTGCCGAGCGGTGGTGTGCCCGAAAGCGTGCCGACGGTTGCCACATTTAACCAAGCCGGGCCAGAAACTTTCCAGTAGGTGACCGGACCGGGATCGGTGGCGCTGCCCGCCAGCGTCTGGCCGGCGTAAGCCACGCCTTCACTGGCATCCGGGAGGCTGAGGGGATGGTTGGTAAAGACCGGCGGAAGATTCAGCGGAGATAAGGGTGGGGCGGAAGCCACGGGAGTCGTGGCTGATTGCGCGACGGTGATGCCGATTGTTGCTTCCGCGGAATTCAGATCCTCGACAGGGGTGAAGTAGGAAACGACTTCGGAGTCAGGGCCTTGCAACCCGGCATCGTTGATGGCGGCGACCACGAAATAGTAGGTCGTGCCTTCGTCGAGGCCTGAAACCGTCGCGGCGGGTGTGGTGCCGACGCTGACGGAGTTGGGGTAGTTGCCAGGCGTATTGCCGTAGCTTACCTGGTAACCCGCGATGTCGGTCTCCGGATTCGAGTCCCATTCCAAGTCCACGGAGGAAGATGCCAGGGTGGACGAGTGAGCGCAGAGGATGGACAGCAAACACAGCGTGCTACTCGCGAATCCCTTCCACTGGTTTGGGAATCCCCCGGGTGAGAAGGCAGGTTTGTCTCGCATGTGGATCATTCTTCGTGATGAGCCCACGGATCGAAGGGAAACCGGTAGTTTTGCGGCCAGTGAGTTAAGATTTCCCATGGTTACGATTCCAAAGATCTTGTTTTCAGGTTTTCGAATTTCTCAAGCGCCGCTGTGTGCGTTTGGGAAATTCATGGGATGCGCTCGTTTATTGAAATCAAGTTGGCAATCCTATTTTTACTAACATGATGAAATATCCCGGATCTTAAAAAGATTGTAGGTTTTTTAAAAAAGCCCGGTTCTGATAGAATTTTCGTCATACGGCTTTGGATTTTTACCGGAGTCTGAATCTGCAAAATCACCGGGAAGCCGCGCTTTTTGACTTCGTAAAGTGCTGAAAGTGAATTTATAATGAAAGATTCAGAGTTCCTGGCGGGGGGCGGAACTGATGGACCCGGCCGTCTCCCGCGATGCGTGGTTTCAAGTACGGCGAGCGGCGTAGATAAGAAAAGGATTCTGATGGAATTGGCCTGCCAGAGTGATCCATCAAGCCGGATGCGCCGATCCCGGCAGGAGAAAAGATGTATGGCATAACTCGGCGTATTTCCCGCCTTGTGCGAGAAGGTCGCCGTGGGTGCCTTGTTCGATGATCCTTCCCTTTTCCAACACGTAAATCAGGTCGGCGTTCTGGATCGTAGAAAGCCGGTGCGCGATGACAAACGCGGTGCGGTTCTCCATCAGTCTATCAAGAGCGTCCTGGATCAGGCGCTCGGTTTCGGAGTCCACCGAGGCGGTGGCCTCGTCGAGAAGGAGGATGGGTGCGTTTTTGAGGAGGGCCCGGGCGATGGAGATCCGCTGTTTTTCGCCTCCGGAGAGTTTGACGCCGCGCTCGCCGACGTTGGTGTCCAGTTGCTCGGGTAGTTCCCGCACAAAGCGGTCCGCGTGGGCGGCTTCGAGGGTTTTCCAGAGGTCCGGGTCGGAGGCGTTACGTTTCGCCAGCAGCAGGTTTTCGCGGACGGTGCCGTTGAAGAGGAATGGTTCCTGAGTCACGTAGGCGAGGTGGTCCCGCAAGGAGGATTTGGCGAGCGAGTCGGTGGGTATTCCGTCGATACTGATGGATCCGGAGGTGGTTTCATAGAAACGCGCCAGCAGCGAAAGCACGGTGGTCTTGCCTGCTCCCGTCGAGCCGACCAGCGCGATCGTCTGGCCTGCGAGCGCGTCTAGCGTGACCCCGTGCAGGGTCGGCTGGTCCTGATAAGAGAAGGAAACATTCTCGAAACGCACGTGGCCTGCGATTTTGGCGGGTAGCGGGGTCCCCTGGGTGGAGTTCAGTTCTTCCTCCGAATCCAAGATTTCGAACACCCGGTCGGCGGCCGCGCGGCCTGACAGGAGCATCTGGTTCAGCGAATTCAACCGGTCGATGGGTTCGTAAAACAGTGACAGGAAAAGAAGGAATTTCGTGAAATCCCCCATCGTTAGTTCGCCCTTCATCACGGCGGAGCCGCCAAAGGCGAGGACCAGCACGTAGCCCGTCATGCGGATGAACGACATGCCCGGCGAGTAGATTGCCCACCATTTCATCATCCGCAGCGATGCGAGGCGCAGGGAGTCCGAAAACTGGTTGAAGCGCTTGTGCTCCGCCGGCTCCGCGGCATAGGCCTTGATCTGGCGGACGCCCGAGATGTTGTCGTGGAGGAGCGCATTCAAATCGGATGCGGCGTCCCGCTGGTTCCGATAACGGTCACGGCCCCGGGTGGAGTAAAACCACGCGCCGATCACCAGGAACGGCACCGGCAGGGTGGCCCAGGCCGCCACCGTCGGATTTAGGAAAAACAGGAAAACGCCGATTCCCAGGACTTGCAGCGCGGCGATCAAACCCTGTTCGATGCCGTCGATCAGCACCCGCTCCATGTTGGTCACGTCCTCGACCACCCGTGTCATGATGTCGCCGGTCCGCCGGGTGTCGAACCACTGGAGAGGCAAACGCTGGATTTTCTCATAAAGATCCGAGCGGATATCGAAGATGACTTTCTGCTCGAAGATGTTGTTGATGAAGATCCTCACCGAATTCAGACCGTCTTTTGCGAGGAATCCACCCAAAGCGGCGAGGATCCAAAAAGAAAATTCGGAGTGTCGCTCCGGATTCGGGATGATTTTATCGATCACGTAGCCCGTCGCATTCGGGAAGACGAACACCGCCATCGTCATCCCCACCGCGCAGAAAAGTTGAGCTGCCGCTAGGCCTGGATAGTGACGCAGGTAGGAAAATACGCGGAAAATCGACTTCATCGTTGGCCCAGACGGATGCCCCCGCGTGACCGCTTTGTAAAGCCAAGGTGGAACGAAGTTTGAAAGTCTGTGAAATTTGGGGTTGCGGAGCCCAAAGCGGACTTCCTAGTCTGTCCCCACGCAAGGAATTCAAAGCACACACAAAAACCCATGGCCAATCTCTTCGGAATCCTCACCGCTATCGTTCTCGCTCTCGCCGCACTCATCGCTTTCAAAAACAAGGGTGCCTTTGAGGCAAACGTCATCGAAACAGAAAAACAAGAAGGCCTGCTCGCCACCAGCGAGAAGCGGCTCGAGGCCGCCAAGGAAACCCTCGAGGCGCTGCCGATCGAGATCAAGGGAGTGGATGATGAAGTCGCTACCTTGACCGCTGCGGAAGCCGCCCAGACGAAGGCAAACGCAGAGACCAAGGCCGAGGTCGATGCCACGACGACCAAGGTGGCTGCCAACAAGGAGAAACTCGATGGCATCCGCGAGCAAACTTCCAAGATCGGCGACCTCAAGGAACTCTCCTCCAAGATGCGCGCCACCAACAGCGAACTCGAAGAACTGACCCAATCGATCGCCGGATCCGAAGCCAAGCTTGCCAATCTCACTTCGCAGAGCTCCGCAGCAGATGCGCAGATCAACGAAGGCAAGCGTAAGATCGAAGACTTCAGCACCGGACGGTCCTTCCCGACCCTGAAGACCCGGATCCGCTCGATCTACCCGAACTGGGGCTTTGTCACCTTGGCTTCCGGCAACAACGCCGGTGTGGTCACCAACTCCACCCTCGACGTGGTACGCGGTGGCGAAACGATCGCCAAGCTCTTGGTCACCGCCGTCGAAAGCAACACAGCCTCCGCCAGCATCGTGCCGGACTCGCTCACATCGGACGTGACCCTCATGGTAGGCGATCAGGTGGTCCCCGGGCAAAAAGCCCCAACCACCCCCACCACACCTCCTGCCGCCGCCAACTGATTTTAGGAACCTTTAAAACCCACTCTCAGGATATTCCATGAAAGCCATTCTTTATATTGTCGCCATTGTCGCCATTTGCGGTGCCGCGTTCCTCTCCTTCAATCACTCGAACAAGTTCAAAGCGCTCGAAGCGAAACGTGCTGAAGTTCGGGAGTCCATCAAAACCACGACTGCTGACGCTGATGGCAAGGACGCCGAGATAAAAAAGGAAAAGGCCCGTCTCGCTGCTTCCAATGATAAAAAGGACCTCTTGGAACAAAGTGTGTCCTCCCTCAAGTCCACCGGCAGTGCCCTCACGAGCGACGTTGCCAAGCTGAAGGGCGATCTCAAGGTTCAGGACGAGGAATTTGCGGCGCTCAATAAAGCTCTGGAAGAAGTCAACTTGATCCTCCAAGGCTTAGGTGAGAATGTGACCCTCGAAGCTCTTCCAGCAAAGATCCAACAGATCGAGGACGACAAGAAGGCCAAGCAAACCAAGCTTGAGGAACTGGATGTGCTCATCGCCGGCTCGGAAAAAGGACTCGTCGCCGCCCGTGCGGAAATGGACCGACTCACCAAGCGGATGGTCGAGCGCAGCTCGCGAATCAGCCGCAACGCAATGGAAGCCGTGGTGACCGCTGTGAATCAAGACTGGGGTTTCCTGGTGATTGGTGCCGGCTCCAACTCGGGATTCACGCCACAGACCACCCTGCTGGTCGAGCGCGATGGCCGGATGATCGGCCAAGTGAAGCCTTCCTCGGTCGAGCCGACCCAGACCATCGCCGAGATCGATCTGGACAGCCTCGCTTCGGGCGTGCGCATCCAACCGGGTGACCGCGTGATCCTCGCCAAACCGTCGACGAACTGAGCGAAGTTTGTTCCTTTCCGAAGCTCCGCAGGCTTGCATGCCGCGGAGCTTCTTTTATGTTCGGACATGATCCGCAAATTATCCTCTGTGTTCCTCGCTCTCGTGTCCGGTGTCGCACTCACCTCCTGTGCCGACGATGCCGAGCCCAAGCCGGTGGGGCCGGTGTCCGAGACCAGCAAGATTCCCTGGAACGCACCCATTGCGGGCCAAGGACAAGGACAGCTCGGAATGATGCCGCAGAACCAATACCGCCGCTGAGCGCTCGCGCTCAGTCCCGGTGATAGGGAGAGCCGCTCTTCAGGGTGCTGACCCGGTAGAGCTGCTCTAATAGCACCAGCAGTGCGAGTTCGTGCTGCAGGGTGAACGGGGAAAGAGTCAGGATCAGGTCGCATTTCTCGCGCAGTTCCTGATTGTGGCCGTCCGCCGCACCGATCAGGAAGGCGACGGTTTTCACGTCGCCGCGCATCTCCAGGGCGTCGAGTTTTTCCGCGAGTTTGCGGGTGGTCAGGCATTCTCCGCGCTCATCCAGAGCGACGCGGTAACAACCTTGGGAGCGTTCCAACAGCCGCTCTGAAACCTCGTCCCTGCTTCCCGCCTTGATCACCACCAACTCGTGTCCGCCCGAGCGTGACAGACGTTTCAAATACTCGTCCACCCCGGCCTTGGCGTAGGCGAGGGCGGGCTTGCCGGCGACGATGAGACGGATTTGCATACAGTGGATCAGAGCTTGCCCGGATCCATCGGCTGCGCCAACTTCAAAGAACAATGAAATTGCTGATTGTTCCCTGTCTGGTTTCCCTTGCTTCGTGCGCCAGTGGTCCCGGCCCCGTCGTTCCGGAAAATAAAATCGAGCGGCAGATGCTCGGCCTGCTTGAAAAATTCGATCGATGGGATGATGACGGTAATGGTGAACTAACCGCAAGAGAGGTGGATCAAGGAACCAAGCGGATCAAAGACACGCCGATGAAGGTCAATTATACCGGGAAACAAGTCGTTGAATTTTACGACACCGACCGTAACGGAGGGGTCTCATTGAGGGAGGCCCAAGCCGGTTACCGTCGGTCCGACGAGGTCGGAAAGCAGCTCCAGTGAGCTCTTTCTAATCAACACTACCGATGAGCGACATTTACGAATCCGAGAAACTCCTCGCCGAATACCTGCTATTTCACTTTGCGACGCAGGAGGAAATCCTTCCTCCGGAGCGGACTTGGCCTGTCGGGATGGTGGAGGCTCTGGACTTCCCCTGCCGCACGGTGGCGCACTTCCCGTCTGAAATCGTGGACCGTGGGCTCGATCTCGGATGTGCCGTCGGCCGTTCCGCTTTTGAAATGGCGCGGACCTGCCGGAGTGTTCTTGGTGTCGACTTCTCCCACGCCTTCATCCAGGCGGCGCAAACGCTTGGAAACGGCGGATCGATCTCCTATCAGCGCCGCGAGGAGGCGGCTATCGTCACCACTCTTGAGGCGCGCGCGCCTGCCGGAATCGATCCGGGGAAAGCCCGTTTCCAACAAGGCGATGCCATGCATCTGCCGGCGGATCTCGGTTCCTTCGACAGGGTGCACGCCGCGAACCTGCTCTGTCGTCTCTCCGAGCCCGCGCGGTTGTTAGTCCGGCTGCCCGACCTTGTCAATCCGGGCGGCGAGCTGGTCCTTGCCACGCCATGCACCTGGCTGGAAGAGTTCACGCCACCATCCAACTGGCCTGCCGCCGGGACTTTGGAATGGCTGGAATCGACGCTGTCACCGGGGTTTTCACTCCTGCGTCAGGCGGACGAGCCGTTTCTCATCCGGGAAACGGCGCGCAAGTTCCAGTGGACCACTTCGCTGGTCACCGTGTGGCGGCGTCACGGCTGAGGAATCACCAGCCACGAACGCTTGGCCGGTGTGATGTGCGGCGGCTTCAGATAGATTGGCTGGGGCGGCTGCGACATCCAGCGCTCCCTCGTTTCCTCGCGAGTGGCCAGCCACGCCAGCCACAGTCGTTCCGCACTCGGGAATTCAAGACGCACCGTTGCTTTCAGTTCTTCGGGGAGCGGGAAGCGATCCGGATCCTCGAAGGAAATCACTGGGATTCCCCCGGCCATCGCTTCCCGCACGCTCGCCGCGAGCCCTTCCGAATCCGTAAGTCTGGGTTCTTCCGGAGGTTCCGACATCTCCACTTTCGCCGTCCAAAAGCTGCCGCGCCTCGCATCGCCGATTGCCAGGCATGTCACCCCGTTTTGCGCCGATGGCACTGCAAGGATCGATGGAACCGCCACCGCCGGACATCCGCAGGCGATGGCCACGCCCTGCGCCGCGGCGATTCCCACCCGCGTGCCGCTGTAGCTCCCCGGCCCGCTGCCGACCAGGACGAGTCCGATTTTACCGGTCTCGCGGGCGTTCAGCAGTTCCTTCAGCGGAGAAAACAACACCGAGTTGTGGCTGCGGTCGCTGGTGAATTCCCGTTGTGCGATCCGCCCGCCAGGCTCGACGGTCGCCAGCGAAGCCTGTGGCGTGGACGTTTCGAGAATCAAGGTGAAGCTATCGCTCATCGGGGACAACGCTAGGAGACTCCGGTCGGCCCGGCCAGTCTGAGTTTGTGCGGTGGAACAGGCACTACCTTCCTTCAATGGCAGACTGAAGATCCGCACTCCGGTTGACGATTTCCTCCATCTTGTCCATGTTCTCCTCGAGGGCGGTGACGAAGGCGAACTGGTTCCGGCAGCGGTCGAGGTTGTGGCCGGGGCGGCTGGTTTTAAAATAGGTGTCGCCGGTCAGATAGTCCGTCAAAAAACGGATACCCAGCTCCAGGGTGATCAGTTTTCCTGAAAATGCGAGGTGGGCGAGCTCGGCCTCGTTGAGAAAAGTCGCGGATGATAGATAACCTTTCACCAGTGCCTCAAACCGATCCAGCCGGACGCCGATTTTTTTCAAGTCCGCCTCGTCCTCGCGCGTTGTCGGCGCGGCGGTGCGGACCAAGTCGCCGAAGTCGTAGAGTGCGGAGCCGGGCATCGTCGTGTCCAAGTCGATCACGCAGATGCCCTCTGCGGTGGTCTCGTCGAGCAGCACGTTGTTGAGCTTGGTGTCGTTGTGGGTGACGCGCTCGGGGATTTTTCCTGAGGCGATGAGGTCGGTGATGCGCGCGCAATCCCCGGCGCGGGCGCGAGCGAAATCGATCTCTGCCCGGACGGTGGTAGCACGGCTGGAGAGGTCGCTGGCAATCGCGGCTTCGAGCGCTTCCAGCCGTTTCGGAGTGTGGTGGAAGTCGGGGATGGTCTCATGCAAGCGCCCGCCGGACAGGTCGGCGGTGAGTTTTTGGAACGCACCGAAGGCCCTAGCTGCCTGATAGGCCTGCTCGTTGCACTCGATTTCGTCGTAGCCGCGGGCGCGCTCGATGAACGGATAGGTGCGCCAGAGGTTTCCCTCCATATCGAAGGCATAGGGCTTGCCGTCCAGCGCGGGAATACAGGTAAGCGTGCGGCGGTGGGCCTCTGGGTGGCCTTCCGCGAGCAGTCTTGCCAGCGCGTGACCCGTCACGCGGGCGACGTTTTCCATCACCTTGACCGGGTTCTTGAAAACGTGGTGGTTGATCCGCTGGTGGATGTAGCGGATGCGCACGCCGGCCTGGTCATACCAGGCGCAATACGTGTCGTTGATGTGTCCGGAGCCGAATGACTGCGCCTCGACAAAGTCGGCGCGCATCTGGAACAGCGCGGAAATCGCCCGGAGGTCATGCATGGGCCGCTGCCTGGGAGAGATCCGCCGGATACTCGCCGGTTTCGATCAGTTTCCGGATCGAAGCGACGACGTGTTTTTTATCCTCCGGATAGGTCACGCCGAACCAATGGCTGGTGGTGTCGAGCACCGCGCAATCCGCCTTGCCGGAGCGGATCAGCGCATCGACGACGGTGGGGATGTAGTTTTCTGATTTCTCGACTTGGCCGAAATTTTTGAGGAACTCGGTGAATTCGGTTTCCAGGTGGTTGATGAAGCAATGGGTGAAGGCCCAGAAATTCATGGAGACGGGCGATTTCTCACAAACCTCACGGCGGGTGCCGTCAAGCGCGTTGCCACGGACCACGCCGTCGGCGTCGCGCTCGATTTTCACATACTCCTCCACGCCAGTGAGCAGGTTCTGTTCGTCGCGGGTGCAGATGCCGCGGTTCACATCGCCGTGGTCGGAAAGCGTGTTGATGAGCGGATAGCCGATCATCGCGTAGTGGGCCTTGGTTTGCTCTTCGTGGGGCGTGGCGAGGAATCCCGCGGCGCGGACGTAGGCGTCGCTGCCGTAGAAATCATCCGCGTTGATCACAGCGAAGGATCCTTTCACCAGGTCGCGGGCGGCGCGGATAGCATGGGCGGTGCCCCAGGGTTTTACGCGGTCTCCCGGCACGCTGAATCCTTCCGGCAGGTCGGCGAGCTTCTGAAACGCATAATCCACCTCGATGACGTCGGCGAAACGGGAGCCGACACCCTGCCGGAATGCCTCGGCGAAATCCTCGCGGATGATGAAAATCACCCGCCCGAAGCCGGCGCGGATCGCGTCATAGACCGAGTAGTCGAGCACGGTTTCCCCGTTCGGGCCCATCGGGTCCATTTGCTTGAGGCCGCCGTATCGGCTGCCCATTCCGGCTGCGAGAACAAGGAGTGTCGGTTTCATGGTTTTTCAAATGGCGGCGGTCGTTTCAGGCGTCCGCATCGCCGCCCTTGAATTGCCAATTGGCGGGCCGGGTTGCAATCTCTGAATCCGCCAATGGTCGGGGCGGCGGGATTCGAACCCACGGCCTCCTCGTCCCGAACGAGGCGCGCTACCAGGCTGCGCCACGCCCCGACATCGCTGCCACGGCCCCCAAGTGAATGGGGCGGGCACGAAAATCCGGAATTTTCATGCGGTCTTCAAGTGGATTTTTGAGGGCGATGTGGAATGGAAGAAGCAACCCACGGACTAACGTGAACGAGGGCCCACGGTTTAAATCCCCAGCGATCAATTCTTGGGTTCGACTTTCAGCCGGACGAAGAAATTTCGGGCTCCGGGAAGGCGAGGGATGGTGGCGGTGACGAGGTCTGTGAGGTTGCCGATGTCGTCGACGCGGATGTGCTCGATGGCGACCGGGGTCCAGTCACTCGCGGCGAAGGTCGAGGAGGTCTGGATAAGTGTGGATAAATCCTGTGCGGCGGTTCGGGATTGCCGGAAGGTGAAGACAAAGGCGGTGTCGGTAAGAACCCCGTCTGGTAGAATGGAGGTGTCGGAGGAGTCGGTGCCTATCGGAATGCCTCTAAGGAGAAACTCGAGCAGGTTTGAAATCCCGTCGCGGTCGGGGTCTTCGTCGCCGGCGGCGTTCGGGTTACCCGTGCCACCGAAGTTGGCGATCTGCCAGGTTTCGAACGGGGTGGGCTCGCGGGTGACGTTGATCACGTAGGTTTTGGCAGTGGTTCCGTCCTGGGCGGTGACGACGGTGGTGATAGTCGACGTGATCCCTGCGGTCAGCGGGATGGCACCACAGGACGAACCCGGGGCGACGGCGATCCCATTCACCTTCACCGTGGCGTCGCCCTGCGCGCGGGTGGGGGTGATCGTCACGGTCTCGGTTTGGCTGGAAACGTTCGCCGCGTAGCTGGTGATGGTGGCTGTGAACGTCGGGCTGAATGTGCCGGAGCTCAGGATGAGACTGGCGAGGTTCGCATTGTTTGAGGGAATGAGCTGATCGATGCCGTAGCTGGTTCCCGCGCTGTTCTGGGCCACGCTACGGAAGTGGTAGCCGCCGGGTGCGACGCCGGTGAGTGCGGCGGTCACGTTCACATTGGTGGTTCCGCTGCCGATGGTCTGGAGGGTGGTGGTGCTTCCGTAGGCCGATGTGGGCCCGTATTCGAACCAGGCGTTCGTTGCGAGGCCGTTCGGCAGGACGCGGCCGTTGAGGGTAGCGCTGTTAGCGAGAACGCCGGATGGTGCGTCAGTGAAGGCCTCTGGCAGTGAGATGTTGTTGATGGTGACGGTATGGGTGCTGGTGCCGAGGTTTCCGCCGGTGGCGTTGTAGAGTTGCAGTGCGAGGGTTTCCGCCGGTTCCGGAATGAGGTCCTGATGGATGGTGACGGGGATGTTCTGGCTGGTGGTGCCGGGTGGGAAGGTGAGTAGTCCGTTAGACAGAGTGAAATCGTAACCGCTGCCGGTCGCCGTGCCGGTGCTGACACGGTAGTTCACGGTCACAGTGCCCGCGGGTGATCCGCTGATGGTTACGGGGACATTGTGGGTTCCTACGTTTTCAGTCACGCTGCTAGAAGCACTGGCGAATCCGGCGGTTCCGCTCGGGTAGTTGTCGTTGTCGCCGAGAAACATCGTGGCGGACGGAGTGAGAAGTCCATAGGTGCCCGAGACCGGGGTGAGGTTCATGACGATACTCTCCACGCCCTCGGCGGTGGTGTCGTTGACCGGTGTGATGGTGACATAAACGCTCTTTGCGTCCACGGGAATGGTGGCACTTCCGGTGGTGCCGTTATAGTCCGTGCCTTGCGTCGCGGTGCCACTCATCGTGTAGTTCACGACGAGAGTACTGGAAGTGGCCGTCTTACGTGAAATGATGAACCGCAGGCTTGCAGTTGTTTCCAATCCTTGTGTGGAGAGGGTGCTGGCGGTGTCTGCGACCGAGACGGCGATCATGGGTTGGTCCGCGTCGAGGAGGAAGCCGGTGGCACTTGCTTCCTGGCTTGCCATCAGCGTGTAGCCGGTGCCCGGAAGCAGGGTGAGGGTGACGGTTTCCGCATCCTCGAAATCCGTGTCGGCGAGTGCCGTGACATTGATCGTCTTGCTGGTGTCTCCGGAGGCGAACGCGATGGTCCCCGGCAGGGCGGTGAAATCCACTCCACTGGTCGCGGTGCCGCTGATCGAGTAGTTCACCGTGATCGCTGTGCCGCTGGCGGGGCGGATGATCTGGTAGGCGACAGCCGTGACGGTGCCGCTGGTGGGTTCGACCACGCCGCTGGTGGTGAGTTTGACGTAAACTTGCGAGTTGTCGTTGTCGGTAATGGTCACCGTGGCGCTTCCCGTGCCGCCGATGGCGTAGGTGGTGGTGCTGCGGAGTTGGAGAATGACGTCCTGCGTGCCTTCGTCCACGGTGTCGTCGTAGGGTTGGATCTCCACGGTCGTCGAGAAGGCCCCGGCAGGAATGGTCGCGCGGCCGTCGAGGCGGCGATAGTCGGATCCGTGAACGGCGCGACCGGCGAGCGCGTAGTCCATCGTTAGAGGTTGCCCGGGGTTTCCTCCCGCCCGGGTGATGGTAAACATGCCGGAATTTCCGGCAGTCTCGGTCGCCGTCGCGTCGGTGGCGGTTAGGGTCACGGTCGGCAGATCGTTGTCGTGGAGGGTGATCGTCTGGGAGTTCGACGTGGTGTCGCGGGCGTAGGCGGCGTTGGTCGTGATGGTGGCGATGACAGTTTCGGTTTCCTCCTGCGCCGCGTCATCGACGGGTGTTAGCGTGAAGGTGGTGCTCGCGGAGTCGACCGGGAAGATGACAGACGTGGGCATCGCGTAGTCGGTCACGTTGGTCGCGGTACCAGTCAGGGTGAGATTGACGGTGAGCTTGCCGGTGGTGGCTCCGCTGCGTTCGAGCTTGAGAACGGCGGTGTCCGGGCCGTTTTCCGAAGCCACGTTGTCGATGTGGGTGAGCTTGACGACGGGCAGGATCGGGCTTTCGTCATCGACGATTTCCACGAGGCCGGCCGCAGGTCCGGCGAGAACGTAACCGCCGCTGGTGTTGGCGAAATTCAGCGCCGCGGTCTCGGTGCCCTCCGCGGTGCTGTCATTGGTAGGCGTGACGGCGATGTCGAGGAAAGCGGCTCCCGCCGGGATGGTGTATTGTGAGGTGCCGCTGCCGCCGTCGTTGGTGGAGGCGGTGGGTGCCGGGGTGAGGGTGTAGTCGGTGTTGCGCGTGGCGGTGCCGGTGTTGGCGTTGAAAATTTGCACGATCAGGGCGGTCGTCGTGCTGCCGGTGCGTTCGAGTCGGATGGTGCCGGTGCCTGGAGACGGGCCCTCGTTGGCAACGGGGTCGGTGACGTTGACTGTGACCGTGGGCAGGAGCGAGCAGGTGAAGTTTCTGCCGGTGGTGCTCGGGCCCACGGTGAGGGGATTGGTGAAGCCGGACGGGGTGAATGAATTCGGGTAGAGCGTGGGTGTGATTGTATAACCGCCCGCAGTGAGTCCGGTGAGGGTGTAGTTGCCGTCGCTGTCGGTCCAAGTCCCCCGGAAGGTGGAACTGTTGGTGTGAGTCGTGCTGTTGGAGGGCGCGTAGTTCGCAACGTAGACACCTTCGAGGGGCTGCGAGTCGGGACCGGTGACGTTTCCGCTGACGGTGAAAGTGGTGGGGCTGCCAACGGTGATCCGGATCGAGCGGGTGGTGCGTTTTCCCTTCATGTCGCTCGCCGTGCACAGCACCTGATAGTGACCGGCGCCGGACCAGGATTTCGACTGGACGGGGCTGTTGTTCGTCGAATAGGTGCCGTCATTGAAAACCCAGGTGTAAGCGAGCGGGTCGCCGTTAGGGTCGGAAGCGGTTGCGGTGAGCGTGATGGTGGCGCCGGTGCCGGGAGTCGTGTTGCTGGCACTGATCGAGAGTTCCGGAGCGAGGTTGCCCGGAACGGCGCCGAGGGAAACGTAGACGTCCATCGAGGGCGGAGTGGTGCCGGTATTTTTCGCGAGGGGAGTGATGTGAATGTTCGAGTCCGGATCGCTGAACGTGCGCCCCACCCAGAGTGCGGAGTCGTTTCGGGTGTCGGTGATGCCGTTGCCGAAGGAGCCCGGCGTCATGTCGAGAAGCTGCGCGCCCTTGTTGCTGCCGTTGAACGGACTGCCACCGCTGCCGCCGATGTTTCCTTGTCCCCAGCCGTCCCAGGTCAACATCAGGCCGTTCATGAAGCCGGTGTTCGAGGTGAGTCGCTGGCGGAACTCGGCCCAATACTCTCGCTCGGCGTCCTTCCGGATCCGCAGCGCGTAGCGGAGCGACGGGTCGGCGATGGCGGAGTCGAACTGATGGAGGCGATAGGTGCCCGGGCTGTTCACAGTCCAGTGCGTTTCGTTAGGAAGCCAGTTGAGGATGTTTTTGAAATGGGCGGTGAATTGTCCCATACTGCCGCTGCTGCCCATCAGGTCGAACAGGTTGCCATACTCGACGTTGTTGCCCGGGCCGATGAAGCTTGGCGGCGTGGTGCGCCAGAAATTCGCGTGCCAGACGCCGAGGTTGTGCCCGAGTTCGTGGCAGAAGGTCCCGACCGAGTTGGTCTTCAGCCGCATTCCGCGCCCGCCGACTGAGGCGGATCCGCCGTAGCTGCCGACACTTCCGTTCCAGCGCACCGCGTCGAAGTCGTATGCCAAGTGGTCGTAGCCCATCGACTTGGCGATGGTGCGGGCTTGGTTCTGGATGAGCGTGTCGGCACCGGAACCGTCCGTTTGATATTGGAGATACCAGCTTTCCGGATAGGGCAGCATGACCAGCGGAGCGACCGCGTAGGTGAAATAACAGCGACCGCAGCTGGTCTGGGTGATGAAGTCCGCCATCTGCCGGAGTGAGTCGTGACACTCGGCCTCAGACTGGGGATCGACGCGGTGGTCCGGAAAGGTAGCGCGGATGTAGAGGAACTTCCGCTGGCCGGTGGTAAAGCTACCTGGAATTGTGCCCACAGGGCTCGTGCCTGCTCCGGAGCCCGCGCCTGAATTCAGATAGACGCCGAGCGATTCCCAGTGCTCGCGTTCCTCGTCCGCCGAGAGTTTTTCGACGACCTGGGCGATGTGGCCTCCCGAACAGACATAGACGATCCGCTCGCCGGTCTCGAATGCGGGAGTCTCTTCGGTGATCGGCAGCAGTTCTCCGGCGGCGGTTCTTTCGACGACGGTTTCTTCTTCCGACACCGGACAAATCTCCACCACCTCGCGTCCTAACAAATCCGGACGCTCGCCGGTTTCGAGCTGGCGCACGGGCGAATCCGCCACCGCCATGTCGGTTCCGACGGAAATTCCGTTGATCGACGCGGCCGAGAGCGTGCGCTGGGCGGCGCGGTTGCCATAAACATACGCCTTCCAATAACCGCCTTCTTCCGTCGTCACCGAGCGGGTGTAGGGCTCGAAGTCAGGCGACGCTTCGGTATCGGGGGGCGGCACGTTTCCGTAAACGTTAAGCGCCGCTTTCATTCGGACCCGGTTTTCCAACAAACTAACGATCGAAGGAGGCAAATCCTGCCGTATGACCATGGGCACGGCGTTTTCGATCGCCTGTTGGGGGTCCAGGCGGATCATTCCGGCGATCGCCCGGGTATGTGTGGAGGCGAGTTCCGCGCCTTTTGCAAGCATGGCTGCGCGCTGGTCCGGCGGAGCGGTAAGATAGTCCGTCGCCCAACCGCGGAATGCGGTGATATCCGACAACGGCCGTGGCGGGTTGGCGGGTGTTTGTTGGATGGTTTCCGCAGGGACTGCGGCATCGGCGGTCGATTCCGCGCGGATTTTCGATTGCGGTTCTTTTTCCGAAGAGGGACGGGTGGTTTTATCGGGGGACTGCCATGTCCAGATCAGCGCGCCGAGGGCGAGCACGAAGGCCAATGGTAGCAGCTTCCTTGTCATTCAATGATTTCCCAAAGTGTAATTGGGTCGGTGGGTTCTTGGAGTCACGACAAGCGGTGGCATTGGCGTAAAGGACGATTTCGCAGATGGAGAGAATGATTCAGAAACTCAGAAATTCAAGATTAAGAATTGAACCTACGCAATCGTGTGGGGCCGGCGGGTATTCGAGTAAACCGACAGAAATCCGAATGAGGCGGAAATATTACTCTCCGTCGGGCATGTAGGCGGATTCGCGGTCGACTTGGAAGGACCAGCGGAGCGGAGTTTCGACGGCTTTCCCGGTGGTATCTTTCCAAGTGACTGCGACCTGGCAGCTCGGCTGTCGGAGGCGGCGGTTGACCCGCCAGGAGAGTTTTTTGGTTTCGGCGGAGAATGTCGCGGGAACTTCACCGAAGCCGGAGATTTTCATGGAGAGCGTGGCGGGATCGAGGTTCTCGACGGTGGACAAGTCGGCGGAAACTTCCGGGAGCCGGCTGTTGACGAGGGATCCCGCTTCCGGTTTGACGGGATAGGGCGTGGTCTGTGCGACGAGACCCGGAAGTGCTCCGACTCCCGCGGTGCCGCCGCCGGGCGCAGCTTCGCGGAAGGTGGTGGCGATTTCGAAAATCTTGTCGTAGTTGCCAAGCACGACGTAGCGGGGAAGCCGGTCGTCGGGCAGCGAGCGTTTGATTTTCCCTGGCAGGACGGTGAACATGAAGTCGTATCCGAATTCCTTGCAGAGCACCGGCATTTCCTCGGTGAAAAACCCGCCGGGATAGGCATAGGTGGTGACTTTCACCGGAAATTTGGACTCGAGGAAGCGCTTGGACTCGCCGATTTCCTTGCGGAGATAGGCGTCGAACGCATCCGGGCCTTTTTTCTGGAAGTTTTTGACGGTGAGAGGGTAAGGGTGGCTGACGGAGTGGCTGCCGATAGTCGCGCCGTTTTTTGTCATTTCGTGAATCATCGGCAGGGTGAGGGCCTTGCCGCCGCCGTCCACGTAGTTCTTGTAAAGAAAGATGGTGAAGGGAAAACCGAACTCCTTGAGAATAGGGTAGGCATCGGTGTAAACGGATTTCCAGCCGTCGTCGAAGGTGATGAGAATGCAGTTTTCCGGGATTTTGGCGTCGCCCTTCTTCCAGGCGGTGAACTCGTCGAGGGTAAGGACCTTAACTCCAGACTGGCGGATGGCCTCCATCTGCTTGCGGAACTTCGACGTGTGAATGCGCATCGCTGTCTCCGGCAGGTTGTCGGCGAGGTCGTGGTAACCGAGGATTGAAACGCGGATCCCGTCGTCCGGGATGGCGGGATCTTCCACCGGCAGTGCGACGGGCGGGGCCACGACCTCAGAAGTGACGGGATCCTGCGCTGATAAGGGGAAACAGACGAGCAGGGGGAAGATGAGGAGAAATCTGATCATGGAACGCCGGGAAACTAGGCGCAAAACGGGCGTAATGAAAGTGCCAAGAAGTCAGGACCTTGGAGATCGTGACTCGCCACGGCCATGATGCCCATGTTATTTCAAGTCGCTGACGTAGCTGAGGAGCTGCTTTTGCAGTTTGGGGGTGGCGAGGTTCCCGATGTGGCCGCCATTGGGGAAGACAGTGACGTGGGAGGGGCCGAAGGTGGATTTCAGCCAAGAGACATCGTCCGAGTTGAGGAGGAAATCGTTGCGGTTGACGATGACGCGGGTGTTTTGATGGGAGCGCAGGGATTTGCTATAGGTCCTGAGATTGTTCTCGCGGGCGAAATCCGCTTGGCCGATGCCACGCTGTTGGTAGTAGGGCAGGGCGAATTCCAGGAAATAATCGCGGTAGGAGAAATTGTAGATTTCCCGATAGAACTGGTCCCGGCGCCATTGGGAAGTGGGCTTGGATAGCACGCCCATGTCGTTCCGCGACTGGCTGCAGAAAATCGTATCCCGCAGTGTGAGGCGGAAGGAGGTGCCGACGAGGAACTTTGATTCGGTGGCGTCGAACGGCGGATTCGCGAGCATTTCCGGCGGAGCACCGATCAGCTTGGTGGCTTTGTGGACCGCGTTGTTAGCCCGGGCTTGGCGGGTGGCGGCGGGCCACGCATCGGCCGCATTGCAGAAGTCGTCGATGACCTTGTCGCTGTAGTGGAGGTCCACGGGATTGTCGATGGAGACGTAGCGGTCGAAGCGCATCAGGCTTGGATCCGCCGACTTTTCATTAGCGGCGATGTGAAGTGCCTGGAACCCGCCCATGGAGAATCCGACAAGCGCCTTTTTGCCGATTCTACCCGGAAATTTGTTGTCCAGGGAGCGGTCGATTTCGGTCATTAGAACTAGAAGATCCCGGCAATCGTTAGGTGGGTAGGCCGGGAGCGCGCTGGTAGAGGCGTTTTCCATGAACTCCGGGTGGAAAATCCCTGCGATGGTGGCAACAGTGAAACCGTCGTTATAGAGAGCCTCGGCAAGAGACAGGGTGGCGTTGGAAACCCGGTGGGATCCAAGTCCCGGTGAGACGATCGCAAGCGGAGCGCGGCCGCGTTGGAGCCACAGGTTGTATTTCATTTTCCGTCCGGTGGACGGGAGTCTGACGGACATTTCACGTCCCTTTTCAATGAAACGACGATCCTTGGTTTGGATCAGGGCCACGCCGAGGGTCTCCAAGGTGGAGGGGTCTTTTGGACCGGTGATTTCCCAATCGGGTGATTCGTCCTTCGACGCGTAGGTCCAGATATACTTGGCTCCGACATAGGAATCCGACTCCGCCTTGATGAATTGTGCGGTGGGCTCGGTGCGGTCGCTCAGTGCGTTGTAGGTCGTGGCTGGCGAACCCGCGGCGTAAGGGAAGTCGAGATAGGTCCAGGGTGATGCGGCGCGGTCGACCAGGGAGCCCGCCGCGTTCTGGTCGTCGCTGGGACCGAGGAATGGCAGCATCAAGAAGCCGTTCGGTTTCCAGCCCCAGGTGAAGAAGGTCTGGCTGAAATCGGCATCGGATTTCGCGATGTTCCATTTGCTGGCGACATCGAAGAATCCGCCGACGCCGACGGTGGTGTTAGTCAGGAAGCGCACGGACTCGTCGCCGGCCCCTTGCCAGCGGCCCTGGAGGACGTTGTTGATGAGGCGTCCGGGATAGGTGATGTTGCGGCTGAAGTGGTTGATCGATTTCCGCGCCTCGGTCGGGACTACGGTGCGGTAGACCCGGCTGGTTGGCTGCATCACGCCTTTGAGGATTCCGCGGTTCACCACCCAGATTCCGCGGTTCATCGGTTCGAGGGGGTCGGCGATGGTGTCGGGGAAGACCACGGGTTTCCGCAGGGAGCCCACGGCTTGGGGCAGGGTTTGCCGGGCGGGAGGAACAGGAGAACAGGCGACCAGCAGGCAACTCGCGAGGGTCAGCGGCGTGAACCAAAGTCGGTTCTGGCTGCGGGCGGGGAGATGGGGCCGGCGACCGGCGGGGCGAAAACTCATAGCGGATTATTTGTCAGGCTGGGGTGGTGTGCAATCCGGGAGTCGAAAATCATCGATTGTGGCTGGGGTAGCCCGGCTCGGGCGGCTGCAAAACCAGGTTTGAGCGTGTCGAAAATGATTTTGAGCCGCTTTTCAAATGGAGCGAAAGCGCTTTTGATGGCGTTGAGCGAGAGTTTTTCAAGTTCGGCGAGGTTGAGGTCGAAGAGTTCGGTGGCGAGGGTGGTCTCCAAGGTCATCGAAGTGTCGCTCATCAACCGGTCGTCGGTATTGAGGCAGACGCGGAAGCCTTTGCGGAAAAACGTGGCGAACGGGTGATCCTCGAGACTGGGGCAGGCACCGGTGTGAAGGTTGCTCAACAAACACATTTCCAAAGGGATCCGCCGGTCGAGGATGTATTGGGCGAGGCTGCCGAGCTTGAGGGAACCGTCGGCAAGGATCGTGATGCCGTCGCGCAACCGGGTCGCATGGCCGAGCCGATGGGCACCGCAGAACTGGAGCGCCTGCCAGATCGATTCCGGCCCGTAAGCCTCGCCGGCATGGATGGTGATGTAGAAATTCGCCCGTTCGATGGCTTGAAACGCGGCGACATGTTTTTTCGGCGGAAATCCATCCTCGCCGCCCGCGAGGTCGAAGCCGACCACGCCGATTTCGCGGTTGCGGATCGCGAGTTCGGCGGCTTCCAGCGAGTTCTGCATGTGGCGCATTGCGCAGATGATCAGGCCCCACTCGACGCCGTAGGTGCTTTGGCCGCGGGTCAGTCCGGCGACTACCGCTGCGACCACCTCGTCCTGGGTGAGTCCGCGACTGGTGTGATAGACCGGGGCGAAGCGGACTTCCGCATAGACCACACCGTCGTGATACATGTCCTCGATGAATTCGAAGGCGACGCGTTCCAGCGCCTCCGGCGTCTGCATCACGGAGGTGGTGTGGAGGAAACCTTCCAGATATTCCGGAAGGTTTCCCCGCTGGGCCCCCCGGTGGAACCAAGTGGCGAGGTCAAACGGATCGGTGGTGGGAAGGGCGTCGTAGCCTAGTTCCGCTGCGAGCTCGACGACGGTCGACGGCCTGAGCCCGCCGTCGAGGTGCTCGTGGAGCAGCACTTTAGGCAGCTTGCGGATGTCCAAGACGGCGGTGAGCGCTTTACCCGAAAGTGGTCTGGGTTGGGATAAAATGCTCATGTTGAGTGAATACTAGCATTTCCCGCGCCCGGTTGGGGAGGATGAAATCTTGCCTCTTGATTTATTAAGATCTCCGAAATAACCTCGCCTACCTTTCGCATGGTCAAGAAGCCCCGCAGCAAGTCGCCCGCAAGCCGGCCCCTGAAAAACCAGCGGCGGGAGAAGATTTCCTTCGCGCAGGTGCTCAGCTCGGCGAACCGGCGGGCCCATGAACAGGCGAACCGCCGCGGCGGAAAACGCGCCGAGAAGTTCGTGTGGGCGGCAGTCGCCGCTTCCGAGATGGATGAGGGGGCGGAGTCCACGGATTGGGGCAAGCGGGTGATGCGGTGGAGCCTGGCGTCGCTGCTCCTGCCGGTGTGTTGGGTGACGATGTGGACGTTTTTATCCAGATTTTCCCAAGCCACCGCGGACCCGGCATCCTGGAGCACCCCGGAGTTCTGGTATTTCGCGGCCGGGGCGCTGATGATGATCGGCTGGTTCTGGTCGGGCCTGTTCCAGTCGTTTTTCCTTTACCTCTACGTGCTCGGTCATGAGCTCACGCATGCGGTCTTCGTGCTGCTCTACCGGGGAAAAGTCACGGAGTTCCACGTCAGCGCGAATGGCGGCTACATCACGACCAACAAGACCAACCTGGTCATCGCGCTGTCGCCGTATTTCGTCCCGTTCTGGGCGGTGGTCGCGGCGGTATTTTATGGCTCGCTGCGGCATTTCGCCAGGCTTTCCGATGAATGGGACCGCGTGCTTTATGGCTTGCTTGGAATCACCTGGACTTTCCACATGCTGTGGACCTTGTGGATGATCCCGCGCGACCAGCCGGATTTGAAGGAAAACGGGACTTACCTTTCGCTGGTGATCATCTATCTGGCGAATCTGTTGGTATTGGCGGGACTACTCTGTGTGGCCCGCGGATCGCCGCTGGAAAACTCGTGGGAATTCGCGACGGAGTGGGTCCGTAATGCAGCGACCGCCGGTGACATGTTTCTGCGCTGGGGTTACGGCCTGCTGGTTGATTTCCGTGCTGCGGCAAAACTCTGAGCAGGCGTAGTTTTCCGGGTTGATCTCAGGCACGCGGGAAAGGATGCTCACCCATGATTTATCTCGATGCCAACGCGACCACGCCGCTATCGCCGGAGGTCCTTGAGGCGATGCTGCCGTGGCTGCGGGACGGATACGCAAATCCCTCGGGTATCTATGCGGCGGCGAAGTCGGCGCGCCGGGCGATCGATTTGGCCCGGGAACAAGTGGCGGATTTGATCGGCGCGCGACCGGGGGAAATTGTTTTCACCGGCAGCGGGACGGAGAGTGTGAATACCGCGCTATCATCGCTGGACAAGCTGGCCGGGATGGGGAGCGCGGTTGTTTCCGCCATCGAGCATAGCGCTGTGCTTCGCTGGGTGGAGGAGCAGAACCGGGAAGTGGTGCGGGTTCCTGTGAATCCAGGTGGGAGACTGGAAATGGATAGCTTTAAACAATCCATTGAAAGGGCTGCTTACATTTCGGTGATGGCGGCGAACAATGAAACCGGCATCGTCCAACCCCTGCGGGAGGTTGTAGAGTCAGCGCGTGGGCAAGGCCTGCCGGTGCATTCCGATGCGATCCAGGCGATAGGGAAAATGGATTTGAATGTCAGGGAGTTGGGCGTGGATTTGCTGTCGATGTCAGCACACAAATTTCACGGGCCCAAGGGAGTAGGGGCACTTTATGTTCGTGAGGGATTGCGTTTCAAGTCGCTCTTCCAAGGCGGTGGTCAGGAGCAAGGTCGGCGGAGTGGCACCGAGAACACGGCTGGAATCGTCGGCATGGGAGCAGCGGCGGCATGGGTCCGGCAGAATCCCACAACCGAACTTGAACGGACGCGGGATGCTTTTGAAGCGATTGTTCTACGAGAAATCCCGGGAATCTGGGTCAATGGTGACGCCGAACATCGCCTGCCGAACACCAGCCACCTTTCCTTCGATCAATGCGATGCGGCCGGCTTGCTGATCCTTCTCGACGACGCGGGAGTCGCGTGTTCCGCCGGGTCCGCCTGTATGACCGGCAAGCAGAAGCCATCCCATGTCCAACTGGCGATGGGGATCCCGGAAGCGCGTGCAAAGAGCAGCCTGCGGATCAGTTTTTCCCGTCTCAATACGATGGACGAAGCAGTGGCTGCTGCAGGGATTTTGAAAAAGGCCGTGGAGAAACTCCGGCGGGTGCAAGGGACCGGGGTCGGGCCGGTGATGGTTTATTCGCCTTGAAAGGGGGGGGCTGCCTGCAGCGATTTCAGCCGCCTGCCGCGGTTTTGAGGCGCTGGAGGGATTCGCGGATTTTACTGTCGTTGATGCTCTTGAGCGCCTCGTTGATCTGCTTGGCGAATTCGCCGCGGCGGCTGGATTTCCGGAGGATTTCCGTGAGACCGGCCTCGGCGGCTTGGCGGAGTTCGGCGTTCGGGTGGCCTTGGACGACTGAGAAAAACGGGTCGAACTGGTTGTCGTCCACGGAGGTGCGCACCGCCCGCAGCGCGGCGATCGCGGAGCCGATGTCCTTGGTGCTGCGCGAGAAGTCGACCAAGGTCGGAACCATTGCGGAGGTCATGCGTTTTTCGAGCACGTTTTGAATCATCGCCGCCCGGACTTCCGGCAGCAACTGGGTGCTGGTGGTGGTGAATTGACTGAGCGTGCCATTGAAATCGGCTCCATCGGAAGGTGTGGCGAGGGCGAGCAGTTGAAATACCTGTTTTTGCTTTTCCTCGGTGTCCGCGTTCGCCGCGACATCGAGGAAATGCTCAAGTTCGGGCCCGGTCATTGGGATTTCCGTGGTTCCGCCCTCGCCGGCAGTGACGAGCAGGGTAATGAAGCGCTGGCTGGCCTTGCTCGCCTTGATTCGCGAGGAAAGAAGGAATCCGAGGATGGCGAAAAATACGACGGTGATGGCGATGATCGCCATTTTGCGGCCTTTTTTGGAGCCTGTCCCCGGAGGTGCTTGGTAATGCCTTGCGGGCACGAGAATGGTGCCGCTGACGGTCGGTGTCGGCGGAAGATTATCCGGAATCTCGATCGGAGCGGTGTAAATGCTAGGTTTCGAGCCTTCCGGTGGCAGCAGCGGCTGAGGGGCGGTGATCGCTTGTGGCGGCGGCTCGGGTGGTGGGGGTGGCTCGACGGGAGGTGGTTCCACGACAGGTGGAACGTAACCAAGAGGGGCCATTCTCGGATCGGTGATGATTCTTTTGGTGGGCGTCACCGGTTGGGTGGAGGCTCCACCGGGGATGGCGAGGCGGGCGCGGGGACCGGCCGGGATGACGGGAGGGGCTTTTCCCAAACTCATGGTCGGTTTGGGGTTTTTGTCGTTTTGAAAAAACACTTGAAGCGCTTCCCGCGCCGATTCGGGACGATCTGCCGGCAACCGGTTAAGCATCCACATGATCCAATCGCATGCCCAAAGTGGAATGTCCGCGCGGACTTCCTGGATGGGAATCACCTTGTGATGAAGGTGGGCGACCATCACGTCATGGCCCGTTTCCCCGTTGAAAGGATAGGTTCCGCTGAGGGCTTGGTAATAAACGCAACCCATGGCGTAAATGTCCGTGCGGGCGTCGATCGGCACCCGTTCGAACTGCTCGGGAGCCATGAAAAAGATGGAACCGAAGACCGCTTCGATCTCCTGCAATTCCTCAAGCGACTGGGACTGGGTCAAGGTGGCCAGGCCGAAATCCACGATTTTCATCTGGAATTTTCCGGACGGCAGCCACGTGAGCATCAGGTTCGAGGGCTTGATGTCGCTGTGAATCAGCCCGAGTTCCTGGGCGGCGATGAGTGCCTCCTGGGTCTGGATGGCCAGCTCCCGGAAATCCGGCCAGGTGAGGGGAGCCCGCTCGATGAGCTCATCGAGAGTTTTTCCGCTGATGAGTTCCATGACCACGTAGGGACCGTCCTCATCGGACCCGACGTCATAGACGGTGACGATGTGCGGGTGCTGGAGGGAGGCGAGCGCACCGGCTTCCTTGATGAGCTGGCGTGTTGACTCCTCTTGAAGAGACGGATCGTCGTTGGTCACCGAGATGCGCTTGATGGCGACTTCCCGGTTCATCCGCGTGTCATAGCCCCGGTAAACCGCCCCGAGGCCTCCCTGACCGATTTTTCCGCGGATTTCGTAACGATCTTCCATGATTTCGACGTGACTCAGAGTGTGAAAAATTGCCATGAGCGGCAATCACGAAAACGCTGCTTCATGAGGCGGCGCGTTCCAAGCGTTCCCTGCGATACAGGGTGGGGGATGAGCCGACGATGCGGGAAAAACTCCGGTTGAACTGCGAGAGAGATTGATAACCCACAAGAAAGGCGATTTCAGAAATGCGGGCCTCGGGTTTCAGTAGCTCGCGCTTCGCCCAGTCGATCCGGCAGCGGTTGACATAGTCGGTGAGTGTCAGTCCGGCGGAGTCTTTGAACAACCGGCAGAAATGGGATTCGCTGAGGCCTGCTTGGCGGGCGACTTGGCCGAGTGGCAGAGGCTGGTCCAGATGTTCGTGGATGTATTTGCGAGCCTTCGCAATCGCGGCGGGCTCGCTTCCCTCTTCGATGATGGCGAGGGATTCGGCGTGTTCATTGAGCTGCTCGGCAAAACTTTCCAGCAGGGTGACCATGCTTTGGTAGCGCAGCGGCTCGACATAGCGGGTTTGGAGGTAGGCGGCCTTGAGGTCCGCACGGGCGTTTTTGTCGAGGGTCTTGCGGCCGATTGCTCCGAGGATGCTGTCGAACTGGTCTTCGGTGGGGGTCCGGCTGAAGACTTGCCCGGTTTTTAAAAAGCCGATCACAGAGGCCCCCATTTTGATCGGCACCGCGGTCGCGCAGAGCCCGGCGAAACAATGACAGGTCGTCGGCCCGTTGACTTCCGCATCTTTCATCAGGAGGCGGTTGGTGTCCAGACAGGCACCGCAGGCGGATTTACAAAGATTGAGAGCCTCGCAGAACGGGCTCCGGTTGATCTTCTGGTCATCGAGGCACCAGTTCTCCGGATCCGCCGAGACGATTCTCAGTGGGAGACCGGTCGCCGTGCGGAATGCGTCCTGATAGACCTTGAACCGCTCTGAGGTCGCTAGGCGGCCGAGAAGAGTCATTTCGAATTCCTGATGAGCTTGGTGGGTCGCAGACATGTCGTCAAATGAGGAGAACACGCCGAATCTAGGTAGGTAAATGGGAGAGATCAACCTTTGTTCACTGAGTTCGTGCGGGAAAGCGATGCGACGATTACGATGGAGACGATCGAGCTCAATGGCATCAGCACGGCGGCGAGCAGCGGACTCATTTTTCCGGCGGCGGAAAAGGCGACGGTGGTCAAGTTATAAATCAGGGCGAAACCGAACGCCGCCCGCACGGCATTTTCCCGGGCGGCGGCCGTGACGAGCAGGCTGGAAAGGAATTCGAGTCCGGAGCCCAGCGTGTAAAAGTCAGCTTTGGATTCCAGCAAACTGCGGTCCACCACCGGAGTGCCGGTGACGAATGCCGCGTCGAAAGCCAGCGAGTCGTTAGCCCCATCCCCTAGATAAAGCGTGTCTTGGCGGTCCATTTTCACCACGGCATCGGCCTTTTCCTCGGGCGAAAGCCCGCCGTGCGCCTGGTTTTCCGGGAGGCCGAGCGCGAGGGCCATGTTCCGCACTTTCTGCGGATGATCGCCGGACAACAGGTGGACAGAGAATCCACGTTGCTCCAACTGGCGGAGCGTTGCGGCTGCTCCGGGTCGCAGGGATTCGCTGAAATGGAAGGCTGCCACCCGCTCGCCGTTTTTCCGCAGCTCGCTTCCCGCCATCTCGGCTGCGCGGAAAGTGGGTCCGTCGCCCGCCCAACCGGCCTTCCCCAGCGACCAACGGCCGTCCGCGGATGCCAGCGACATCCCGAGCCCCGGGAACTCGCGGGTCTCCACCAGCTGGTTTTCAGCGAGCAATTTCTGCCCCCGTGTGCCCAGTGCTTCGAGCAGGGATCGTGCGATGGGGTGCAGCGAACCATGAGTCATCCGCGCCAAGGCCAATGCCGCCTCATCATCCAGGCCCAGAACGGTTTCGGGATTCTCTAAAATCGGCCGCTCCAGCGTCAGTGTGCCGGTTTTATCGAAAATCACCCGCCGCACCCGCCTCAGCCGTGACCACAGGGTCGCCGTCCGGGTGAAAACTCCCAATCTCTCCATCGCCGCCGCCGCCAGATCGTCCGCCAGCGGGATGGCCACACCCAGTGCGCAAGGACAGGACACGACGAAAATCGAAATCATCGCCTGCGCTCCCGTCAGCCATTGGCCGTACATTCCCCAAGCGACCATCGCCGCGACTCCTACCAGCAGAACGATGCTGAGATAAATTCTGAGTAATCGGTCCAATCCCGGAGTTCCCCGTTCGATTCCCGAGGGGGCGGTGAGTTTTGCGATCAGCGAGTCCTCCCACCGCTCGCTCGCCTCGACCGCCGCGGGCTTCCTGCTGAGCAAAATCGCACCCGCCGGCAATCTCGCCCCCGCAGAATATCTAACTGGATCCGCCTCGCCGTGAATCCATTCCAGCGAAAAATCCGCCTCGCCCGCCGCCAGCACGCCGCTCACCGGCAGCGCCTGTCCCGGTGTTAACAAGAATTTCAGCCCGGGTAGAATTTCCGCCCGCCCCACCGGCGCGCCCTCGCCATCCGCCCGCGGCACCGCTTCCGGCACCGGTTGTTGGCGCACCAGCCGCCGCCGGTTCCGCTCCACTGCGGAGGTCTGCAAATACCTTCCAGCCAGCATCAGGAAGACGAAGATCGATACGAAATCGAAATACATCAGCCGCTCGCTCCCGAGCGCCCAGCCCACGATCGACCCGATATACGCAGCCACCAACCCCAGCGCGATCGGTAGATCGATGTGCAGCGACCCTGCCCGCAGCGCCCGCCACGCCCGGTCCATGAAATACCCGCCGCCTACCAGCATCGACAGCGTCGCCGATAGAAACGCGATCAGCTTGAACAACGCGGCGAATTCGAAATCCGCCGGCATTCCCAGATAGACCGGCAGCGAGAATCCCATCGTGTTCAGCGCGAAGGCCCCGCACAACCCCAGCCGAGCCGCGAGTCGCCGCCGTTCGTGATCGCCGCTCGCCGTGCCCGCCGGAGCCGCGACGTAACCAAACTGGCACAGCTCCCGCAAAAACGGCTCCAGCTCGCATTTCCCCGGCATCCATTCCAGGTGCAGCCGACCGCTCGATGGATTCGCCGCCGCCCGCACGCCGCCCGGATGTCGCGAAAAGAGCTTCTCCACCAGCCACACGCAACCGACACAGGAAATCCCTTCCAACGCCAAATCCAGCCGCGCGCCGTCGCCCGCTGCCATGGCCTTTTCCTCCGCCTCCGTCACTTTTGCCGCCAGCCACGAGAAATCATGCTCCTCGAACGGCCGGCTCCGCACCGGGGCGACCGCCAGTCCTTGTTTCAAATCGTAAAACTGCTCGAACCCGTTCTCCGAGATCAGATCCGCCACGAACTCGCACCCCTTGCAGCAAAAGTGTTCTGCTCCGGATCTAGGCGAGAATTCCGTCCCGCAATGTTCGCAACTTGCCATCTCCGCGGATCTTCGCGTCGACCGCCATCCGCTGCCAAGCCTCTCCTCTCACAAACTGCGCGGTTTCTCTTTCGGCTTTTACGCATTTCAGCTTTTACCTTGCCGCCGCTTCGTGATTGCCTCCCGCCCTCATGAAAATCGTCGTCGCCTACTCGGGAGGTCTTGATACCTCGGTCCTCCTCCTCTGGCTCAAGGCAAAGTACAATGCCGAAATCATTGCCTACTGCGCGGACGTCGGCCAAGGCGACGAACTCGATGGACTCGAAGCCAAGGCACTCTCCACCGGCGCCTCCAAATGCTTCATTGGCGACCTCAAGGAAGACTTCGCCGCCAACTACATTTTCCCGATGATCCAAGCCGGCGCTATCTATGAAGGTCGCTACCTGCTCGGCACTTCCATCGCCCGCCCCTGCATCACCAAGGCCATGATGGATGTCGCCATCGCCGAAGGGGCGGACGCCATCGCCCACGGAGCCACCGGAAAAGGCAATGACCAAGTCCGTTTCGAACTCTCCGCCGCCGCTCTCGCTCCCAACGTCAAGTGCATCGCCCCGTGGCGCGACGCCGAGTTCCGCAAGGAATTCCCAGGCCGCGCCGAAATGATCGCCTACGCCGAGGCCAACAACATCCCGATCAAGGCTTCGATGAAAAAGCCCTACTCCATGGACCGCAACCTCCTCCACATCTCCTTCGAAGCCGGAGCCATGGAAGACCCGTGGTACGACGCCACCACCCCGGCGGACACCGACATGTATGTGCTCTCCGTTTCCCCGGAAGACGCGCCCGATCAGACCGAATACATCGAGATCCTGTTTGAAAAAGGCAACGCCATCGGCCTCAAACACACCGACCTCTGCGCCCTGCTCGGCGAGTTGGGCGATGTGAAATCCACCGGCCAGCAGGACGGCTACTCGCTCTTCACGCCCTACGGCATCATGCGCGTGCTCAACCTGCTAGGCGGCCGCAACGGCATCGGCCGCATCGACATCGTGGAAAACCGCTTCGTCGGCATGAAATCCCGCGGCATCTACGAAACCCCCGGCGGCACCATTCTGCTAGCCGCACATCGCGATTTGGAAACCCTCGTCGTCGACCGCGAGTCCATGCACATCCGCGACAGCCTAATCCCGAAATACGCGCAGTTGGTTTATAACGGTTTTTGGTTCGCCCCCGAGCGCGTCGCCATCCAGGCCCTCGTCACCGAGACGCAGAAAACCGTCACCGGCGAAGTCCGCATGAAGCTCTACAAAGGTAACGTCATGCAAGCCGGTCGCCGCTCGCCATATAGCATGTATTCCGAAGCCGTCGCCACCATGGAAGGCGGCCAGGAAGATGCCTATAACCAGGACGACGCCACCGGCTTCATCGCCCTCAACGCGCTGCGCCTCAAGGCAACCGCGAGACAGGGAAAGTGATGTTCCTAACTACCAATCAGGCGCTCCTCCACCCAGCGCGAGACATCGGAGAAAACACCGTCCTGCAACGGCCTGCCCAGTCCGAGCGCTAGCACCGGCACCTGCTCGCGCGTGTGATCGGTCCCGGGATGATAGGGATCGTTGCCATGGTCGGCGGTGAGAATCACCAGGTCGCCCGGCTGGAACTCGTGGATGAATCCACCGAGCCACCGGTCAAACTCCCGGAGACATCGGGCGTAGCCCACCGGGTCGCGGCGGTGGCCGTATAGCGAGTCGAAATCCACCAGGTTGGCGAAAATGAAATGAGGCTCTTGGCGAGGTGTCTGCCAGAGTTGATGGATCGCCGCCATGCCTTCGGCGTTCGATTGGGTCGGGTAGGATTCCGAGATCCCGGAGCCGGCGAAGATGTCGGAAATTTTCCCCACGCCGATGGTCGTCACTCCCGCGGCTTGCAGGCGGTTCAACACCGTTTCGCCCGGCATCAGCGAGTAGTCGTGGCGGTTTCCGGTGCGTTTGAAATCCGCCGCCACCGCTCCCAGAAACGGTCGCGCGATCACCCGGCCGATGCGGATGCCTCGCTCGTCCAGCAGGGCCCGCGCGGTTTTGCAGAGGTGCCACAGGCGCTCGAGCCCGAAGGTCTGTTCGTGAGCCGCGATCTGAAGCACGCTGTCCGCGCTGGTGTATAGGATGGGTTTTCCGGTCCGCAGATGTTCCTCACCGAGTTGCGTGAGGATCTCCGTGCCGGACGAAGCGAAGTTGCCGATGAACTCGACGCTGCCCCGTGATTCCAGCTCGGCGATCAGCCCGGCGGGGAAGGATTCGAAAGTGGCGAACGCCTTTTCGAGCGAGCAGCCCATCAGTTCCCAATGCCCGGTGGTGGTGTCTTTGCCCGCGGATTTTTCGGTGAGACGTGCCCACGAGGCGTCCGGGTGAATCGGGGTGTCGTCTGATAGGCTCAATACTTCAGAGAGTCCGAGTCGCGCGAGATTCGGTAGCGAAAATTCCGGAATCCGCTCGAACAGATGCCCCAGCGTGTTAGCTCCGGCATCGCCATAAGACACCGCATCCGGGGCGTTTCCACAGCCGACGGAGTCCAAGACGATGCATAAAACACGTTTCATGAATTGGTTGTAGTCCTCCGTAGGATGGCTGTCACGCGTAGCGATTGAAAGTCGGCGGACGCAGAAATCCGACCAGTGTCTGTCCCGAGTTTTTCGCAAATTCCACCGCCAGCGAACTTGGCGCGGAAATCGCGGCCACCGCCGGAATCCCCGCGGCGAGCGCCTTTTGCATGATTTCAAACGACAATCTGCCGGACACTAGCAGCAGCTTGGCGCTCAGATCGATGCCATTCCGCAGCGCATGCCCGATCACCTTGTCCACCGCGTTGTGGCGGCCGATGTCCTCGCGGATGACAAGCAGCTCGCCGGTCGCGGAAAACACCCCCGCGGCATGCAGGCCGCCGGTGGTTTCGAAGGTTCCCTGCGCAAGCCGCAATTTCCGGGGGGCGTCGAGGAGCACGGCATCGGGGACTTCCAGACGATGCGCGATCGGCGGAAAGCTGGTGAAAATCGCTTCCAGCGTCGCCTTGCCGCACAGCCCGCAGGACGAGCCGGTGAAGAGGTGACGTGTTAGCCGGCCGAGATCGACGGATATTCCGTCTGCTAGGAAGACAAGCACCCGGTTCTCCTCCGGCCGCGGTTCGATTTTCCGCAGTTCCGCGACTTTCGAAATGATTCCTTCTGTTACGAGAAATCCCGCCGCGAGATCCTCGTCGTGGCCCGGCGTGCGCATTACGACCGCCACGGGATGTCCGTCCAGGCGGATTTCCAAGGGCTCTTCCACGGCCACCTGGTCACTCGCTTCGACCTCTCCATCAGGGCGGCAATGAATCAGCGAGATCGTGTGGGAGGCATCCATTTTCAGCAGTCTGGTAATTGGGGGCGAAACGGCAATGAAACAGAGAACCCGCCACCGGAATGGAGTCGGATCACGGCCGTGGGTGTCCGGAGGCGGGCGATCGGTTTGGGGCGGCGGGCTTGAGCTCACCCTCGGTGAAATGGCGCTGAGCCACCGCCCGCGACGCCGCGTTGAGGATCAAGACGACCCGATTTTCCCGGAGTTTTTCGAAATCTGAAGCGACAACCTCAATTTCCCGGAGTTGCTCCAGCAGCTCGCGTTTGTGCAGGGCGAGATCGTCCGCCGAGCGCTGCCGGATTTCCGTGGCCTTCCTGCGGGAATCCCGCGAGGCCTCTTTGTGGATGGTGCCAAAACCATTTGGAATCAGCCACTTTTCCGCGTTTTTGTCATGAACGGCGGCTTCCGTGAATTCTCCGGCGCGGGCGATGATCCGCTGGGTGAGACGGGTTTCAGCGAGAAACAAATTGCGCACCGCGGTCATGAGTCTCTCCGTCCGGACCTTCGGCGCGCCGGTCTGGCGGGATGCCAGATCAGCCAGGTTTTTCACGGCGAATCTGGCCGCGTCGAGATCGCCGTTCCACAGTGGTTCGATGGAATCGCTGAGTTCGGTTGGGGATTCGGCGGCACTTTCGCCAGCCTCCCGCTTCGTCACCCACTTGCCATTGTGAAGCACCAGTCCCTGGTCGCGCTGGGCCGCCTCGAACACGCGTTTTTCGACTTCCGTGAGTGCGCTGGCTTCTGCTTCGCGACGGCGGGATTCCTGAATTGCGGCGAATTCCTTCCGGGAAACCCACTCGCCTTCATAACGCACGTCGCCGGCATCGAAGCGGCTGATGTAGCTGGCCAAGGCACTGGCCTGTTGTTTTAAAACGGGCCTGCTCCGGGGATAACGGGCGGTGAATTTCTTCACGTCAGCCAGTACCTCGCGCAGCGGGGCGACGTCGTCTTCCTCCATGATCGACGACGGGATCCCGTCCGGCATCTCGATCCGGGCGATTAGATTTGAGCGCAAGATGTCCACGTTCGCGCCGCCGCTAAGGATTCTGAGGTAAGGTCCGCGCGAATCGATGATCCGGGAATAGACGACCGCACGCGCCGACGAATCACGGTGGAAGGATTGCTCCTTGATCACCGCCACGCCTGCGGCCCGCGCGGCAAATACGCCGGCTGCGAAAGCGCAGAGGACCGCGAGCGGATGGAGCCGAAAATTGCTGAATATTCTCACTGCCCCGAAACTAGGACGGATCTGCAGATGGATCAAGAATCCATGTGGTCGCACCGCCAGACCGATGCAGTAGGGCGGTTGAAAGAGTCATTTCATTTTCCGCACTTTACCCGGTCGGGATTCGCGGCTAATCCGGTCCCGCAATGCACGGTTTCTCCTACAAAAACGGTTCACTATTCTGCGAAGACGTTGATCTTTCGGCACTTGCCGCCGAACACGGCACGCCGCTTTACGTCTATTCCGCAGGTACCATTCTCGACCATTTCACCCGGTTGGATTCCGCGATGAACGGGGTGGAGCACGAGGTCGCGTACGCCGTGAAGGCGAATTCCAACCTCTCGGTGCTGCGCCTGCTGGCCACCCACGGCGCCGGCTTCGACATCGTTTCCGGCGGTGAGCTTTTCCGCGTGATCAAGGCGGGCGGGGATCCGGCGCACTGCACCTTCGCAGGCGTCGGCAAGACCCGGGATGAAATCATCTATGCCCTCGAAAAGGGGATCTACTCGTTCAATGTCGAGAGCGAGGAAGAGCTGCGCTATCTGAATGAAGTCGCCGGCGAGCTCGGCATGATCGCCCCGGCCGCGGTGCGCGTGAACCCGAACGTGGACGCCCACACCCACAAATACATTTCCACCGGCAAGTCGGAGAACAAGTTCGGCGTGGACTTCGGAGCCATCGCGGATCTCTACGACCGTGCCTCCAAGGAGCTTCCTAACATCAAGCTGCGCGGGCTCCAGATGCACATCGGCTCGCAGCTCACTTCCATCGCGCCCTTCATCGAAGCTGTCGAAAAAGTCATTCCGCTGGTGAAGGAGCTGAAGGAAAAGCATGGCATCGAGTTCTGGTCCATCGGTGGCGGCATCGGCATTATTTACAAGCATTCGCTGGAATCCGGCAGCATCAACTGGTGGGAAAACCAATCGATCGCCGAGCGCCCGCTCACCATCGAGCGCTACGGCAAGGAGCTCGTCCCGCGCCTGAAAGACCTCGGTCTGAAAATCCTGTTGGAACCCGGCCGCTACATCGTCGGCAATGCCGGCGTGCTCATCACCAAGTGCCTCTATGAGAAAAAAGGTTCCGCCAAGACCTTCAAGATCGTCGATGCCGGGATGAACGACCTCATCCGTCCGGCGCTTTACGAAGGGCATCACGAAATCGTTCCGCTCGCCAAGCCGTCGACGAAGGAACTCGTCAAGGTCGACGTCGTCGGCCCGATCTGTGAGAGCGGCGATTTCTTCTGCCAGGACCGCGAACTGCCGGATTTCACGCATGGCGATTACGTCGCGTTGATGTCCGCCGGAGCCTATGGATTCGCCATGGCTTCGAACTACAACTCCCGCCCGCTGCCCGCCGAGATTCTCGTGGAAGGCGCGACCGCCACGGTCGTCCGCAAGCGGCAGACGCTGGAGGATTTGATCGAAGGCGAGCTTTGATGTGAAATGGATCGAATGGAAAAACCGTTCGAGTCGTTTCATCGGAATGAGAAAATTCCTTCTTACGATCATCGGGGTTTGCGCGTGGATATCGGCCACCGGATTTGCTGCGGAGCCGACTGTGGAACTGGCCCCCAAGGAGGCGGTCCGGCTGATCTCGCTCAAGGCCAACGTCCTCGCCAACACCATCGAAATTCCCTTCATCGTCGCTGGCAGCGCGAAATGTGGCGAGGGCTTCGAGGTGAAACACGTCCGCCGCGTCGCCGCCATCCACGCCGTCCGCGACGGTTCCTCACAATCCCGCCGCCTGGTCTACTACGACCTCTTCTGGAACGAAGCCCTCGGCTGGTTCATGTGGGAATCCCGGGCCGAGCGCACTGGCGACGCCGTCTACATCTGGAGCGAACTCCGCGGCGACTTCGTCAACCGATGACCAGCCCTCAAGGAGCGGCGGACTCCGATCCGCCGGGGTCCATGAGACGCCGATGAGCCGGTGTACGCCGCCAACCATCGCCCCTCATGGTCCCTGGCAATTCAGAGCCCACCATTCCTTGACCTTGCCCGGGATCGGGAAACACTCCGCCCACAATGAGCGGGTGGACGGAAGAAACGCTGCGGAAAGCGGCCTCGTGGCAGGCATACAAGGAGGGGACATCCCTTTTCGAAACCGGCATGGTCGCCGAGGTCCAGGCCGGGGCGACCGGCTGGCAAGGCGTCGTCAAAGTCGGAAAACGCATGATGAAAGTCAGCGTCGCCGTGAAATCCGCCACCGATCTGGACACCCGCTGCCCTTGCGCCGACAATCAGCGCAGCGGCTCGTTTTGCTGCCACGCCGTGGCCTCGGGATTGGCGACGCTCAGGAAAACTATCCCCAAGCAGGCAATTCAAACGACTGCCCCAAAGATTGCTCCTCAGGTGGTTGTAGCGGTTCCCTGGCAAATCCTGCTGCCGCTCAACTGGCGCGACGCCTTGCAGCGCGGAAAATTCGCTGCCACTCTCGCGTTCGACTCCGGCAGCGAAATTTCCCCGGCTGATGACCGTCTAAGCGCCTGGCTCACCAAGGAGGGCGTCGCTCGCAAGGAAATCCTCAGCCTCAACCTCGACGGTCCGAGGGTTCCGGCGTTTCTCGAATCCATCGCCGAGCACCCGCGTCTCGCGGCGGGAAAGGATCGTCTGGTCATCCAGATCCGCTCCGGCGAGCGGCTCCAACTCAGCAAGGCGGACCACCTCCAGGATTCCATCTTGCTCGTGCCCGATCCCGAATCAGGCCCATGGGTGGAAATCGGCGGCTCGTTCTGGCAGATCGGCGAGGACTCGGTCGTCCGGGTGGGCGAGGGCAAGATCCCGGCGGAACTGGCAGCCGCCTTGGCCGTGCTTGCGAGTGGGAAATCGGTCGAAATCCCAACCCTGCGGTTTTTCAACCACCTCGATTCGTGGCAGGAATGGCTGCACTTCCCAGAGGATTCCTGGCTTGAAAAACTCCATTTCATCCCGGCGGCCGCCTCCTTCGAGCTCTCGCTGGAAGGATCGCTCCAGCATCTCGAAGCCCAGCTCAGCGTCCGCTACGGCTCCGCGCTGCCGGTGCCGCCGGGGCTGGGGAAAGTCGATGGCCTACCGCGCCTCGCGGGCGATCTTTGCGAGGTCCGGGACTTGGCGAGGGAGGAAAAAGCCGCCTCGCGACTCATGCGGGCGGGCTTCGAGGTGGAGAACTTTTCCAGCGGGCGTTGGGTGATGAAAGGGGAGTCCAGCGTCATCGATTTCCTCACTCAATCACTGCCAATCCTCCGCAAGGAGTGGACGGTCTCCGAGGGCGAACGCTTCGGCCACGTGCAAAAACAAGTCGCCGTCGTTTCGCCGAAAATCGAAATCATCGGTTCCGGCGAGGATTGGTTAAGTTTCGATCTGTCATTTCAAACAAGTGATGGCGTCTTGATCCCGGCTGCCGAAGTGCGGCGGTTGTTGAGGGCTGGAAAGGGTTCCGGAGCCTCGGCCGGTGGTCGCCGTTTGGTGATCTCGGACGAGATTTCCAACGTCATCGATCCGCTCTTTTCCGACCTCGATCTGCGCCAGGAAAACGGTCGTTTCATGGCTTCGGTCCGCTCCGGAGAGCTGGTCCGTGAAATCCGGAATAAACTCAACAAGTCACAGACAGAAAGCAATCAGCCCGTTCAGTTCACATTCGATTCACCGGCCACCCTGCAAGCCGAACTCCGCCCCTACCAATCGCTGGGCGCCGGATGGATGTTCGACCGCGTCCAGCGCTTCGGCGGTGCTCTCCTGGCGGACGACATGGGCCTCGGAAAGACGGTCCAAACGATCGCTTTAATTGAGCGGGTCTTCACGCAATCCCCCCCGGATTCCGGAGTCGTCATGGTCGTGGCCACCGCCTCGCTGCTCGGCAACTGGCGCGCGGAGTTCGCCCGTTTTGCCCCGGCCAGGCAGGTCAGAATTCTCCACGGGGCGAGCCGCGACGCCGAACGGGAGAAAGTGCAGGCCGGCGATGTCATCCTCACCAGCTACGGCACGCTGGCCCGGGACCTCGCTTATCACCTGAAGCGCGACTATCGCGCCATCGTCGTGGACGAGGCCAGCTTGATGCGGAATCCGGACACCGACCACGCCAAGGCACTCGCCAAACTCCGCGCCACCTGCCGCGTCGCGCTCACCGGCACGCCCATCGAAAACGGCGTCAAAGACCTCTGGTCGATTTTCCGATTCATCCAGCCCGGCTGGCTGGGTGGCCGCGAGGAATTCAAGGAACGTTATGAACAACCGCTCGCCACCGGCGAATCCGCCGGCGCGGTGATCGAGCGGCTGCGCTTGAAAGTCTCACCCTTCCTGCTCCGCCGGACCAAGGAGCAGGTGGCACCCGAGTTGCCCTCGAAACTCTTCATCGACGAATTCTGCGACCTCAGCCCGGACCAGCAGGCGGTTTACAAAGAGCTGCTCGTGGAAGGCCGCAAGCGCGTGGACGCCATCGCGGATTCGGGCAACAAGGGGGCCGCCCGCATGCAAATGCTCACCGCGCTCCTCCGGCTGCGGCAGACGTGCTGCGACCTGGCGCTGTTGAAAAACGAAAAATTCAATCAACTGTTGGTTGCTCTCCGCTCGGCTAAGCTCCAACGTCTGTTGGAACTCATCGAGGAGGCGGTGAATGGAAATCACCGAATGTTGATTTTCAGTCAATTCCAGACACAGTTACAAGAAATCGAGAAATGCGTCTCCGAGCGCGGCTGGGCCAGTCTGCGGCTCGACGGCCAGTCACGGAACCGCCAACAACTGGTGGATAAGTTCCAGCAACCCGACGGCCCGCCGGTTTTCCTGATCAGTCTCAAAGCCGGTGGCTACGGACTCAATCTGACCGCCGCCGACACTGTCGTGCACTTCGACCCATGGTGGAATCCCGCGGCGGAAGCGCAGGCGACCGACCGGGCCCACCGGATCGGCCAGACCCGGCCGGTCACCGTTTACCGGCTGCTCACCCGGGGAACGGTCGAGGAAAAAGTCGTCCGACTCCAGGCCAAGAAGCGCGAGCTGGCCTCCGCCATCGATGAAAACGGTGTCGGCGACGCGGCGGGTTGGAGCATGGACGAGTTGGAATCGATGCTCAGCTAGCCCGCGGAAATTTTGTGCTTAGCCGCAGGCGGCCGATGGGCTAGACCGGGGCATGGATGAACTGACACGCGATCACGGACCGCAGCCGCTCGACGGCTTGATGGTCCGCTGGAACATTACCAATCATGAATTGGTGGAAGTTTCCCCCGAGCAACTGAACCACAAACAGGTGCAAAAAGCCCGCAAAGGCCGCCAACTCACGCTGCACCTGATGCAGAAGTTGATGCGGGCGCTCAACGACACGATTGTCGCGAAACTGCCGAAGGAGCAGAAGGCGGCGTTCGTGCCGTATCTGCACAAACACCTGTTCAACTACGCCAAGGCGCACGACCCGGCGTGGGTGGATCCGAATGAGGAGCTGATGCCGCAGTGAGGACCATCGTCGGACAAGGCCTCGCCGGGACCTGCCTCGCGTGGCAGCTCTGGAAGCGCGGGGAGGAGTTCACGCTGGTGGATCGCGGCACCGGCGGCAGCTCGCGGGTCGCCGCCGGGATGGTGAATCCGATCACCGGGAAAAATTTCGAACCCAGTTGGCGGATCGCGGTGTTCTTGCCCGAGGCGCTGGCGTTTTATGTCGAGGTCGAGAAATCCATCGGCAGGCAGGTGTGGTATCCTTTTCCGGTGCTCCGCCTCGCGGGATCGGAAAAGGAATGGCGCAAAATCACCTCGAAGCTGGACTCGCCCGACGTTTCGCCATGGATCGCCGGAGAAGTCCCCGCACCATCCGGCTGGGTCGGCGCGGTGGAAGTCCGGTGCGGCGGGAGGTTGGACACACGGGCGTTTCTCGACGGCTCGCGGGATTTCTTTGGAGCCCATGTCCAGACTGGCGATGATTCATCCGCCGAGGCCATCCGCTGCGACGGCGCGGTCGGTTTGATGACCGGTCGCTACGGCCCGCACCGCTGCGCGAAGGGAGAAATTCTAACCGTCCGTGCGACCGGCTGGGACGAGCAGCGCATCTGCGTCGGCGCGGGCGGCTGGCTGGTGCCACAAGGCGGGGGACTTTTCAAAATCGGCTCCACCTACGAGTGGAATGATCTCGACGAACTCCCGACCGCCGCTGGCCGGCTGCGGGTCGAGGAAATCGCCAGCCGTTTGGGAGGCGATGTCTTCGAAGTGGTCGGCCACGAGGCTGGAGTGCGGCCGATCTTGCGCCGCAGCCAGCCGTTGATCGGGCCGCTTGGTGATGGCGGTTGGATGTTCAACGCGCTCGGCTCGAAAGGCTCGCTCTACGCGCCCGGCATGGCCCGGCGGCTCGCCGATTGGCTCATCGAAGGCACGGCACCCGAGCCGAACGTGGACATCCGGAAATTCCTCGAACAACCTTCGACCGATGACTCCCGCTGATTCCGATCCTCTGTTCCCACCGCGTCCCACGGCCTTGGCGCAGGAAATTCTCCGCCCCATGATCCGCCCGGGCGACCTCGTGATCGACGCGACGGCGGGAAACGGCCACGACACGTTGTTTCTAGCGGACTGTGTCGGCCCAACAGGAAAAGTGCTCGCATTCGACGTGCAGGAAGCCGCGCTCACATCCGCCAGAGAGCGGGTAGGGGAGTCGGGCTGGGTGGAGTTTTTCCAAGAGTCACATGCGCAGATGGGAAACCACGCCACCACCGGATCCGTCGCAGTCGTGATGTTCAACCTCGGCTATCTGCCCGGTAAGAATCACGAACTCACCACCGAGTCCGCCGAAACCCTACGTGCCTTGGAAGTGGCGGCAACCCTTCTGAAACCCGGCGGCGTTCTATCCGTCATCTGTTACCCCGGCCACCCGGCAGGCGCGGCGGAGGCGGTCGAAGTCGAAGCGTGGATCACCACGCTGGCCGCCAGCGGCTGGCGGATCGCAAAATACGGAGCCATCGGCACCCGCCGCCCCGCGCCGTTTCTGCTAGTAGCGGCGAAGGCGAGTCTGCGATAAGGAGGGTGGACACTCCTGTCCGCCTGCCAATGAAATGAGAAAGCCCAGAGCCTCCGGCGCATTCCCTTTCGCCACCCATTGGCCCACGACAGGAGTCCCCGAGGCTCCTTACCTCGCCTCAAGTGCCGCCTGGATTTGATTCGATTTGTTCGGATCAACGAGCAGCAACAACTTGAGCTGCGCCGGATGGAGCTTGCGGAACTGCGGGAGGATTCCTTCCTCAAGCGGCGGGGCCACTTGGACCCCTTCCTCTTCGGGCGATGAATCGGACCGAGGCAGTAGAAAATCGACGCTGACCGGATCGGGGCAGTCATCCGGTTTCATGGCAAATTCACCGAGGTTCCATGGCATGAATGGACTGTTGGCATCGTCGAGCCTGCGATTCGCATCGATCAAGCGGTGGATCGGCTCGGCGCTGGTGATGATGTACCACTGGCCGTTGATCTCGACCGGCTGCGGTCCGGCGGCGAACGCTTCGATGAAATCGGCTTTTGCCTGGTCGTAGAGTTCCGCAAGCTTCGCGGTGACTTGGGCGGATTGCTCGGGAGTGAGCGACCATGCTTCCACCAGCGCATCGCGATACCACCGGTCCTCCGCCCGCCGCTGGGCGAGGTATTCTTCCTTGGGTGCAGCGCGGATGCCGAGGTCGAGCCCGGCTGTCTGGAAATCCTCGATGATCCAACCGATTTCCATGTCTGTGAGCCCCTGCTTTTTCCGCGTGGCATAATCGACCGTAGGTGCTCCCTGCGCGGCGTGACGCACCGCACGCCGCGTCTTCACCGGGGGCGGAGGCGGTTGGTTTCTAGCGATCACTTCCCTGGCTACCGCGACTTGAGCCTGCCAGACCGCTCCAAGCGTCACCAGAAACGCGAGCGCGAACCAAGCGATGGTGAGCTGCAGGTTTTTGTTCATCGGGCGGGTGTCAGGCGGGAGATTGATCGATACGTGGGATTTGGCGACGGGAAAGCCCGGAAGATTTACCGCAGAGTCGCGGAAAACGCAAAGGAGCGCGGAGGATTCCCCTGACAAATCTTTCTCTGCGTCCCTTCGCGTTCTCCGCGACTTTGCGGTTAATCTTCTTCCCCGCATACAGGACCATCCGACACCCCGCGCCTTTGTTCTTGGCACGCGGGCACGGCTGGCTTGAATGGCGGCACTTTGGCTACCGTGACTTTCAATTTGCCCTTCGAGCCGTGGATCTGGCTGATTCCTGCGTTTTTCATCGGCGCGTGCATCGGCTCGTTCCTGAATGTGGTGATTTACCGGGTGCCGCTGAACATGTCGGTCAATGAACCGAAGCGCTCGTTCTGCCCGAAGTGCAAGAAGCCGATCCCGATGTGGCTGAATTTTCCGCTCATCAGCTGGCTCTGGCTGCGAGGGAAATGCAAGGAATGCCACGCGCCCATCGCGTTTCGTTATTTCGGCGTGGAGCTTCTGACGGCGGTGTTGTTCGTGGCGGTGGCCTGGGTGTTCGTCCCGCAATCGGTGGGAGTGGTTGTTTTCCTGTGGGTGCTGATGGCGTTGCTGGTTTCCATCACGTTCATCGACGCGGAGCACCTCATCATCCCGACGACACTGACCTGGGCGGGCTCGGTGATCGGGCTCGGAGCCTGCGCTGTTTGGCCTCAGCTTCCGGTGCTGGCTGGTGAGGCGGGGAACTGGCTGGCAGGACTCAAACAGGGCGGCATCGGCTGGGTCGCGGGATTCGTGGGACTCGCGATGGTGGTGGAGCTGGGGAAAATGGCGTTCGGAAAAAAGGCGCTCAAGTTCGACGAACCGGTGGCCTGGTCGCTCAAGGAGCCTACCAATGACGAAGATCCGATGTGCTTCGTCATCGATGGCGAGGAAATCCAGTGGTGGGATATTTTTTCCCGGAAGAAGGATCGTTTGTTAGTCGAGACTTCGGAAATTCGGGTCAGTGGCGAGCCGGTCGGTGGCGGCACGCTGGTCATCCGTGAGATGGAAATCCAGCTGCCGGATGGCACGGTGCATCATTTGTCCAAGATCAAATCGCTCGACGGCATGGCGACCAGCACGGTGATTCCGCGCGAGGCGATGGGGATGGGCGACGTGCATTTGCTGGGGATGATCGGCGCGTTTTTCGGCTGGACCGGGGTGTTTTTCTCGCTCTTCGCGGCTTCGGTGTTCGCGATCGTCGCGGCGTTGATCGGGCGGATCGGGTTCGGCAAGCAGCTGCCGTTCGGACCGTTTCTGGCGATGGGTGCGGTGGCATGGATGTTCGGCGGGTGGCGGATCTGGGTCTGGTATTTGGACTCGCTCGGCCCGATCGGGATTCCATAAGCTGCGAAAATGTCCGAACAACCACCGGGATCATGGAGCGACAGCAAGGGGCTGGCCCGCGCGATCCTGCATGACCGCGCGGAGCGCCGGAAATGGCTCGGCCGGATCGCGCTGGTGCCGCTGGCGATGCTTGGCATCGGGCTGTGGGCGCTCGACGTATGGATCTGGGAGAGTCCGTGGCGGGTGCTTTTCTGGTGGGGCGGCTGCGCGCTGGCGACCCTGGTGGTGATCCTTTTCGCGCTGTATGACGCGTTGGCAGTGGTCCGTGAGGAGCGCGGAAAGGCCCGCTCCGATGTCGATCCGCCGTGATGGTTTAGGGATTTCCGCCTGAATCCGGGAAAAGTTTTCAAACGCATTCCTGTGCTTGCGGAGGGGGGATCTGCGGGTGATAGGGTGGGTTTATCGAAAAACCCCGTCCACTCCCGATGACTGAAAAACCGCGTCTATCATTCTGGCAAATCTGGAACATGTCCTTCGGCTTCTTCGGCATCCAGTTCGGCTGGGGCCTGCAGATGGGCAACATGTCGTCGATTTACGAATACCTCGGCGCCAAGGAAAGCGAGCTGCCGTTGCTGTGGCTCGCCGCGCCGCTCACCGGGCTCATCGTGCAGCCGATCATCGGCGTGATGAGCGACCGCACGTGGCATCCGCTGCTTGGCCGGCGTCGGCCGTATTTCCTCATCGGCGCCGTTATCGCGTCGCTGGCCTTGTTAGTGATGCCGCATTCCGGCGCGTTGTGGATGGCGGCGGGGCTGTTATGGATTCTGGATGCCTCGGTGAACGTGAGCATGGAGCCGTTCCGCGCGTTTGTGGCGGACCTGCTGCCGGAGCAACAACGCACGGTGGGATTCGCCATGCAGTCGGTCTTCATCGGAGCCGGCGCGGTGATCGCTTCGAAGCTGCCCGGCTGGCTGCGCGACTACGGCGGCGTGAGCGCGGAAACCGGCGTCGGGCAGCCGATTCCACAAACGGTGCATGTCGCGTTCACCGTCGGCGCGATCGTGTTTTTCCTCGCGGTGTTGTGGACGGTCCTCACGACCAAGGAGCACCCGCCCGCCCCGGACGAGCCGAAACACGAATTGAGCGGCGCGGCCGAAATCATCGATGCACTCAAGAAAATGCCGACCCGTATGAAGCAGCTCGCCATGGTCCAGTTCTTCACCTGGATGGGGTTGTTCTGCATGTGGATCTTCTTCAGCGTGGCCGTCGCCCGCAATATCATGGGTGCCACCGACACCGCGTCGAAGCTCTACAAGGACGGCATCGACCTCGCGAACAACTGCTTCGCCGTTTACAACCTCGTCGCCTTCTTCGCGGCCATGGCGCTGCTGTGGGTGGGGCGGCATTTCCCGGCCAAGTGGATTCACTTCTTCTCGCTGCTCGCCGGCGGGCTCGGGCTGGCGTCCATCGGGTTTGTGAAAAATCCACTCATCCTCCAGTGGGTTTGTTTCAGCGGCATCGGCATCGCCTGGGCGTCGATTCTATCCATGCCCTACGCGATGCTCTCCAGCGCGCTGCCTGCGAACCGGATGGGCGTTTACATGGGCATTTTCAACTTCTTCATCGTCATCCCGCAGATCCTGGTGGCCATCGTGTTGAGCCGGGTGATGGAACACTTCGAGGGCGTGAACCGTCTCACCGCCGTCGTCATCGGCGGTGTCTGCATGCTCATCGCTGCCGGATTCACGCTGCTGGTGAAGGATGATTCACGCAAGTCACCCGCCGACCTCGCCTGAGTATGACTTGGCAAAGCATGGCTATCGGTGTTCTGATCGCGGCGATGCCGCAAACCTGTCTTTCCGCCGAACCTATCCGCCCCGTGATCTATCAACTCATGGTGCGCACCTTCGGCAACACCAATGAGACCCGCAAGCCCCACGGCACGCTTGCGGACAACGGCAGTGGAAAATTCGCCGACATCAATGAGGCCGCGCTGGCCTCGCTGAAACAAATGGGCTTCACCCACATCTGGCTCACCGGCGTGCTCGAACAGGCAAGCGGCACCGCCTATCCCGGACGTCCGGCGGATGATCCTGACATTCTCAAAGGCATCGCCGGCAGTCCGTATGCCATCAAGGACTACTTCGACGTCTGCCCGGACTACGCGGTGGACCCGGCGAACCGGCTGAAGGAATTCGAGGCCTGCGTCCAGCGCTGCCACGCGCTCGGGCTCAAGGTGGTCATCGACTTCGTACCGAACCACGTCGCCCGTTCCTATCAGTCGGACGTCATGCCCGACCAGTCATTCGGCGAGGGCGACAAGCGTGACGTCTTCTTCGACAGGGAAAACCATTTCTACTACCTCGGCCCGAGCGACCCCGGCGGCGGCCCGCCGCTCAAGTTGCCGACCGCCAGTCTGCCCGGCTGCGACGGCACCTTCGCCGCGGAAACAAGCTTTGGCCGGGTCACCGGCAACAACGTGGTTTCGTGGGCTCCTTCCATCAACGACTGGTATGAAACCGTGAAATTGAACTACGGCCATGATTACACCCAGGGCTGCACCACCTCCCATCTGCCAGGCCCGGACGCGCCGCTAACGGAAGTTCCTAAAACCTGGCGCACCATGGACACCATTCTCGCTTACTGGCAGAAACTCGGCGTCAACGGATTCCGCGCGGACATGGCGCACATGGTGCCGATGGAGTTCTGGCGCTGGGCGGTCAAGCGCGCCCGGGCCCGCCACGCCGACGTCTTCTTTTCCGCGGAAGCCTACGACAACGACCCCGCGAAGCTCACCGGCGGTCATGTGTTGGAGGAGCTGTTGGATGCCGGTTTCGATGCGGTTTACGACGATCCTAGCTACGACGTGTTAGAAGGCATCTACGACTCGGGAAAATGGGCTAACGATCTCGACGAGCTCACGTTCACCGGCAATCGGTTCCACAAGTCCCTGCGCTACGCCGAGAACCACGACGAAGTCCGCCTCGCCAACCCAAAGGAATGGGGCGGCCTCGGCATGAAAGTCGGTCGCCCGGTCTCCACCGTGCTGTTCGCGATGGGCCGCGGCGCGTTGATGCTCTATCACGGCCAGGAAGTCGGCGAGCCTGCCGTGGGTGCCGCCGGTTTCGCCAGCGACAACTCGCGCACCACCATTTTCGACTACTGGTCCATGCCCGAGTTCACCAAGTGGGTGAATGACGGAAAATACGATGGCGGCCGCCTGAGCGACGACCAGAAATCACTGCGCGAATGGTATACCAAGCTCGTCCACGCCACCCAGTCACCCGCGTTCACCGCCGGCGAGTTTTACGGGTTGAACCATGCGAACAAGGAAAACCCTCAGTTCGGCCGCGTGGGGGATGAGACGGTTTCCGGCCACTGGCTTTACGCGTTCCTCCGGCACGATCCGAAAAGCGGCAAGTCCTTCCTCGTCGTCGCAAATTTCCACGGCACGGAAACCCTGCGCGGTGTGAACGTGAGCATCCCTGATCACGCTTGGAAATTCCTGGGTCGCAGCGGAAAAACCGCCCACACCTTCACTGATCGCCTCGACAGCACCTGGTCTGGCAAGTCCACCAAGGACGGCATCAAGCTACCCGATCTGGCACCTTGCAGCGCTCTCTTCCTGGAGATCTCCAAATAATCCGCGAGGACCGCGGGATATCAATGCGACTGGGCAGGAGCGGATTTTCCCCGGAGCTTTTGGATGCTGGTGATGACTAGCAGAACGATGATCCCCGAGATCAAGCCGCAAAGGCCGTTGAGCAGGGTGGGAACCAGCGGGGCGATCATCGCACCGATGCCGCCCGCATGTTTCGCGGACTCTGCGATTTGCTCGATCCCGTGGTGCAGCCAGGGGATCCCGTGGGTGACGATGCCGCCGCCGACGAGAAACATCGCGGCGGTGCCAAGGATGGAAAGCGACTTCATCAGAAACGGGGCGGCCCAGAGGATGGAGCGCCCGAGCCTCTGGGTGAAGGCGCCCCGCCGCTGCGTCAGATAGAGTCCGGCATCGTCGAGCTTCACGATTCCGGCCACGAGTCCGTAGACACCGACGGTCATGAGGATGGCGATCGCGGAAAGCACGCTGACCTGGCGCGTGAAATCCTGCCCCGCCACGGTGCCGAGGGTGATGGCGATGATCTCGGCGGACAGCACGAAATCGGTGCGCACGGCTCCTTTGATTTTCTGCGCCTCGGTTTCTACTTTGACTTCAGGAGGCGTGGCGGCGAGTTCGGCGATCACCTCGCCGGCTTCTTCCGGAGACCTTTTTTTGCGGTGGAGAAAGGCGTGGTGAAGCTTCTCCACCCCCTCGAAACACAGATAGAGTCCGCCGATCATCAGCAGCGGAGTGATTGCCCAGGGTGCGAAACTGCTGATGAGCAGTGCCAGCGGCACGAGGATGAGCTTGTTGACGAACGAGCCCTTGGCCACGGCCCATACCACGGGGAGCTCGCGCTTCGACACCACGCCGCTCACCTGTTGGGCGTTCAGTGCGAGATCATCGCCGAGCACCCCGGCCGTTTTCGCGGCGGCCTTTTTGGTGAGGATGGAAACGTCATCGAGAATCGTCGCGATGTCATCGAGAAGGGTGAGGAGACTGCCGGCGGCCATACGGGACCATTCGCCCGGGGCAGGCGGTGGAAGCAAGCGGTAAAAATCATCAACCGGACCGGATCACCCGCATCCCGTTGCGTTCAGCGGTTCCTCACTTGAGGAAGCTGATGGTCCACGGATGCTTGAAAGGCTCCCGGTTCGCCGCCTTGAGGATCGCGATGATGTCGATGATGATCCAGGCGAAAAATCCCAGACCGCAGGAGGCGATGCTCCAGAGCGTCCACGACAGGTTGAAATTGAGCACTTTTTTCCCTTCCGAATCCACTGCGGGGATCGTGTCCTTTTTGACCAGCCACATCACGAGCGGCCCCACGATATGACCGAGGGGAAAGACAAACACGGTCAACGAGAGCAACTCCAGATAGAGGCGCCAGTTGGTGCCCGCCGGAGAGACGGGAAGGTGGGGAGGAGTGGAGTCGGGAGTCATGTCGGATGATGGCCGGCGGATTTCAGCTGCCATTCTAGCGGCCAAGGCGGCTATACCAAGGTTTTTTATTGGCAAGGGCCCGTGGCGATCAAGCTAGGAATTTTTCAACCGCGAATGGACGCGAATCAACGCGAATGAAGATGATTTTTGAATCGAATTCCTGATTCTGAGAAATTCGGATCTTAACATTCGCGTCCGTTCATTCGCAGTTAAAAACAGCGTGGCCCAAGCCTCCCTGTTTGGACAATTTACAGGGATGTTTAGACCGTTTGCCAAAAGTCATTTCCGATTGAAGGTCGGCGGGGAGCAGACGGAGCGAATGAGCTCCGGTTTGTCCAACAGGCTTTGGAGCGCTTCGAGCAGCTTCTCGGTGAGGGCTTCGCCGTCATTGGTCAGATAACCGGCCATGGCCTGGCTCTTGAGATGCTGCCAGAGGCGTTCGATGGGATTGAAGTCGGGACTGTAGGGCGAAAGATAGACGGGCTTGATGTGATGCCAGTTCAACGAGGCGGTCTTGTGCCAACCGGCATTGTCCAACACGAGGTGGATTTGGATGCCTTGTTCAGCGGGAATTTCATCGGCCATGGTGTCGAGGAAGGCTTGGAAGACCTCCGTGTTGCAGTGGGCGACGATGAGGCTCACCAGTTGGCCGGTGGCGGGCTCGACGGCTCCGACGATATTTCGTCGGAGGTGGCCGCCATGATAGCCTTGGGTGGGGCGGCTGCCGCGCTTGACCCAGCGGTGCCGGGGGCGCGGATCTCCCTCGAAGCCGGCTTCATCCCCAAAGAAGACTCGGGCGGTGGGGTCGGCTAACAAAGAAGCAAGTTCGGCGGCGCAGGATTCACGCTTCAAGGCCCATTGGTCCGGCTCAGGCGGCTCCGGGACGGGGCGGGGAATGCGGCGGGCGTAGTTGTGTTCGTGAAGATAACGGACGAGCGTGCGGTAGGAGATGTCGAAGGGTTTTTGCTCGCGAAGCCAGCCGCAGAGTTTGACGGCGGTCCAGTGGAGTTGGCCGGCGAGCGTGGGATCGTCAACGATGGGGAGGATTTCCGACTCGATGTCGGCGGCGGTGAGCTTGCGTGGACGTCCGTTGCGGGGGCGGTAGGTGAGTCCGTCGATGCCCTGCTCGTTGAAGCGCGAGATCCAGAGTCTCAGGCAGCGCTCGCCGCGGCCGCAGTTGCGCAGGACCAGGTCGTAGGCGACTCCAATGAGCAGCAGGTGGATGGCATTGAGGCGACGGTAGGACTTGCCATCCGGACAACACGCCATGGCCTGCTCAAGCTCGGGGAGCGGGCAGGTTTCCTCATTGGGGAGCTGACGGGGACGACAGATGCTGCCATCCTAACCAGTTCAAACGATCGTACCAGTCTTTTGTGAGGAGTTTCGGAAATTATTTTTGGCAAACGGTCTAGCCTCACTGAAGATTTGCCTTAGGGCCAGCCGGTCAGGGCTGCGCCGATTTTGCGACCTGCAACCGCAGCCTCTGGATTGCGGTCCGTGGGGAGGTGCTTTGGCTTTGCCTGGGCGGTCCTTGGGCTTCTCGCTTCGCGGGCGGACTGAAGATCCGCGGTCCGCGAAGAGCTCCGCCGAAAGATTATTCCGGCGGCGTTTGCGAGGGGACGGGGAGGGTGTGGACCTCGAAGCTTGGGCTGGCGTCGGGGGCCTTCACGAATTTGGCGGCGAACGTTTTCAGATAGGCCGTCCACTTTTCCGGGGTGGTGATTTCTCCCTGGCCTTCCCAACCGAAGCCGGAGAACCAGCGGATTGCACCGTTCTCATCGGTGCGGGCGAGGCAAAGCGCTTGAGTTTGAGCGCTGGCGTCGGTGTGCGTCGTCATTTTAACCACGCGGGCCGGGTTGATGACCACGCCGCTGCCGAATCCGTAACCGTCGAATTTCTCCCACAGCATCATGATGCCGGACTTGGGAGAGAACACTGGCTTGCTGTCTTTCACCTGCGGAGCGAGGCCGATGGCGACTTCCAGCTTGGCGGCGGGTTTGCCGTCGAGGGTGAAGCGCGAGTCACTTTGGAAAAGGCGCTGGCCCATGTTCAGGGTGATGCGCTTGGTTTCGCGGAGGACTTTTCCGTTCAGGTCGCTGGCGTAGTCGAGCTCGAAGGCGACGCGCTCCGGCGTGTTTTCGATTACGCGGTGGGCGATGAAGGTGTCGGAGTTGTGGAGTTTGCCGTCCGCCCAGACGGAAATGCCACCGCAGCCGCGGGTGTCGCCGACTTTATAGAGGTCGTGGCCTTCGCCTTGGTCGTCGTGGTAGGGCTTGTTGACTTTTCCGTAGGGGAGTTTGAGGCGGTCCTCGATATACCACTTGTCGATGATGGGGTAGGGGACGCGCTTGAACCAGCAGTCGATGCCGCTGTTTTCCGGGCCGGGTCGGAGCGCTGGGCCGTAGGTGCGGAAGGCGACGAGGTCGTTTTCCCAGGCGAAGTCATCCTTTCGCTCGGGCACGAAACGGGCGAACGTGCGTGGGGTGGCGGGCATGAAGACTTCCGGCAGTTTCACACCGTCGAATTTCGCGAGGTCGGTGCGGCGCTTCGAGGGATCGAGCAGGCGGATGATTTCCGATCCCGTGAGCAGGAACGCGCCGGAGCCGTAAACTTCGGTGGAATCGGCTCCGGTTTCCAGGTTGTCGGGTGCCTCGCCGATTTTCTGGATGAATCCCATCATGCCGGATGGCTGGATGTTGTTCGCGAGGGCCCGGTAGCCTTTCATGACCGCCGGTTTAAAAGTCTCGGCCGGGAGCAGGCCGCGGTTGATGCCCCAGGCCATGGCATAGGTGAAAAACGCGGTCCCGGACGACTCGCCCTTAGGGTCCTGCGGGTCGAGCAGGCTGGTGCGCCAGAGGCCGTCGGGGTTCTGGAGTTTGAGCAGCGCGTGCATCATGTCGTGATAGAGACCGAGGTATTTCGGGCGCGACGGATGGTCGGCCGGGAGGTAGTCGAGCACGTGGATCAGGCCGCCGACGACCCAGCCGTTGCCGCGGGCCCAGAAGACTTTTTTCCCGGTATGGCTGCGCTGGGTGAAGAACTTGTTGTCGCGGTAGTAGAGGTGGTGGGTGGGGTCATAGAGCACGTCGGTGGTGGTCCACCATTCCCGGTCGGCCCAGGCGAAATATTTCGGATCGCCGGTGATTTGTGATAGATTGGCCCAGACGGGGGGCGACATGAAGAGCGCGTCGCACCAGCACCAGGTGAAGGAGCCGCCGGAGATGGATTTAGGGGTCTCATTCGCGAGGGCTGCGGTGACCTTATCGAAGTGGGCGACGCTCGGGGTGATTTTCGCCGGGTCCTTGTCGAGGCGGTGCATTTCCAGCCATGCCTGCAGGACGGCGTGGTCGTCGGCGTGTGTCACGCGGGGGCCGGGGCCGTAGGCGAGTTGTTTTCCGAATGAATCGGCCGCTTCGAGGTAGCGGGCGTCGCCGGAGACCTGGTGGAGGTTGGTGAGGCCGAGGAAAAACGGCGCCTGTGTCCAGTCGTAGATCTTGTGCTTCGAGGGATTGGCGATCTGCCAGTCGGCCACCCGCTTCATGTCGGTGAGGATCGATGCCGGGGTGGGATCGGCGGCGAGCAGCGGGGAAATCGTCGCGAGCAGGAGCAATGCGGGTTTTCCGAGATCACGGAGGCGGGAAGCGATGGCGGCGTGCATGGGGTTTGGTTTGAGTGTGCTAAATGTGGGAAATGAGATTCCGATTGCCACGGAACGAGTGCAATGAAGAATGGCGGCCCGCCGGATCAAAGGAAAATCGACGGCGGGAATGCCAGCGCCTGTCCGGGCGCTGCATGATCGATCTACCAAAATTAATAATCACCATGGAAACACGATTGATGCCATCTCCCCGCGAAACGGCCGCGCTCGATACGGAGGAACTTCGCGCCTCCTTTCTCCTCGACGAGCTTTTTAACATCGGCGAAATCGACCTCGTCTACACCGACCTCGACCGCGCAGTGGTCGGTAGCGCGATTCCGACGGGCGGTCCGCTCGAACTCGGGAACGACGACGCGCTCAAGGCGGATTTTTTCTGCCAGCGCCGCGAGCTTGGGATTCTCAATTTTGGCGATGCCGGCAGCGTCACCGTGGACGGTACGGTTTACGAAATCGGTAAACACGACTGCCTCTACATCGGCCGCGGCAGCAGGGAAATCTCCTTCGCCAGTGCTTCAGGGACCTCGCCGGCGGTTTTCTATCTGGTCAGCTATCCGGCCCACACCACCCACCCGACGGTGAAGGCCACCCGTGCTGATGCGAACCGCGTGGAGCTCGGCAGCAACGACGAGTGCAACGAGCGCACCATTTTCCAATACATCCATGAAGCCGGAATCAAGAGCTGCCAGCTGGTCATGGGTTTCACTGAGTTCAAGCCCGGCAGCATCTGGAACACCATGCCGTGCCACACCCATGACCGCCGCAGCGAGGTGTATTGTTATTTCGACGTGCCCGCCGCGCACCGCGTGCTTCACATGATGGGCCAGCCGCAGGAAACCCGCCCGCTGTGGGTCGCCGACCGCCAGGTCGTGCTCTCGCCGCCGTGGTCGATCCACACCGGCTGCGGCACCGCCAGCTACCGGTTCTGCTGGGCGATGGGTGGCGAGAACCAGGCGTTCACCGACATGGACCGCGTGGAAATCGCGGAGCTTCGGTGAAAAAAGTTGATAGTTGAGGGTTGATAGTTAATGGAAAGATCAAGAATCGCGCCATCTTCAGTTTCTCCTCTTCGCTATCAACCATCAACTCTCAACCATCAACTTCACTCATGAATCCCTTCGATCTCACAGGAAAAACCGCCCTCGTCACCGGCTGCAAGCGCGGCATCGGCTTCGCCATGGCGGAAGGTCTCGCGGAAGCGGGTGCCGACATCATTGGCGTCAGCGCCAGCCTTGAAGCTGGCAGCGCGATTGAAAAGGCCGTCACCGCGCTCGGGCGGAAGTTCACTTCCTATCAGTGCGACTTTTCCGACCGCGAGGCGGTGAAAGCCTTCGCCGCCAAAGTGATGGCGGAAAACGGCGCGCCCGACATCCTCGTCAACAACGCGGGCACCATCAAACGCAAGCCCGCTGCCGAGCATCCGGACGAGATGTGGTTCGAAGTCATCGACGTGAACCTCAACGCCCAGTTCCTGCTCAGCCGCGACATCGGCGCGAAAATGATCGCCCGTGGCAGCGGGAAAATCATCTTCACCGCTTCGTTGCTCACGTTCCAGGGCGGCGTCACGGTGCCGGGTTACGCGGCGTCGAAGGGTGGCATCGGCCAGCTTACCAAAGCCTTGGCCAACGAGTGGGCGTCCAAGGGCGTGAATGTGAACGCGATCGCGCCGGGTTACATTTCCACTGACAATACCGAGGCGCTGAGAGAAGATCCGGTGCGCAGCCAGCAGATTCTCTCGCGGATTCCGGCGGGTCGCTGGGGGGATCCCGGGGATTTCAAAGGGCCCGTCGTTTTCCTCGCCAGCGAGGCATCCCGCTATGTGCATGGCGAGATTCTCGTGGTGGACGGCGGCTGGATGGGCCGTTGATCGTTAGAACGTCCAGCCGATTCCGACCGTGAAGCCAAGCGCGTCCACGGCCGGATTCGGATCGGTGGCACCGGCGTTGGAGAGGTGCTGATAGTAAGGGCCGCCGAGCAGCGAGAGCTTTTCAGTGATTTTTTGCCGCAGGCCGAGCTGCATGAACCAGTTGAAGGTGAAATCCTGGCCCAGTGCCTGTTGCCCGCCGGCGCTGTCGGTCCAGCCGAAGCCGCCGCCGATGGAGAAAAACGCGGACGTCTTTTGCGAGGGAAACCAGTATTCGACCGAGGGAGCCGCCGCCAGGCCGATGTAATAACTCTCCGGTCCTTCCGTGATCGTCTCAAGCAATGCGGACAGCCGGTGTCTGACGAGCAGTTTGGCTCCATACTGGCCTTCCCAAAGCGTCCACACGATCGGGGAGCGCAGGGTGAGCTGGGTGGGGACGATTTCGTAATCGATCTCCGTCCAGGTGCCGACCTGCCAGGTGTAACCGCTTTCCAAGGTCAGTTCCCATTGGTCAGCCTCGTGGGCGAGAACCGGAACCGTCAGAATGAGCGCCAGAGCGAGTGATTTCATCTGCCTGGGATTACCGGTTCCGAGATTACCGGTCGAGATAATCTTCCCTTCATGCGGATCTGAAAATGAACCACCAGGTGCCAAGCGCTCCTAATACGGTCGTGACGAGGCCGATCAACTTGGCTTGGCTGGAGTCATCTTCGGTCCCGACGATGATGAAATCATCAGGTGCGCTTTTGAGGTATCGGATCTGGGCATTGTCTCCCACTCGCGTTGAATCGTACATTTGACGGGTAACCTCATATTCTTGGGGCGGGTTGGTTCTCGTCATGGAGGGCATGACGAAGAAGTACTTGTCGGAGTTTCTCCTTCCCACTCCCTTGCGTTCGACCTTGTCCCTAATAGTGATGGCTCCAAACTCGCCCTCGACCTCGATCTTGCGCTGCTTGGCTCCGTTCACGAAGCTTCCCACGAGAAGAATCAATCCAACGACCAGGATGAAAACGGATATCAGTTTTTGCTTCATGCTTTGAAGAAATCAGAGGGAATCCACCGGTACAAGTGTGTTAGTGTGATGTGGTTTCGGCCTGCCTAGTATTCCTCTTCCTCATCGCCGGGAACGGGCGGGATGATGTCCTCGCGCATCAGCAGACGGACGAGGTCGAGATCGTCCAACAGATCGCCGGGCGTGTCGCGCACGATGGCGGCGTAAGGCGTGATCCGGTCGAGCTCGGCGATGGCGCAGTGGACCATGGAGGAAATGATGTCACTGTCGTATTTTTCCCGCTCGAACAGATTGGTGGTGCGGAAAACGAGGTATTCACGGTCCAGATCGTATTCGAAACCACCCAGCGTGAGCTGTTTGTTCGCACGGGCGAGCAGTTCCAGCACCGGCGGCAGGTGTTCTTCGTCGAGAGGCATCGGGGATTCGGAAACGACGACAAGTGCGTTCAGTTGCGGAAATGCCTGGGCGATCAGGTCGATCCGCGTGTGGTGGGCGTCGAATCCGGCCCGCAGCACGTCGCGGCCTTCGACGAGTTCGCAATGCCAGCCGTTTTGGCCGAAGGTTTCTTCGACCGTGAGGATTTGTCGGGAATGGGGGCGCATGAAATTTTCAACCGTTGGTGACGGGCGGAGATAGACGCCCGAGCACCGCCTTGGCAAGCAAGGTCCGTCGGTCCGCGCGAATCGGCGTGAGCGAGAGATGGATGCCCGAGGTTTTCCCCGCATCGTGGTGCAGCGTGAGGCAGCTTGTTTTTTCGTCCACTTCCGCGTGGTCCACCTCCTGCCACAGGACCAGCCGCATGCCCTCGGCCGGGCGGAAAAACGGGAAAATCTCGATGCCCAGCGGCGTGAGGATCAGATAGGCGTGCCGCGTCATGCCCACCGCCAGGCGGGCCATCACCGCGGCGAGCAGCAGCGGAACCGAGGCCCACACGGGGTGGGGGAGGCGCGGATTGATTTCGCGATAAATTGATGTCGCCAGTAGCGTGATCCCGACCGATGTCAGCACCGCCGCGCTCACCCAGAAGTGGGAGGCCTGACCGGACCGGGTGAATCGCAGCTCTTTCTCAGGGGACTGAACCGTGGCTGCCATCCGGGAAAATCACTCCGTCATCGCCACCACGGCAGATTCTGCGGCGGTGAGTTCCTTTTCGAAGGCGGCGAGGTCGAATCCTCGCTGCTCCAGCGCCGCCGGGCTTTCGCAGGATCCAATCAACGCGACGATCCGCTCCAGGCCGAAAAGCGACGCGCCGCCCTTGCAGCGGTGCAGGTCATCACGCAGTTGCTTGAAGTTTCCCGCCTCGATCAACGCCAACCAGCCGGTCATCTGTCGCCGGGTATCGTTGAAGTAGTCGAACGCGAGTTCACGCAAGCCGACCAGATCGCCGTGGGCCATCTTGAGGAAGTTCGCGGGATTCATCGGAGCGAGATCAGTGTTCACTGCCAGAGAGTTAACTCAATTGTTGCCATCGGATGAAGGTAAAAATCGCGTAGTGTTCAAATGTCTCCCGGTTTCGGGAGGTCGAGCTCGTTTTCGAGTTGTTCCGCAAGGTCGAGGCGGCCGGTGGCTCTGGCCAGTTCGAGCCGCAGTTGCAGCGTTTCGGGTTGTTTGAGTTCGTCGCGTTCCATCGCACCGATCCACTCCGCCGCAGCGGGATAGTCACCGATCGAAAACGCGCCCTCCGCCTGCTCCAGCAGCGACGGGGCCTCCGGATCGAGGGGTTTTTGCCGGTAGAGCGCCCATTTCGCGTGGTCCGGCAGGTTCTCGGGCATGTTCGGTCCGGCGACTTGCTCGAGGTAGACAAGCTCGTCCCCGTCCTTGCGCTGCCGCCAGACGTTCAGGAAAATCACCGTCACCATGCCAATAATGATGAAGGTCGTCTCCATGAAAAACGGGGTCGTCATGATCCCGATCATGGTTCCCACCCATTCCCCGATCAGGCCGGGAAGCAGTCGCCAGCCCAGCAACGCACCGGTCACCAGTGCCGTCAGGACGCCCAGAATGACGCCGCAGATTGCCACCTGTTTCACCCGCTCGTCGTAAATCCGCTGCATTTCAAGGCACAGGCTACGGCTTCCCGCCCGAAAATCCAACCTCTGAAATTGATAAAATAGTTTATAAAACTTGATTATTTTTAAAATCTAACTATTTTTTTCCTGCCGTGTTGGGAATTATGAAAATGAAAACGTTGTTGATCGGGGCGCTCGTCGCATCACCGGCAGTCGTTTATTGGTCCGGTTGGAGCGATGGTTCGCCAGCAGCCCATTCGCGGATCCAGCCCGTTTCGCCGCCGGCATCGACCCTTCATGCCAGCCCTTCGATCGTCACTATCCCCGTGGAGGTGATTGCGACCGGGAAGGCGCCGGAGTGGATCTTTGTGCAGGTCGGAAACTGAGACGCGCATGAGGTAGCGACGATCGGTTTTTGACGGTGGTTTGCTCTTGGCTCCCGGCACTCCGCTCCTTACACCCCGCCATGCGGCTTTTTGACACGTTGACCCGGACCGAGCGCGAATTGCGACCCATCGATGGCTCCACCTTTCGTTTCTACTGCTGCGGCCCCACGGTTTATGGCCCGGCGCACATCGGGAATTTCCGCACATTTGTGCTCCAGGACGTGCTCCGCCGCACCTTGGAAACTGGCGGGATGCGCACGCTCCACGTCCGGAACATCACTGACGTGGACGATAAGACGATCCGGGATTCGCAAAAAGCCGGCCAATCGCTGAAGGCGTTCACCGACGTTTGGACCGAAAAATTCCATACGGATTGCGAGAAACTCGGATTGCTTCCGCCCCATATCGAACCGAGTGCCGTCGAGCATATCCCGCAGCAGGTGGCCATGATCCGGACGCTGGTGGAAAAAGGGCACGCCTACCCGTCCGACGACGGTTCGGTTTATTTCAAAATCTTGTCCTTCCCGGGCTACGGCCGGCTTTCCCACCTCGACGAGCGGGAGCTCGATCTGGGGAAAACCCAGAACGCCCGTTCCAGCTCGGACGAATACGAAAAGGACAGCCTCTCCGACTTCGTGCTTTGGAAAGGCCGCAAACCGGAGGACGGCGACAACTTCTGGCATTCTCCGTGGGGCGAGGGCCGCCCCGGCTGGCACCTCGAATGCTCGGCCATGATCCAGGAATACCTCGGCGACTCGTTCGACCTGCATTCCGGCGGAGTCGACCTCGTTTTCCCGCATCACGAAAACGAGATCGCCCAGAGCGAATGCGCGTGCGGCGGACATTTCGCCGCGAACTGGTTCCACATCACCCACCTGCTTGTCGACGGCGGGAAAATGTCCAAGTCGCTCGGGAATCTCTACACCCTCGAAGACCTTGCCGCCCGTGGGCACACCGCGATGGAAGTCCGCTACGTCCTGATCGGCGCTCACTACCGCAAGCCGCTCAATTTCACGCTAGATTCCTTGTCCGGTGCCCGCGAGGCGCTGGCGAAGCTCGCCAAGGGCGCACGTCAGCTCGCCGGGAAAATCGAACCCGGCACCCGCCTCGCCAGTGCCGATTTCGGCCCGTTCCAAGCCGCTTGGGACAGCCTGAATGACGACCTCAACACCCCCGGCGCGCTCGGCGGCATGTTCACCGGTCTCAAGGAAGCCGCCCGCCTGTCCGGGGCTGAGGCCGCCGCCGCGTTGGCCGGATTCAACCGGCTTCTGCGCGCGCTCGGGCTCACGCTGCCGGAGGAAGTCATCCAGGATTCCAGTGAAATCCCCGATTCCGTCAAAACCCTCGCCGAAGCCCGCTGGGCCGCCCGCATCGCGAAAAACTGGGTCGAGTCCGACACCCTGCGCGCCCAACTCGCCGACCAAGGCTGGCTCGTCAAGGACGGTAAGGACGGTTACACCCTCGAAGCGGCAGGTTCTTAGGAAGCCTAGACATTTTTATTCGCGGAAAGTCCGCGTTTTCAAGTCCGTATAGGAGACTCCACGAACGTAATCCCGCCGCCGAAACGATCCTCATGAATCCGCCGAACCACCTCCATTCCCGCCGCCAGTTGCTGAAAGGCGGCCTCGCGTCCGCCATTGCCTGGTCCACCGCTCCCTTGTTTCTTTCTTCCAGAGTGCTCGGGCGTGCTGGAAACATCGGACCGAACAGCCGCATCAATGTCGGAATCGTGGGCAACGGCCTGATTTCCAAAGGGCACAGGGGATTCTGCCTCACCCAGCCAGCCACTCAGGTGGTGGCGCTTTGTGATGTGGACTCGGTGATGCTGGATCAGGCGATGGCTGAAGCCAAAGCCAAGGGCACCACTTGCGACGCCTTCGCCGACTCCCGCGAGCTGTGCGCCCGTCCCGACATCGATGCGGTTTTCGTCACCACGCCGGACCACTGGCACGCCGCAATTTCCATCGACGCCATGCGCCACGGAAAAGACGTTTATGTGGAAAAGCCAATGACCCTCACGATTGAGGAGGGCAAGGCGATGCGCAGTGCCGCCGAGCGCTACGGGCGCATCGTCCAAGTCGGCTCCCAGCAACGGTCGAACCAATCTTTCCGCAAGGCGGCGGAGTTGGTGCTCAACGGTTACATCGGCAAGGTGGACACGATCGTTTGCCGGCTCGGCGAGTTTCCGGCTCCGACCCAATTTGCAGAGGAGCCCGTCCCGGCGCATCTCAACTACGACCGCTGGCTCGGACCCACGCCATGGGAACCTTACAATGCTGAGCGCGTGAAACGCAGCTACGGCGGCGGTTGGCGTCGATTCTGGGAATACGGCTCCCGCAAGAATGGCGACTGGGGCGCACACCATTTCGACATCGTGCAGTGGGCCCTTGGCATGGACGATTCCGGCCCCTCGCTTTTTGTCCCGAAAGACTACGAAGGAGAGAAATTCCAATACCACACCTATTCCAACGGACCCAAGGTCATCCGCGACGGCGACAGCAAGGGGGCGATGATCCGGTTCATCGGGGAAAAAGGCGAGATTCTCGTAGGCCGCGATGACAAGTTTGAAACCACGCCAACCGGCCTGAAGAGTCTCGTCCTCAAGTCCGGCGACCAGCATCTCTACGTCTCCGCCGATCACCGGTTCGACTTTATCAACGCCATCAAAACCCGCCAGCAGCCGATCTGCCACGTCGGCATCGGCCATCGCACCGCCACGATCTGTCAGTTGAGCGGCATCGCCGAGCGCCTTGGTCGTCCCGTCAAGTGGGACCCCGTCAAGGAGCAGATCATCGATGATCCCGTCGCCAGCCTGATGATGGATAACCCCCGCCGCGCTCCATACATCCTGCCGGTCTGATAGATCCACCCGCTCATGAGTTTCCTGCCCATCCTCCTCTTCGGCGGCCTGTGTGTCGTCCGTCTCCACGCCCTCGAATCCGGCGAACTCTCGGCCGTCGCCAAGCGGTTCGCGAGTCCATCCGGCGACGATCAATACAAGGCGCGCGCCGAGTTGAACCGCCTCGTCGCCCAGTCCACGTTGCCGGGCACGGGCGATGCCGCCGCGGTCACCAGGCTGCTCGTCGCCGCCATCCAGTCGCCGGACACGCCCAAGGAAGCGGTAAAATACCTCCTGCGCTCGCTTTCGCGGATCGCCACTGCGGATGCGGTCGAGCCTCTCGGCAAGATCCTCAATGGTCCGGACCTGATGCTCCGTGAGGAGGCCCGCGAGGCGCTTTCCTGGATTTCCGATCCCAAAGCCACCGCCGTGCTGGAGTCCGCCTTGGCCAAAAGCACCGACAAGCGCGAAAAACTCGGCCTGATCGCCGCGCTCGCAACGCAGAAATCCACCACCTCGGTCCCGGTGTTAGCTCCTTTCCTTCCCGATGCCGATCCCGAGCTTGCTGCCGCAGCCATCGACTCCCTCTCACGCATCGGCGGCGCACCCGGAGTCACCGCGCTCGCGGCAGCCAAAGTTTCGCCGGCTCTCAAGCCGGAGCTGGAAATGGCGCTACTTGCCGCGGGTTCAGGAGACGCGAAGACCGTTAGCCAGGTCTATCAATCGACCGCCTCGGACCCCGTCAGGTTGGCCGCGTTCCTTTCCCTGATGAAACTCGCCCCAGCCAGCGAGAAGGCGTCGTTAATCGAGGTCGGAATGAAAAGCAAGGATGCCGCCGTCCGTCACGCCGCACTTGCCGGGGGGCTTGAAATTAGCTTGCCCTCGCTTGAGTCGTCGCTCGTCGAGTCGCTCCCGGCGATGCCCGCGGAAGACCGCCTGATCGTCCTGGCAAACATCCACCATCTCAAGCCCGCGGAAACGGCCGTGAAAATCGCCCTTGGATACGTCAGCTCCAGCGTGGAGGACGAGCGCGTGGTCGCCGTCGCTTCGCTCGGAAAAATCGAGACCAAGTCCGCGTTCGACGCGGTGCTCCAGTCGGTCGGCGCGCGAGAGCCGCGGGTCAACCAGGCGGCCACCAGTGCGCTTGCCTCCTCGATCTATCCGGCGGCTGCCATTGACTTGCTAGCCACCTTGAAGGGCGGCTCCAGCCCGGACAAGGTTCTCGCCATCAAGGCGCTGAATTCGGTGCAAGTGCCGGATGCAAGCGCGATCCTGTTGGAAATAGTCAAGGGCCCGGATCAGGCCGCTTCGAAGGAGGCCATGAAAACGCTCTATTTCATTGCCTCCACCGACGACCTCCGCACCCTCTCCGCGGTGGCCGCCGCCACCACCGAGCCGGAGCTCCACAAGAGTCTCGTTTCCATCAGCTCCCGAATCGCCACCCGCATCGACACCGACGAAGCGCGGGAGTTGGTGAAGGACTTGAAGTGATCCCGCACCCTGTAAAATTTGAATTCCACCCTCGCGGTGGCCGTGATTGACTCCCCAACAAGATGAACCGCCTCACCATTTTCTCTGTTTTGATAGGTATTACCGCACTCGCCGCCCCTTCCCTCGCCGCTGACAAGCTCAAGGTGCTCATCGTCGATGGTCAGAACAACCACGTCGTATGGCCCAAGTCCACGATGATGATGAAGCAATACCTCGAGGAAACCGGTCTGTTTGAAGCTGACGTCGCCCGCACCCGCTTCATCTGGAAGTGGGAGCGCGAGAAGGACTGGCTGCCGCTCGCCGGGGTGGGGGAATCGGAGAAACTCGCCGAACCGAAGCCAGATCCGTCGTTCGACCCGGACTTTTCGAAATACGATCTCGTCGTCAGCAACTTCGGCTGGAAAGCGGCCGGCTGGCCCGAAGCCGCGAAACGCAAGTTCGAAGACTACATGAAAAACGGCGGCGGACTCGTCGTCGTGCACGCGGCGGATAACAGCTGGCCCGAGTGGAAGGAGTTCAACCGCATGATCGGCCTCGGCGGATGGGGCAACCGCAGCGAAAAAGACGGACCCTACGTTTATTATAACAACGAGGGGAAACTGGTGCGCGACGAAAGCCCCGGAAATTGCGGCCATCACGGACCGCAGAATGAATTCAAGGTCACCATGCGCGACAAGGAGCACCCGATTACCAAGGGGCTGCCGGACTTCTGGATCCACTCGAAGGACGAATGTTATTCCAAACTCCGCGGCCCGGCGGAAAACCTAACCGTGCTCGCCACCGCCTGCGACAGCCAGGAACTCCAGGCCGCCGGTCGGCATGAACCGATGCTGATGACCATCGACTATCACAAGGGCCGCGTCTTCCACACCACGCTCGGCCACGATACGGAAGCCTTCGAAGGCGTCGGCTTCATCGTCACCTTCCTTCGCGGCGCCGAGTGGGCCGCCACAGGCAAGGTAACCCAGGAGGTTCCGAAAGATTTCCCGACTCCTGACGCCCCGAAGGCACGGAAATTCGAGCATTTTAAGAAATAATAATCAGTGACAGGTTCAGTTGTCCTCTGCTCGAAATGAATGCCAATCCCCGCCTGTTCTCGTTTGTCGGCGGCCCGGAAGGCCCATGGAGAGTGGTTCGGTCGAACGCCCTCGTCGGCGTTGATTTGCCCGCCATTGATCGTTTGCAGATTCTTCCTGGTCACATTCCTCCGACGGCAGGCACGTGGGTACTCCGGGGTGCGACCAGCAACGAACGTTATGTGACCCGGGCGGAAAAACAGCAACTCGTTGCCACCTCGCCGCCGCTCGGCCGCCTCGAAGCCGATCGCGCCGTGTTGATCCCCATCCGAAAGAATACCGAATGGTGGGCGATGACCCAGGATGAGCGTCGACGCGTCTTCGAAGAGCGGTCGCACCACACGCAGATCGGCTTGGACTATCTTCCCGCGGTCGCCCGCCGCCTCCATCACTGCCGCGATCTTTCTAGCGAGGAACCATTTGATTTCCTCACCTGGTTCGAGTTCGCTGAAAAAGACACGGCGGAGTTCGACAGTCTCCTTGCCCGGTTGCGTGCCACCGAAGAGGGGAGCTACGTCGAGCGTGAGGTTGAAATTTTACTTGTTAGGGCGGCTTCGCCCCTCTCGTCATAGAACTGTCTAATCCACAAAACACTACCACAAATGAAACCCCTGAAACTTGCCATCGCCAGCCTGCTCTGCTGCTCCCTCGCCACTTCCTTCGCCGAGGAAAAACCCGCCGCGGACGGCTTTGTCGCCCTCTTCGACGGCAAGACCCTCGACGGTTGGAAAAACCCCTACACTTGGGGTGAGTCCAAGGTCGTTGATGGCGAGATCCACCTCACCGGCGACAAGAAATTCTTCGTGATCACCGAGAAGACCTACAGCGATTTCGTCTTCGAGGGCGAGGTCCTGCTGCCTCCCGGCAAAGCGAACAGCGGTTTCATCTTCCGCGGCCAGGTGGAACCTAACAAAGTGTTCGGCTACCAGTGCGAGGTCGATGGCGATGCGAAACGCGCGTGGTCCGGCGGACTCTACGACGAGGGCCGCCGGATGTGGTTCGTCAGTCCGATCAAAGGCGATGCCGCCAGCGAGGCAGCTTTCAAACAGCGCGCCGGTGACACCTTCAAGCGCGACGACTGGAACTCCTACCGCATCACCTGCAAGGGCAAGAGCATCAAGATCGAAGTCAACGGCGTGGTCACCACCGACATTGAGGACGACAAGGACTCCAGCGGCGTGATCGCCATCCAACACCACGGTGAAAAAGGCCAGACCTACAAGTTCCGGAATCTCCGCATCAAGGAGCTGAAGTAAGTTTCTTCAATAGCCCTTCGCTGCATCCACCCGGTTCTTCAGCGGTAGCCCTTGGGAGAACCGTCCGATGTTGTCGAGGATCAATTCGTTCGACCGTCCGCCGCGGGCGTCCGAGACTCCCGCGATGTGCGGGGTGATGATGACATTCGGCATTTTCCAAAGCGGGCTGTCCTTGGGCAGTGGTTCCGGATCCACCACATCCAGCCCCGCTCCTGCGAGCTGGCCCTTCTGCAAGGCGTCTATCAGCGCAGCGGTATCTGCGATCTTTCCGCGGGACACGTTGATGAAATAGGCACCCTTCTTCATTTTTGAAAACTGAGGGGCTGCGATCATTTTCCCGCTCGCCGGAGTCAGCGGCACGCAGCTCACCACCACGTCCGCCAGCGGCAGCATCGCATCGAGTTCGTCCGGTTTGCCGAAGCGGTCCACCGTTATGGTCAGCGGAAGGTCCTTATCATCGATCGCGAGGACTTTCATTCCGAACGCCTTCGCCCGTTCGCCGACCTGCGTGCCGATTCCGCCGTAGCCGATGACCAGCATCGTTCTGCCGCGGAGCTCGATCAGCGGCATCACCGGTTTTTCGGCTTTCGCCCATTCACCCTCCTCTTGTGCGGAGTAATAGGCCGCCATGTTCCGCGTTAGACCTAACAATAAGGCGAACGCGTGATCCGCGATTTCCGGACCTTGATGGATTTTAAGCGCGGTCAGCTGGACCCGCCCGTCCGCCAGACCGGGCAGATTCGCCACGCCTTCGATTCCGGCGCTGTAATTGTGCACCCATCTCAGCTTCGTGCCGGTCTTCATCAGCTCCGCATCCAAGGGGCCGACGTATCCCTCCGCGGCAGGGATCTTCGCCAGCGCGTCCGCCGCGCCGCTGTGGAATTCCAGTTTGAGCTTCGGGTTTTCCATCGCGAGGGCCTCGGCGTCCTTCCTCATACCCTCCGGCAGGAGAACCATCTGGGCGGACGCGAATCCCACCGATACCAACCACATCGTTATTTGCATTTTCATCATCTCACAGAAATAAATGGCTTCTGATAGGAATCAGCCGAAGTCCGGGATTTCGAATTCCTGTCTGGCAGACTTGCGGCTTAGGGCCGGGTCGATGTCCGGCGTAGTGACCTTGGCGGTGGCGGGGTCGATGTCGATCACACGGCCGAGCGTGTATTCCGGATTAGCGACGGACCAGGCTGCGAGCTGCTTGGCTTGGTCGGTTAGGATGGTCTCCATCAGCTTGTTTCCGCCGGCGATTTCTGCAACGTCGGTCGTCTTGCCGCCGGTGCGGTAGGAAATGTTCGCGAAGTGGGCGATTGCGGCGGAGCGCTCGGCGGGAACGATGCGCGAGGCGATGTCCGCATGGCGGCGGGAGCGCACGGCGTTGATGAAATTTTCCTGATGCCCGTCACCGCCGTTGCCGGGGAATTTTTTGATCGGCTTCTTGCCATCCTCACCCACGGCATACATCCCGCCGATGCCGCCGCGCAACTGGCCGCCCTCGCAGCGGACCACCACGCCGATGCGGATGCCGTCGCGGGCTCCGGCGATATTGCGGGTGGGGCTGAGCTTGAGGTTGTTCACTTCGACGACGACGGGCACGCCAGCCAGTTCGTAGGCGGCGACTTGCAGGTTGGGAGTCTCGCCGGCATCGTTCCAGCCGAACCGGCCGCCGAAGCAGCGGACTTGCTTCGGCAGCGGGCCGTCGCCTAACACGCGATTGGCGATGTCGATTTCATGGGGTGTCTGGTTGCCGATGTCGCCATTGCCCGTGTTCCAAGCCCAGTGCCAGTCGTAGTGAAACGCCTTGCGGAACATCGGCTGGTCGGTGGCGGACCCGAGCCAGAGATTGTAATCGGCACCGGGCGGGGGAGTGAGCGGCGTGGTGCGGATGCCGATGCTGTCGCGTTCTTTGAAACAACAGACGTGCACGGACTGGATTTTCCCGAGATTCCCTTCCCTAACGAACTGGATGCCGTCGCGCGGGCCCGGGTCCGAGCGGCTTTGGAATCCGGCGGCGATGATGCGGCCGTATTTCTCCTCGGCGGCCACCAGCTGGCGGCCTTCCTACAGTTCGTGGGTGACCGGTTTTTCGAGATAGACGTCCTTGCCGGCCTGCATCGCGTGGATGGCATGCAGTGTGTGCCAGTGGTTCGGGCTGGTGACCACCACGGCGTCGATGTCCGGGCTCTCCAACAGCTTGCGATAGTCCTGGAACTTCGCCATGCCGCCGGGTTTGACGCCTTTTTTATCCAGTTTCCCGGCAAGTGAATCCATCTGCGCCGGATCCGGATCGCACAGCGCGACGATGGCCACGTCCTTGATCTTGAGGAACTGTCCGGAAATATCGTGGGCGCGGCGGCCGCAACCGATCATGGCGATGCGAACCGTATTGTTGGCGCTCTGTCCGTAGCAGGGCCGGGCGAGCGCGGCGAGGCCGCAGAGCTTGATGAGGTGCCGCCGGGAAAGCAGGGAAGGTGGGTTTTCGAAATGCATGAATGGGGCGGAAATTACGAAGCGGGATGAGGCATTCTTTCCGGGGCCGGATGAACTGATGGCACCAATCACTCCTGATCGAATAGATCCAAAGCGATCTTCTCGTAGGTGTCCCGGTCCAGCAGAAATGGATGGGAGTCGGTGCCGAGGCGGCCGTAGTAGAATCCGGGATTCGCTCCGGGGGTGGCCGGGGCGAGGATCAGGTCGCGGGTGACAATGCCGCTGAAATTGTCGTTCTCGTCCCTGCTTTGTTCGTAAACCTTGAAGGCGAGGGACGGAGTCAGAAGGGCTTTGTTCGCCGACTCATCGTCGTCGGCGAGCCAGCGGGTGACCTTGAGGCCTTCCAAGATGCCGAGCATGAAATTGGCACGGGCGGGATCGAGGGACTGGGTGGAGTTCTGGTCCGCTTGGGTTGCGGTCCATTCTTCGAGATCGAAATTATAGCGCAAGCTGAGGGTTGGGTCCGGCAGGGTGGTGCGGTCGATCTGCATCAGGTTCACGCGGTCGAGCGACCACAGTCGTGCGGGCCGCCATTCGTACGGCCGGACGGCGATCGAGCCGACCAGCGACTGGTCGATCCGCATGACGGTGGGCGTGCCAACGCGGTTGACGAAGTAGGCACCTTTTCCGTCGATGCCGAAGGCGAGCTCGATGCCTTGGTTGTCCTGACCGAGAAAGCGCAGTTTTAAAAACGGCCGGTGCAGTCCCCACGGGGTGAAATCGGTGGCGGCGTCCGTTTCGAAGCCGATGGCGCGGCCCTCGGTGACGGACTTGAGCAGGGTGAAGAGGCGTTCTTCGTTCGCTTCGTCCGATTTGCCGGCGATGGTGGTCATCCACGGGCGCGGCGGGGTGCGGGTGATCAGGATTTCGGTCCCGGTGGACGGCTGGATGAGGATGCCGCGGAGCGACTGAATGTTGAGATTGGTGAGGGTGGGGTCGCGCAGGTCATTGACGGCGAGCGGCAGGTCGGCGAGCGAGACGAGGTTGGCCTCGGGCTTGAGGGGAAGGGAGAAGATCGTGTCCGGCCTGTCGCTAACGGTGGCGCGCACCTCGCGGGCGTCTTGGGTTTCCGGCGGTTGGATTTCCAGCACCGTTTCGATCTCGGAGCCGAATGAGGTGAGGGCAATCTGGTTGGATTTGGCGAGCGTTCCGTTGGTTGGCAGGGTGGTGGTCGCCCGGTCCAGGACTTTGAGGGCTTGCAGTTCGTAGAGTCCCTCCAGCAGGGATTTCATGGCCTTGGGATCGGTGGCGAGGTCGAGCGGCTTGACGACGCGCCACGGGCTTTTCGACGTTTCGCGGCCCAGGGTGAGCTCGCCTTGTTCCGCGCGGATGCGGATTTTCTGGAGGGCTACGGGATTGAAATAGAACGGGCGGTGGTCGCGCAGGAACTTCAAACCATCCTTGAAAAGTGGGGTGATGTCACCGGTGGCGGCGTAGATGAAGCGCTTGCGACCGTCGTCGCGGGGCTGGATGAAAACGGTGGGCACGGGCGTCTCGATGTCCTTGACGGTGGCCAGCCACGGTGTTTGGCGGCCGAGGCGGTATCGGGTAAGAGGCTCGCCGTTTTCATCCTCAAGCCGGATGGTGATGGCGCTGTCGCCGAGACCGGCCTTCTGTGCCTCGATGTCATCACGCGGGGCGAAGTCTTCGACGCGCATGCCGAGGGTGAAGTTGATGATGCTGACGGCAGCGCGAGGGTCCATGCGGTCCTGCCACGGCAGGGTGCCTTGCCAACCGTTTTCCCCGAGCTCGAAGCTGGCGGTGACGCCGTTGCGGGAAATCTGCATACGCTTCACCTGGGCCTGGGTGAACCCGGAGTAAACATTCTGGCCAACCGGCACCGGTGGCGAGCCGAGCACAGAATTGAAGTTCCCTTCGACCCACTGCCAGCCGGCCAGCCCGCAGACGAGTACGGCGAGCAGCGCGAGAATGAGAGTGAATCCGAGGGAGCGCATGGCGGGGTCAGGCACGGCGCGAGGACCAGACGCAGGCTCCGATCACGATCAGGAAGGCGGGCAGGAAAAACAGGTTCACCCGGTTGATGAAAGAGACCTGGGCGTCGAGCAGCGGCAGCTTGTAGGTGCCGAGCGAGCGCGGACCGATGCCGGCGAGCGACTGGCGGTTCATCAGCCAGTTCACAGAGGAGGCGAGGAAATCGACGTTTTCCGCGCGCTGTTGGTCGGGGTTGAGGAAATCGGTGTTAGCCACGACTACCATGCGCGAGGTGTCGGCGGCGAAACGGTCGTCGCTGGCGGCCCCGCGGGTGACGGCGGCTGCGAGGAAAAGCGGCGGCGCGATGTCCTCCTTTTCGTCGAAACTGGTGTCCTTCTCGCCGAACTTCGTCTCGCCCCAAAATGCCGGAGCTGCCTGGATCAGGCCGATTGGGTTGATTTGGCGGTTCATCAGATCCTCCGCGCCTTCGCGCACGTCGAGCGACGAGGTGGCTCCTTCGATGACGGTGGCTTGGCCGGCGAAGTCCTTGGTGAAATCGACCCCATGCGTGAAAAACGCCCGTGCGACGGTGTCGATGCGCTTGTCAGTGAGGGTGATCACCCGGTCGCGCCGCGGCGTGATGCCGTAGCCGCGGAGAAACGTGCGCAACTTGGCGGGCGTCTCGCCGGGCTTGAGCAGCACAAGCATCGCGGCGCGCGGGGAATTCCAGTATTTGTCGAGCACCGAGAGTTCTTCGTCGGTGAAGTCATACTTGGGAGCCACCAAAGCCACGCCTTCCGTGTCGGCGGGAATTTCCTTAAGGCCGGACAGGTTGATGCCCTGAAGTTCGACGTTTTGAAATTGTAGGGTGTTTTGCAGGGATTTAAGCGGCGAATCCTCGCCCTCGGCGCTCAGCCGATTTTTGTCCGCGAGGTAGAGCATCTTGCGCGTGCGCCCTTCGATCGACTCGACCAATCGCGCGGTGAGAACGTCTTCGCCTTGGAATCCGGTGATCCGGCGCTGGGAACCCTCCGTTTTGTAAATTGCCATGTCCTCGGCGACGATGAGTTTCACGTTCGGGTTGAGGATGCGGTTGCCGTCCTTGTCCTCGGTTGAAACCGCGCCGGTATCGCTGCGCGCGTCCATCACGATCAGATCCTTGGTGAGTGGCAGTCCGTAAGCGGCGGTGATTTCCTGTGTGCGGTCGGAACTGCGCAGTGGATCGACGATTTCCAACTGGATTTTTCCTCCGGAAAGGCGGGAATATTCCTCCGCCAGCGCGCGGACGCGTTCGTAAAACGGCGAGCTGCGGCGGAAGGCCATGATCCACTTGACCGGCTCCTTGCGGTCCTTGAGAACTTGGCTTTTCAAATACGACTTGGTGGAAGGCGAAAGCGTGTAAGCAGCCTCGCGACTCAGATCGATGTGTTTGTAATGGTGCGATGCCAAGTAGTTCAGCGCGATCAGAATCACGGCGAGCAGGACGATCTGGACCACGGAAAGCGTGCCAAGTCCCCAGCGGTTCAGCGGGCGCGCGGTTTTTCCTTTTGACTCGGGAGAAGGATTGGACATGGGATGAATTGCAATGAATCAGCGACGCCAGCGGCGGTAATCCACGACCTGATAGGTGAGAAACAGCACGAACAACGCGAGGCTCAGGAAATAAACCACCGGCCGCGTGTCGAGCAACCCGCTCGTGAAATAGTGCAGGTGCTGCTGCGAAGAGATGTAGTGAAAAAGCGACGCCCCCGCGAACGACTCGCCCCAGATGACGGTCACGAACCCCAGGAAATACTGGATCACCAACAGCCCGATGGTGAAAATCCCCGCGATGATCTGGCTCGACGTCAGCGCCGACGCCAAGCAGCCGATCGCCGTAAACGCCGCGCCCATCAACATCACGATGGCAAAGGCTCCGCCGAGCGCACCGTGGGTCCATGCCGCCGGAATGTCCGTGGTCCAGACGAACATCTTGAACTGGATGAACCCGGGAATCCACAGCGTCGTGTAGAAAATCATCGCCGCCGCGTATTTCGAAAACACCACCTGCCACGTCTTCACCGGCGCGGTCAGCAACGTTTCCAAGGTCCCGGAGCGCTCCTCCTCGGCGAACAAGCGCATCGTGATCAGCGGGAAAATGAACAGGAAATAGAACCAGAACAGCGGCGTGTGGAAGGTGACGTAAACCAGGCTGTCTCGCACAGGCGTGTCGCGGAACCCCTTCATCGCCGAGGACAGCGAGATCCCCTGCATCAGCGTGACAAAGGCGAGAACCACCCAGCCAAATGGGGTCAGGAAATACCCGTTGAGTTCTTTAAGGGTCAGGATGCGGAACAATCTCATGCGGCGGGGCGCTCTTCGTATGCCATTCAAGGGACATGGCAAAGGGAAAAGGACCACCCCAATCTTCAGCTGCCAAGCAGGTTGAAATTCTCAACGGCGAGTGTAGGACCACAGCTCCACTTTCCGTATCCACGCGCCTTCACCATGAAATCCCGTCCAGCCAGGAAATCCACTCCCATCGTTTTCGCCCTTGTCGTCGCCGGCTTTAGCGCCGCCCTTGCCGCGGAATCTCCCGTCGGCTCCGCCTTCGCGCCGACGCTTGTCAATCCCACCCCGGCTCCGAGTCCCGCACCGGACGGCATGAGGTGGATCCCCGGCGGCGAGTTTTCGATGGGGATGAATGTCGCGTGCGAAAGCCTGTGCAACATGAGCGGAGCCACGCAGGATGCCCAACCGATCCACCGCGTCGCCGTGGATCCCTTCTGGATGGATGCAACGGAAGTGACTTACGCCCAGTTCGAGAAATTTGTCGCCGCCACCGGCTACGTCACCGTCGCCGAACAGAAACCCACAGCCGAGGAGTTCCCCGGTGCGCCGCCTGAGGCATTGGTCGCCGGTTCCATCGTTTTCACCCCGACACCCGGACCGGTGCCGCTCGGTCAGTTCAACTGGTGGAGCTATGTTCCCGGCGCATCCTGGCGCCACCCGGAAGGCCCGGACAGCGGGCTGAAAATCGACCCGAATGCCCCCGTCGTCCACATCGCCTACGAAGACGCCGCCGCCTACGCGAAATGGGCGGGCAAACGCCTGCCGACTGAAGCGGAATGGGAATTCGCCGCCCGCGGTGGCCATGCGGGTCAGACATTCACCTGGGGTGATGAGTTCAAGCCTGATGGGAAATTCCAAGCAAACATCTACCAAGGAAAATTCCCGGTGAAGGGCGGCGACACCGGTGAGGACGGTTTTAAAGGCATCGCGCCCGTCGGCCAATATCCGCCCAATCCTTACGGTATCCATGACCTGGCCGGAAATGTCTGGGAGTGGTGCAGCGATTGGTATCGCGTGAATACTTATGCGCGCTCAGCCGCTGGCGGCAGCGTCGTTCGCAATCCCAAGGGGCCGGATTCTTCTCTCGATCCCGCCGAGCCCGGCACTCCGAAGCGCGTCCAGCGCGGCGGCTCGTTCCTCTGCACCGACCAATATTGCACCCGCTACATTCTCGGCAGCCGCGGCAAGGGCGAGGTGCGCTCGGCCAGCAACCACCAAGGCTTCCGCTGCGTAAAGTCCGTGCCTTGATCCCGGGACCGCGAGTCTCCAGACTCGCTGAGAGTGGGACGCCAAAGTGCCGAGGCTCCGCCGCTTTTCCTTTGGCCAGCCTTTCGCAGGCGAGTTCAGACACTCGCAGTCCGGCTCATCCCACCCGCACAAATCCCACCACCTTCAAATCCACCGAATCCGGCCCGGTCATCGCCTCAAACTCGCCCGGCTCCACCACCGGCTTGAAATCCCGCCCCGGGAAACTCAAATCCGCATCCGTGATCTCAAATCGAATCACCGTCGATTCCCCGGCGGCCAGCGTCACGCGTTGGTAGCCGCGCAGCTCCTTAACCGGCCGACTGACCGACGCCACCAGATCCCGCAGATAGAGTTGGATCGTCTCCGTCACCGGATGCGCACTCTCATTCGTGATCTCGGTGGAAATCATGACTCTTCCACCCGGTTTCATTTCCGCCGAATCCACCGTCGGCGTGCCAAATCGGAATTTCCCGTAAGTCAGCCCGTGACCGAACGGATAGAGCGCGTCATTCCGCTCATCGAGGTATTTGGAAGTATACTGAACCGCTGCATCGAACGGCCTGCCCGTCGGTTTTTCCCGGTAGGTCATCGGCACTTGCCCGACGCTGCGGGGGAATCCCATCGTCAGCTTCCCGACCGGCGTGGCGTCGCCGAAAAGAACGTCCGCCAGCGCCCGGCCGCCCTCGGTTCCCAGCGCCCAAGCATGCAGAATCGCGGTAAATTTCCGGTCCTCCCAAGTCAAGTCCAGTGGCCGCCCGCTCATCGTTACCAGCACACAAGGCTTCCCGGTTTTGAGAATCGCCTTGGCGAGAATCCGCTGGCATTTCGGTAGCCGGATGTCTGTGCGGCTCGCCGCCTCGCCGCTCATCTGCCAACTCTCGCCGAGCACCAGAATGACGACGTTCGCCGCTTCGGCTGCCTTGATCGCTTTCTCCAACCACTTCTTACGACGCCGGCCGATCTCGCAGCCCTGCGCAAAAACCACCTTCGCCCGATCACCCGCCGCCTCGCGGATCCCGTCGAGCGGCGATGCCGTCACCGCTTCATCACCCGCCGCGATCCAACAGCCGAGCATGTCCCGGCGGCTGTCGGCGAGCGGGCCGATGACTGCGATTTTCCCCTGTTTCGCGAGTGGCAGGAGCGGTGAATCGTTTTTCAAAAGCACCACCGACTCCCGCGCCGCTTCCCGCGCCAGTTGGCGGCGATCCTCACTCAAGTGAATCGCCGCCGCCCGTCCTTCGTCGCAGCGGGCGAAGGCATCCTGGAAAAGCCCCAACTCCCACTTCGACTCCAGCACGCGCATCACCGCGGCGTCGAGCTGCTCTTCCCGGACTTCGCCGGATTTCACCAAGTCCGGCAGTTCCCGCTGGAATGCCTCCGACACCATGTCCATGTCCACGCCTGCGTCGAGCGACTGCTTCGCCGCGTCAGCATCGGTCGCAGCCGTGCCGTGGTTTTTCATTTCCGTCACCGCGGTGTAGTCGGTCACGATCCAGCCTTGGAATTTCCATTGCTCGCGCAGCAGTCCCGTGAGCAACCCGCGGTTGCCGCTCGCCGGGATGCCGTCGATCTCGTTGAAGGCGGTCATCACCGTGCGCGCCCCGGCATCAATGGCTGCCCGATAGGGAGGGAAGTAAGTTTCCACCATCGCCCGGCGGCTCATGTCTACCGTGTTGTAATCCCGCCCGCCCAACGGCGCGCCGTAGAGTGCGAAGTGTTTCACGCACGCCAGCACCGGCGGATCATTTTCCTGATAGCCCCGCACCATCGCCACTGCGATCTTCGCGCCTAACCACGGGTCCTCGCCCGCGCCCTCCGCCACCCGGCCCCAGCGTGCGTCCTGGGAAATGTCCACCATCGGCGAGTAAACCCAGTGCAGTCCGTCCGCCGCCGCTTCCGCCGCCGCCATCCGGGCGCAGCGTTCCATCAGCCCCGGATTCCACGAGCAGGACAGAGCCAGCGGGATCGGGAAAATCGTCCGGTGCCCGTGAATCACGTCGTATCCAAAAATCAGGGGAATCCGCAGCGGGCTTGCCATCGCCAACTCTTGCAAGGCCCGCGTCGCGGCGGGGGTGTAAACATTGAGCACCGCCCCGCAGAGCCCGGCGCGGATCTTGTCTCCCAGATCCTCAGAGTGTTTCATGCCGGTCGCGTCCATCGCTCCGGTTAGGAGATTGAGCTGCCCGGCCTTTTCTTCGACCGACATGCGGCAAAGCAGTTCGTGGAGGAACGTTTCCTTGTTCATGCGGCAATCACGTCTCTGTCAGGAATTGATCCACAGTTTCCTGAATCCCTCGAGCTCTTCCGGCGTGTAAAAATGCCTGCATACCCGACTCGAGTAGACCTTATCCAACAGATTGGCCGGGAGCTTCAAACTCCGTTTTACCTGGTCATATACCGCGGCTTCTCCGGTTGCCGAACGGGCATGGGATATGGGAATCGGCAAGTCGCAGCCGAGGTTCAGAAACCGGCCAAGATGGCCGGCACCGTCGCTTGAAAGCCGTTCCAGCTTCCCGGCAAGCAGCTCGAAACGCCCCTCCCGGATGATTTCAAAACCACCTTGCCGATCATAATCACGGCTGAAAAAATCCAGTCCCAGCAGCGCGCTCAATTCACGGTCAAACCATTGTTCCGTGTAGTCCAGGCTGTATAGAATCTGCTCCTCCGCGGTGGCCATGATCGTTTCCATCGGCGAATCCCGGATATCACCGTTTCCGCGGAGAATCGCCGGGTGTTGAAAAAGATTTGATAGGGCGCGCGCAACAGGATCCCGCACCAAGGTGATCACCTTGATGAGCCGGTCGGGACGGGCCTCCATCTCGTGCCGGATCGCTTCACCCTGGAGGACATGAACCGGATCATGGTCCCCCCGATGCAGCTGCAGTGCCTCCGCGACGCCCTCCTCGGAAATGAAATGATTCTGGAACGACTGATAGCCGGGCAGATTGCGGATCGCCTTGTGAGTCGTTGTGGAGCCGACCTTTCCGTAAGTATAGGTCAATACGATCTGGTCGCTTCCTTCAAAGGCCCGCCGGACCCGGGACAACTCCCGATTCAGTCCCTTCTGATAGCGACGTGTGGCATCCGGAGGTCTGATGATTTGTTTCAGCCTGCGGAGACTTCGCAAGAGCCGGCTGCCCGGGAAATCACTCATGGGCCGATCGACTTTGAGAATTCACCCCCTGCACATGCGAAGTGCGTGCCGGCAGAGAAACCGGGTCGGCAGACGACGCGGATTCCAGGATTTTAATAGAATTTAAGTTAGATGAAATAATGCCGGACGGTAGTGATCACTCCATTTCTGCCAAGGAAATTTTTGTTAAAATCTGAAAAAGGCTTGCCGTAGCCCGGGAACCCGTTAAAGCCTGCTGCGCACGCCATTTCCGGCGCGCGGGGAGTCGATTGAATGGCTCCACCCTTTTCCGGTCTTCCTCGATGAGAGATTGTTTGAGGTTACTCCAACCGCTCATCGACACCGCCTGCCGCCCATCCGGGATGAGGCAGGCACCCCTACCTAAATGACCCCGAATGAATTCGAGGCGTTGCCGCTGGCTGCGCCCCTCCAACGTGTTTTGCGCGAGCTGAACTACACCATCCCGTCGCCTGTCCAGTCACAGGCCATCCCACTTCTGCTCGAAGGCCGCGACCTGCTCGGTTGCGCCCAGACCGGCACCGGCAAAACCGCGAGTTTCGCCCTGCCCATCCTGCATGCGATCCATGAGAGGCCGAAGCAAATCAAGCCGCGCCAATGCCGCACGCTGGTGCTGGCACCGACCCGCGAGCTCGCCGGACAGGTTGGCAAGAGCTTCACGACCTACGGTGCCCACATCCGCTTCAAGCAAACGTTGATTTACGGCGGCGTCGGCCAGAACCCTCAGGTTTCCGCGATGCGCGGCGGCGTGGACGTGCTGGTAGCCACTCCGGGACGTTTGCTCGACCTGATCGAACAACGCGCCGTGGATCTCTCCGGCGTCGAGTTTTTCGTCTTGGACGAAGTGGACCGGATGCTCGACATGGGCTTCGCCCGCGATGTGAAAAAAATCGTCGCCCTGCTGCCCGCCAACCGCCAGTCGTTATTCTTCTCCGCGACGCTTGCGCCGAGCATCGTCGAGCTCGCACAAACCATCCTGCGCAATCCCGCCCGCGTCAGCATTGATCCCGGCACCACCACCGCCGAGCGCATCGAGCATCAGGTCTGCTTCGTGGACCGCGAAAGCAAGCGCCCGCTGCTGGAGCAACTCCTCCGCGGCCAGGCTTCCGCCACCTCCGGCAAGCTCACCATCGTCTTCAGCCGCACCAAGCACGGTGCTAACAAACTCGCGAAAAGCCTCTGCGAAGCCGGTTTCGCGGCCGATGCCATCCACGGCAACAAATCCCAGGCGCAACGCGAGAAGGCGCTGGAAAAATTCAAAAAAGGCCTCACGCCGGTGCTCGTCGCCACCGACGTCGCCGCCCGCGGAGTGGACGTGAAAGACGTCGGCCTGGTCGTCAATTTCGACCTGCCTAACGAGCCGGAAGCCTACGTCCACCGCATCGGCCGCACCGGTCGGGCGGGAGCGGAAGGCCGCGCCGTTTCGTTCTGCGCGGAAGACGAACGCGAGTTCCTCCGGGAAATCGAAAAAGTCATCAAAATGGCCGTTCCCCGCTGGGATGACCACCAGTGGCACGACGAAGGCCTCGCCGACCGCCATCTCCGGATGCGGACCGGCGGCGGCATGGTCCAAGGCGGCGGAAACCGAGGTCGCCAAGGCGGCGGCGGTGGAGGCAACCGTGGCGGCGGAGGTGGTGGAAACCGCGGCGGAGGCATCGATTACAGCAATGCCACGCGCGGCAACAACCGTCGCCGTCCGGCTTCGCGTTGACCCGAATCCGCAGCGTGGGACTGGCCCGGTGCCAGTCCGCGTTGCCCAAGCGTTTCGCCTCGATCACGGCAGTTCCAACGCCACGTAGTCGTACATGACGTGGCAGGCTGCGCCGTTATTGCGGGTCTGGGTAAGGGTGACGGTGTTGTTGCCTTTTCTCAGCGTGGAGACGGGGAAGTCGACGTTCGTGTAGCTGTACTTCGCGTGGATCGACTCGCGCAGCAAGGCGTTTCCATCCGACTGCGAGGGGATCACCGAGGCGATGGATTTACCGTTGATTTCCACGCTCACCCGCGCCTGATCCGCACTCGCCCAAGCGAGGACGAGGCGGGCGGTTCCCTGGTCCGCGGCATCATCAAGGCGGAAACGGATTTCCCACGGCCAGGTCTCGCACTCGTCCCGCTTCAGGTAGGATCCCTGGGCGAAGTTCCAGTCGGTGGCGGGATTGGATTTGCCGATAGTATAGACGAGCGGGTTGGGAAATTCCTTGGAAAAATTCCTCCAGAGGTAGCCGTGGAAATAGTCGTTGCCGTGGCGGAACTCGGCGGCGCGACGGTCCGGCACGCCGATCTCCCACGCGATGGATTTCCCCAGATGCGTCACCTCCCATAGCAGCTCGCCCGCCGGGTTGAGACCGGGTTTCACGACGGCTCCTGTCAGCTCGAACTCGCCGACCACGCCGGTGACGAACGCGTTGAGCGTGTAAGTCCCGGGGCGGACGTGCGGGATCTCGAAATCTCCATTGGCATCGGCCTTGGTCCAATACTGATAGTTGTTGGATTCATTCTGCCAGTTTCCGCCGGGTGGCGGCTGCGAGAGTCCCACCCAGGCCCCGGCGGCGGAGACGGCGGGCTTGAGCGGGTCCTTGGCCGTCAGGTGGCCGCGGACGATTCCGCGTTCGGCGCGGGGTGGATAGATCGAGGTGTCGGTGACCCATTCGTGCGGCCATGCTTTGCGCTCCGAAGCAGCCTTGGCCCGGGCGTCCGCCCACAGCGCGTCGGCGTTGCCGCCTTGGTTGCAATAGAGCAGGAACGGGCCGTAGATTTTCTTCCACTCCTCCCCGGCGGTGAGGCGGGTGGTTGATCCTCCGTAGTGGTTCATGCCGAAGTGGATGTGGATGATGGCGGACGCGGACGACAGGTCCTGTTTGGTCGGGCCGTCGTTGAAAAACTCATGGCTGCCGAGCACGACCCAGGCTCCGACCTGGTTCTTGTCGCTGGCGTGGCCCCAACAGCCGACGCTGTAGTAGTCGAGATTGAAGTCGTATTTGCAGTCGAATTTGCCGGCCCGCACGCCGCGGGTGAGTTCGACAATTTCCTTGATGTCGGTGGGCTTGGCGGAGTCCAGATCGGCAGGGGAGGGCATCTCCCAGTTTCGAAGCGGGTCCACACGGATCTTCTCCATCAACCAGGCGTTCTTGCTGGCGGCGGGCATGCCCCAGACCATCCGCCACTCGCTGACGCCGCTGTCCGGATAGTCCGCCGGGTGGGAGAGGATGGCGTAGGTGTGCACGCCGGATTCTCCGCGCTTCAGGGCGTAGTGGACCTCGATATCCACAGCCTGGGGCGCGCCGGGCGTCCATTTCTGGAGAAATGCCACATCGACGACGTCCGGGGTTTGTTTCACCACGCGATAGGCGGCCCCGGTCGGCTGGCGGTAGGATTTTCCGCCGCCCATGCTGTAATAAACCGGCTTTCCCGGCGACACTATTTCATGCCGGCCAAGCTTCATGGAAGTGATCGTGGAGGACGACTTGCTCAGGTTGGCCTCGATGATGCCATTGGAAAGAATCACCGATTTCCCGAGGTCGCGAAGGGTCACCGGTTCGTCGGCGAGGGCGTAACACGCACTGAGCAGGAGCACGATCCACCCGGCGAGAGACCGGCGGCGATTTGAAGAAGAACGAGTCATGGGCGCTCATGATACAGCGTGCTCACCGGGATTCATGCTACCCCAGACGAGGTAATCCGGGGCGGGGGAGAGGGGAAATTTCGGATGGCATGCGGCAAGGCGTCCCGCCATGGTGGAACCAATGGAAGGCACCTTCTCGCGTAAAAGCGATCCACGTCCGTGGTTCGCGCTGCTGCTCGGCACCTATCTGGTCTGCGGCATGGTCTTCCTCGGGTTCGGCCGGACGCCGTGGCAGGTGGCGCTCGTCATCACCACTTCCGTGACTGCGGATTTCCTCGGAAACCTGTTGCTAAGAAAACGCGGCGGCTTTCCGTGGAGCGGCTTGATCACCGGCTGCGGACTCAGCCTGCTGCTCGACTACGGATCGAATCCCTGGCTGCCGATGCTGCCGCCCTTGCTGGCGATCGGCTCGAAGCATCTCTTCACCGTGAACGGCCGGCATGTTTACAATCCGGGGCTGTTCGGCATCGTCACCAGCATCGTAATCGGCGGCGGGTTGGTTTCGCCAGCACCCGCCTATCAATGGGGCGGCACCTGGGCGGTGGCGTTGTTCGTGGTCGGGCTGGCGCTGGTGGTCATCATGCCGAAAATCGGGCGGAGCTGGCTGGTGGGGTCGTTTTTGGTTTTTTACATGCTGCAAACCGCCTTGCGCGCCTGGGTGATGCGCTATCATGTACCGCCGGAAGCAATCTGGTTAGGCACTCTCAGCGCGCCGGCGTTTTTCCTGTTCACCTTCTACATGCTGACAGACCCGGCCACCTCGCCGTCCAGGCGCGGCGCGCAAATCGGCGTGGCGGCGGCGGTCACGCTGGTGGATCTCGCTTTCCACTTCCGCCACAGTTATTACACGCTGTTTTTCGCGGCCTTCACGGTCCAGACGGCGATTTTCCTCTGGAAATCACTGAAACACCGGCAATTCCCCCAATGGAAAAACCTCGTGGTCCGCGGCGGGATTGCGGCAGGGCTGCTAGGCATCGCCATGATTCTCGTCCGCACGCCGCGCGGAGTGACCGAGGACCCGGGATTCGCCTGGGTGGAGAAAGAGATTTTTCCTTCTCAACAAGGCACCGTTCTCACCGATATCGACCCGCGGCTGCAACACGTTGGAAAATGGATCCTCTCCATCGGCGATGCGGCGGCGGTGGCGGATGTCGATAACGACGGCTTGCAGGATGTTTTTTTAACGCGCCCGATGAAACGTGCGCAGGACCGCGCCACGCTTTTCCGCAACACCGGCGGACTGAACTTCGAGAGGGTGGAAATCCCCGCGCTGGACCCGATCCGCAACGACCCGGCGAATTGCGGCCTTCCCTCCTGCGCGGTTTTCGCCGACATCGACAATGACGGCGACCAGGATCTCTTCCTCGGTGCGGGATTCGGCACCAGCCACCTGTTCCGCAACGAACTCGTGGAATCGGGCAAACTCGCATTCACCGATATTTCGAAAGCAGCCGGCATCCGCGGCCATCACACCTGCATCGCCGCGATGTTCTTCGATCCCGACCGCGACGGTGATCTTGATCTGCTGCTAGGAAACTCGATCACGCCCTATCTGCCGGACTACGCCGAACCCACGCCGCTCAGTCCGTTTCATTTCCAACAGCCCGCCTACGACGGCGACCGGCGGATGTTCCACTTCATGCACGCGAGCTGGCACCAGGCTGCCAACGGCGGGCTCAACCAGTTTTACCGCAACCGTGGCGACGGCGGTTTCGTTCTGGAAGACATCGTCAAGCTCGGCATGCCGGAAACCCACTGGACGCTCGCGCTGAACTCCGCGGACTTCGACGGCGACGGCTGGCCGGACATTTACGCGGCTTCGGACTTCGGCCCTGACGACATCTACATGAATGAGAAGGGCGAAGGCTTCCGCCGGATTGAGGGCGGTTACTTCGGCTCCATCGGTCGTGACACTTACAAGGGGATGAACGCAAGCATCGCCGACTTCGACCGCAACGGCACGCCGGACGTCCATGTCTCCAACGTGCACGCCCCCATGCAGGCCGAGGGCAGTCTGTTATGGATGACTGAGCGCACGCCTAACGGTGTGGTCTTCCGCAACGAAGCCGCCCGCCGTGGCGCACTCAATCCATCCCGGTTCGGCTGGGGTGCCGGGGCCATGGATCTCGATCTCGACGGCTGGACCGACATGGTGCAGGCGAACGGCATGGTGGACGACCGCATGGACCGCAAGTTCCCGAAGCCGCGCGACTATTGGTATGTCAACGGCCAGGTCGCCCGCAGCGGCCCGGAAGTCCACGCCTACGCGGACAAGTGGGGCGACACCCGCGGTTACACGATCTGGGGAACCCAGGCGAACCGCGTGCTCCTGAACCGCGGCGGCATCTTTCACGAGGCGGCTGAAATCACCGGTCTAACGAGGCTAGGAAACACCCGTGGTGTCGCGCTCGCCGACTTCGACAACGACGGTGATCCCGACCTGGTGCTGACCCGGCAGTTTGACTCCGTGCTTTTCTACGAGAACCGTCGTAACAAGCCCGCTGCGTGGGTCGGCTTTGATGTCACGGGCGACGGGAAATCCGTTAGCCTGGACGCGGTCGGCAGTGTGTTGGAAATTTCGCGCAAGGGCGAACGCTGGCATTCCGACGTGTTGAATGTTTCCGGCTTCTCCGCCCAAGGCGACCGCCGCGTGGTGGTGGGGCTCGGTGCGGATACGTCACCGGTGCAGGTGAGTGTCCATTGGCTTGACGGCAGCAAGCAGGATCTCGGCACTTTCGAGTCCGGGAAGTATCACAGCATCCGCAAGGCCTCTCCACTTACTCCGGTCTCCGTCCGATAAGGAGAGCAGACACTCCTGTCTGCTTGGACAATGCGTGGAGAAAGCCAAGAGCTTCGCGCTTCTCTTTCGCTTTCCATTGGCTCTCGGACAGGAGTTTCCGAGCACCTTATGAAGCAACGCTCTTCCGCCGCGGCAGTAAGCGCCCGATGATCAACCCGCCGACGAGTGCGGTCAGGCCGATGAACCATTCTTTATATCCTTGGAGCGCCTTGATGAGCGGATTTCCCACAGGATCGATGCTCGCCTGGATGCGGACCAGTTTCCACTCGCCGCCTTCCTTGCGGGCAACGGCGGTCCATTGCGAGATGAAATCGAGTGTCTTGCCGGAGCGCACGGCGTGTTCGTTAGCCCGGCCCTTGGCGATGGCGATGTTGCCCTCGAAAATAGTGTCGTCTGGATCGATGGTGACTTGATAGGTGCCATCCTTGCCGAGGAAGTCCTCGACTTTTTTCCAGTAGGCGAGAATACCGTCGAATCCCTTCACCTCGTCGGCCGTGATCATCACCGCCGTAAAGTCGGCTGCGAGGTGGGGTTTCAGTGCTTCCAGATCGCGGTTGGCGATGGCCTTTTCATAGACCGCGCTCAACTTGCGGAGAGCCGCCTTGTCCTCTTCGGCGGCGAGGACGGGCAGGCACAGGGCGAGGAGGAGGGGAATGATTTTCATGACGTTTCGCGGGTTCGCCTGCCATCCTTCCATTTGCTGAACGGCGGGGAAATCAAAAACGCACGCGTCCGCTCGCCGGGCGCGATTTCGGTGCCGGCCGTGAGCAGCGAATAGCCGCCGATCATCGCACGGTCTCCGATTCTAATGGGTGCGAGTTTCAACTGGTCCTCCATCACATGCGGGTTCAGCCGGACTCCCGCGCCGAAGACGACATGGTCGCCGATTTCAAGAAACCCGCGGTCGAGGATGATCGTCCGAGGTGCCCAGTAGGTCAGTTTTCCGATGCGCGATCCCCAGCAGCGCAGCCAAAGGGAATAGGTTCCCGGGACCAGCCGGAGGATTTCCTCAAGCATGGGAAACCGGAGAAACAACACCTGACACTGAAAACAAGCCCACCAGCGGAGGAATGCCGGCGATCCGGCGTCGATTTCGTGGGGAAAGGATCGAAGGGATTCCCGCAGGATCCGGCCGGGAATCACTGGCAGTAGATAGAGCACGACCGGAGCGAGCCAGGGAAACGGCGTTAGAAAACAAGCCAGCGTGCCCGCCGCGTGCAGAAGCGGCACGAGATTCAACAACAACATGGCGAGTTGCACGCCCTTGCGGTCAGCGAATGATTTTTCCGGCATGGTGGTTTTGCACATGTTCGGAGGTGTGCCGCGGACCGCGCCACATCCGCAGGTAGGCGGCGAGCAGGCGGCCTCGCTCGCCGTCGTGGTCCGGGGTGATTTCTGGCAGGTTCACCCACGGCACCGTCGGCCGGTCGTGGTGGTTGCGGTGCCAGTTGTGGTTCAGCCAGAGCGCGTCGAGCCACGGCCAGGTGCGGAGGTTGCGCGCGCCGCTCACCACGTCGCGCTCGGTGCCGAAGTGATGCACGTATTGCAGCGCGGACCACAAGACGCCGAAACTTCCCAATAACAACAGATAGTTCCAGACCGGCACCTTCCACAGCCACATCCACCCGCCATGCAGCAGGATGACCGCCAGAGCCTCGATCCAGATCAGCCGGAAATATCGTGGATTGAGCGAGTCGAGCAGCGCCCGCGTCGGGCGGTCGAAATCCGCCCAGCGCGCCTTCAGCCAGCGTGGATGGACGAGTGCGATGAAGTTTCCGAGAACCACGGCCAGATAGAAAAACCCGGTGAGAATCCCGTAGAGCTGGAGGGTTTTCCAAAGCCGGCTTTCCCCGTCGAAGTAAAAATCGAACGCCTCGTCATCCGAGCGGTTCCGCAGGTGGTGGCCGATGTGGCCTTGGCGTAACAAGTGAAATGGCGCGGGGAAAAACAAGGCCAGCAGCGCACCGGTGGTTTCGTTCGCCGCGCGGTTAGGATGTAGCAGCCCGTGTTCCGCCTCATGCAGCATCGCGTAGGTGGAGTTCATCACCAGCGCGTAGCCGACCGCCAGTCCCGCCAGCGCCCAAGGCGATTCCACAGCACCCGCCGCTGCCAGCAGACCGAGCAAGGTGGCGAGCTGGAGCGCGGAAATCGCCAGATTCAAACGACCGGGAATGGGGAAGTCGTCGTTCATGGGCGTGCGTAGGCGAGCAGGAAGCGGCCCATATCGCGGAACTCCGGCAGTTCGTCGAACAGCGCGAAGCCGCGCGGCGTGATCGTCCGGCTGTAGAGGCTGGCGTGATAGTCGCGCGAGTTCCTTAGATCGCCGAGCTCCCGGTGCAGCTCGGGCCCCAGAGAATTCAACTCGGGAAACTCATCGATCAGCGCCTGCAATACGGCTCTTCCCGCGCGCTTGGGGGCGGTGAAAAACTCGCTCATCATCGCGCCGAACAGCCGCGCCTGGAGACGGCGTTTGCACATCGGCATCGGCAGCCAGACGCGCTCGATCAGTTTCAAATCCCATTGCACGTGATCCACCTCGTCCGCCAGGTGCTTGCGGTGCAGGTTGAGAAACGCGGGCTCCATTGCCTTAGGTTGGCGCAGGCATTCGCGGGCAATACTGATTGACCGTTCCTCTTGCAGCAGCATCAGCAAAATCCAGCAGGGAAACGCGAACGGACGCCGGGCGAACCAAGCGCTCACCGCGCGCATCTTTGCATCGGCCGGAATGAAGACGTAGCTCCCTTCGTCGAGACGGAAACGACCCCGATCGACCCGATGGTTCATCTCGCGGAACCACTGCGAATGCCGCCGCTCTTCCGCCTCGAAGCGACGCAGATCCACCGCCAGATCCGCGCCAATCCGGTCCGGACGATTGTAAAGCGCGGGAAGCACGGTGGTCGCCAGCAGTTCCTCGAAGAACACCGTCTGTTCGTTCAGATAGAGCGCGTAAATCTGTGAGTAACGAAGTTGGTGACGTTCATCCAACCGATGCCAAGTCGGCACATGGGCCAGCGCCGTCAGCCGTGCTGGGAAAAACGGCAGCGAGAAATCAATTTCCCGGCGGGAGATGACGGCTTCAGCGGGCATGGGAAACGGGCGGGCGGCGGAGGCGTTCCACCAGCAGGCCGGCGAAGCTGCGGTGGTCCAGCGCCGGGTCCATCCGCGGCACGACATGACTTCGATGATAGTCCGGCAATAAACTCCAGTGCAGCGACGGACGCAGATGGTGTGCGGTGTGGTAGCCGTTGTTTAACAGGATCCAGTTGGTGATGCGCCCCGTCACATTGCGCGAATGATCGTAGTCGGATGCCGTGTCGCAATCCTGATGTTGGAGAAGATTGACCCCTACCAGACAAATCTGGGCACCGAGCCACGGTGTGATGAGAAACATCAGGGTGGACCGCCAGTCGAGCAGCATCAGAAGGAAAAGCGTTCCGTAGAAAACCGACCGTTCAAGCACCGCCTGCCGGTAGAGTCGCGGCCGTGAGATTTTCCAACGGCCAAGGTCGTCCGGCTTTTCCCGGATCATCGCCGCGATGGAGAGAAATGGAAAAACCAGCATGTTGAGAACGTTCCAACGCGAATCCACCAGATGGGTGCGGACGAAATCCTGATCCGAATCCGGATGCCCATGATGCCGCTCGTTGTGCGCGGTGATGATGCCGGTCGGCGGTTGTCCCGACCCGAACATAAGCACCAACTGAAAAATCCGGTTCCAAATCCGCCCGTGAAATACCGGCTGGTGCATGTGGTTGTGGGCGATGATGCAGCAGACGAACGCCATCAACCAGGAGGCGATCACCGCTGCCGGATGCCGCAGCAGCCCGCTCCAGGCGCAGCTTAGTAGCAAAATTGCCAACGCGATGAACCCAAGTGTCCGCAAATCCGCCCGATGGCGGAGCCGGGGAAATGGTGGTTGCTGGCTCATGGAGATGGCCACATTTCAGCCCACGAACCGGGATCGATCAAACTTTATCCAGCTGCCGAAACCATTCGCCAGTTGAAACCCACACGGTCTAAGTTCGCGGCGTGCTTCGGGGACATTGGTACATCGCCTGCCGTTCGGGACAAATCGCCAGCGGGCCGATCGCGCGGACGGTGATCGGCGAGGCCTTGGTCGTTTTCCGTGCGCCGGATGGAAAGGCGGCGGCATTGATTGACCGCTGCGCTCACCGGAACCTCGCGCTTTCCCGAGGCACCGTCACCGCGGACGGGTTGCGCTGTGCCTATCACGGCTGGAGCTGGGCGGCGGACGGTCATTGCACGCGCATCCCGTCGGCTTGCGGCGGAAGTTGTGAGGCGATCCGGGTGAAGTCCTATCAGGTTTGTGAGCGGCAGGGATTCGTGTGGGTCTGGATGGCGGGCGTCGACAAACTGGAGCCCGTCGGCGAGCCGCCGTTGTTTCCGCATCTGGGGGAAAAGGGTTGGCGGCATTTCATCATGGAGCGGGTTTTCGAGGCGGACGCGTTCCATTGCGCGGAAAATTTCCTCGATGTGCCGCACACGGCGCATGTGCATCGCGGCTTGTTCCGGGGCGAGGAGAGCAAGGAGATCGAACTTGAAATCACGTCCGGCGAGGATTGGATCGAGGCGGAGTTTCTCGGCGAGGAGCGGATGGATTCATGGATCGGGAAACTGCTGGTGCCGCCGGGGAGCCGCATCCGGCATGTGGATCGATTCCAACTGCCATACATCACCCGCGTGAACTATCAGATGAGCGAGAAGCGGCAGTATGTGGTGATGAGCCAGTGCGCGCCGGAAGGTCCGGAGCGGACGCGGGTGTTCACGTATCTGGCGTTCCGGTTCGAGCCGTTGGGCGGATTGATTCATCTGATCTTCCAACCGTTCGCCGGAGCGATTCTCAATCAGGACGTCGAGATCCTGCGCCAGCAGACGGAGGACCTGATGCGCACCGGATCACCGAAGTTTCTCTATCATGAGACGGATGCGATCGCGCGCGGCATGCGGGATCTGATCGATGGCAAGTCCCTCGCCGGTCGCCCGCCGGAAATCAAACGGCTGCGGGTATGAAAGAGGCGTGGCACATGGCGGTCGAGCGGATGCCCGTGTGGACGGCGTTGATGTTGCTGCTTTGTCAGTTTGGAGCACCATGGTTTCATTTCTGGCAGAACCACCCGCCGCAACGGCTGGGTGGGCCAATTTTAAGGGCCAAGGCGGGATGGTTGGTTCATGTGGCGATCCTCTGGCTCGCGCTGCCGAGTTTGTTGGCGTGGCAAAGTCCGGCCTACGCCTGGCTCGCCGCTTCGATGTGCTTGCGGACGATCATCGAGTTACCCCTCTGCGCAAAGCAGCGCTGGAGCACGAACCACGGGCTTTCACATGACGTGATCCACGTGGCAATCGCGCTCTTTTGGCTACCCCGGGTTCCGGCGGATGTCCGGCTTTGGATCGTGCTCACGCTGGTCACCTTGGCGGCGGAGGTGTTCTTCGTGCTGCGGTTCCGCAAGTCCACGGCGGGTCCGGCGAACGGGATTTATTTCGTGCCGGACGGCCCGGCACATGCGAGGTTGAACCTCGTCACCGACTTCATCCGCATGCCCTCGCAATTTCTCATGGTCTCCATTCTCATCGCCGCATGTCTCAAGTAACCGCCATGCATCTGACCAGCAACGTCCGCATTGTCGGATCCCTGACGCTGCGGGAAAGACAGGTGATGCACGGGCTGATGACGGAGCACTACGAGTCCGTCCCGTGGGAGCGTTTCGACATGGATCTATCCGCCAAGCACGAGGTGCTGATGTTGCACGATGCGGATGGCGAAATGCGTGGATTCACGACTCTCGCCTGGAATCCGGCAGGGCGCTTCGATGAGGGCGACATTCTGTTTTCCGGCGATACGATCATTGATCGAAACTGCTGGGGCACGCAGGAACTGGTGCGTGCGTTCTGTCGCCGGGCCGGGGAATGGAGAGCAGCTAGCGGACGACGCCTGTTCTGGTTCTTGATTTCGAAAGGGCATCGCACTTACCTGTATCTACCCTTGTTTGCACGGCGTTTCCATCCGCATCCGGATGTTGTCGAAAGCGAGTGGGCGGATCTGGCAGGAAAAGTGGCGGAGCAACTGTTCGGTGACTGTTGGAAACCGGCGGAAGGTGTGATCCGGTTTTCCGCCAGTCAGGGACATTTGCGGGAAGATCTGGTGAACGAGCGCGCCAGGAATCCTTGGGTCCGCTATTTCCTCAAACGCAATCCCGGTCACGCGAGCGGCGAGGAGTTGGTCTGTTTCACGGAAATGGAAGAATCCAACCTGCGGCGGGTAGCGCTCGCCGCTTTCCGCGAGGGTTTCCGGTCATGAATCCGCAGGCCGTCGCGTTGTTAGCGTCTCTTGAGCCATGGTCCGCCGCGTCGGGCGAAGGGTGGACACGGCTGCGCGGGCTGTTGGAAGAGCACGCGGATAGTGCCTTCGGCCGGCATCATGGATTCGGTTCCATCCGCAGCCCCGAAGAGTTTCGTGAGGCGATTCAGCCGATGGACTACGAGGCGCATCGGAGTTGGATCGAGCGCTGCGCCGCCGGGGAAAAACGGGTGTTGGCGTGTGAGGAGCCGATCGGGTTCGAGCGCACGTCCGGCACTTCTTCGCGGGCGAAGTGGATTCCGATCACTCCGGGTTTGCAGGAGGAGTTTGCCCGAGGGGTGGCAGCCTGGTTCGGAGGGTGGGAAAAACGCTGCGCTGAAGTATTCGCAGGTCGCGCCTACTGGGCGATCTCACCGCCCGGAATGATTCCGGAAAAAGCGCCGGGCGGTTTGCCAGTGGGTATGACGAGCGACGCCGCGTATTTTCCGGATGAGGTCGGCGGACGTCTGGCGGAATGGCTGGTGGTACCCGGATTGAGCGGTGAGGCTGAATCCGTCTTCGAGGAAACGGCGGAGGCCTTGCTCCGCACGCCGGACCTGAGTGTGGTGTCGGTGTGGAGCCCGACGTTTCTGTTGGGAATCGATGCAGTGGTTCGTCGACTGACAGGCGGGCGGACGTGGCGGGAAACCTGGCCGAAGCTCGCGCTGGTGAGCTGTTGGGCGGATGCGTCCAGCGCGCCTTGGATCCCGCGGCTGGCAGAACGGCTCGGTGGGATTCCCATCGAAGGGAAGGGACTGCTCGCTACGGAGGGAATCACCTCCGTTGCGGATGCAGTCGATGGTAGCCCACGCTTGGCGAAGGAGTGCCACTGGCATGAATTTCTGGATGAACGCGGGCGGTTCACCGCCATTTCGGATCTCAAACCAGGAGGGATTTACGAAGTGCTTTTTACCACTGGCGGCGGACTTTTCCGTTATCGCAGCGGTGATCGGGTGCGGGTGACCGGAATGAGGTCGGACGGGCCTCGGTTGCGGTTTGTGGGTCGTGACGGATCCGTGTCCGATCTGGTAGGTGAAAAGCTGCATGAGGATCAAGTGGCGGAAGCGCTGGCCGGGCGCGGATTCCTGGTGGCCGATCCGGAGCGACCCGGGTACGAACTTTGGTTAGCTGACGTTTCTCCAGCCGCGGAGATTGAAGGGTTGCTGAGGCGGAATCCTTATCTCGACCAGGCACTGGCTCTGCGGCAGCTTTCTCCGTTGAGAGTTAGAAAAGCGCCCGCTGATTGGTGCCTGCGGCTCACAGGCGCGCTTGCGAGGCACCGTGGGTGTCGACTCGGAGATGTGAAACCACCCGCTCTGCTCACGCGGGAAACCGTAGCGGAGGTGGCGTCATGGCTGGACTGACGTTCCGTCCGGCAGTGGAGTCGGACCACGAGGCGCTGGAAGACTTGTTCGCCGCCACGCCAATGGGTTCGCACATCCGCATCGGCTTCGAGCGGGATCCGGATTATTTCGCGGGAGCGCGGGTGCAGAGTGAAGACCTTTGCGTGCGGGCGTTTTTCGAAAACAGTGGCAGGGCGGTGGGAATGTTTTCCGCCGGATCGCGGCGGGTGTGGGTGGATGGGGAAATCTCGATGCGCTACCTCAGCGATCTGCGGATCCATCCGGACTGGCAGGGCTCCTCGTTGTTAGCCCGTGGCTTCCGGCTGATACGGCGGGAGGTTTTTCGCCCGGGCGAGTGGGCGCAGACGTTGGTGCTTGAGGACAATCTCCGGGCGCTCGAACTGCTCACCAGCCGCCGCGGCGGGCTGCCGGAGTATCGGCCGGCCGGGCGGTATGTGAGCTGGTTGCTTCCCTCGCAGCGGATCGATTGCGATTCCGGCATCCGCGTCCGCCGTGCGACGACGGCGGACTTGGGAGAAATGCAGGCTCTTCTCGATGACGCCGCGCGGCGACGATGGTTCGCCGCGCTGGTGGACTTGGCGGAATCGGGTGGGGCTTCGTGGCGGGGTCTGGGAATTGAGGATTTCCTTGTCGCCGAGCAGCGGGGGAGAATCGCGGGCATGATGGGATTGTGGGACCAGAGTGGTTTCCAAAGGTTGCGAATCCACGGTTACTCCCGTGCGGTGGCCGCGCTGAGACCTGTCTGGAATATGCTAGGCGGTGTGCCGCTGCCTGAAGCGGGACAAACCGTGCCACTTTGCAAGGCTAGCGCGATCGCGTGCGAGGACGATGATCCGGGGATTCTCCGCGCCTTGTTAGCTACGGCTCTGGCGGAAACCGGCGGACGCCTGCTGCTGGCAGGATGTTCGGTGGAGGATCCTCTGGCCGCCGCGTTTCGCGGGCTCAAGGGCAGGAAGGAGCATGGGCGGCATTTTCTGGTCGGTTGGGATGGCGAGCCGCCGGATTGGAGCGAGCCGTTCGCCTTCGATGTGGCGAGAATTTGAGGGCCGCGGGAATCAGATTGTCCGTTCTTCGAGCGCCGGATTTTTCTCCCGGTTTTGATTTCAGCCGGGAAACGGTGCTTTTACCACAAGGTGCTTGTTTCGAACTTAGGTGTGGTTGATTCAGGCAGTTTTGGAAGAGAAGCCCGGTGGCGGCACCGACGCTCCACCATTCAATGCAAGCTCACTTTGGCCGATGAGCCGGCGCTGCCTGGATGGAATGGAACGGTTTCCTTGTCGACAGCCCTTACCTGATAGGTGCCCTTGTATCCGCGCCATGAAATCCTTCCCAGATCGTCCGTGGTCAGGGAAACGCGGGTGTGGAAATGTTTCGTTGTCCATTCCTCCCATACCAGACCGATAGGTTTCACGCTCCAGTCCTTACGCCAAAGCGCCGCATCGGGGATCCAGTGGCTGCCCTCCCAGAATCCCCACAACATGAATCCGTCGTAGGCCGGGTGGCTGAAACAAGCGATCAGGCAGTCCCGCAGATAGTCGGCGGCGAGCTGATCGTCGCCTCGGGTCACGATGTCGAATTCGGTAACCACCTGCCTGGGCACAACCGCGGTGAAGCGGTCCGTGACGCGCAGCAGTTCCTCGGGGGGTGGGAGGAAACTGCTGTTGAAATGCGCCTGATTGCCAAGACCGTCGACCCGCACGCCGTCGCGCTTGAGTTTTTCCAACAGCTTGAAGGTCCCGTCCTGTTGGGCACCGGGGCGGAAGAGCTGGTCCTCGTTGATGAGAAGCGGAAGCCGGGTGATCCTGCGCGCCTCATGGAACACATCCATCGAAAGTGTATCAAGCGGCGGTCCCTTCGTTCCTAACATTTCTGCTCCACCCCACGCGATGGGGTGGTTGACAGCGTCCCATTCCGTCACGCGGTCGCCCACCCACTCGATCCGCTCGCGGATGCTCGTCATGTAGGTCTGCCTCAATTTCGCGGAATCGTCGAGGCGGTCGCGCGTCCAGCCGTCCACAGCCTCCTGGATCAGGTAGTGCCCGCGCACGGTGATGTCGTGCTCCTTGAGCCAGTCGAAGCTTTTATCCAACTGCGCGAACCCCTTTTCATCCTGCGGGAAGCTGTCGGGCTTGAGATCGTTTTCGAAAACCACGCTGCTGCACGTGCGCCGCACGATGTCTCGGTAGCGCTCGCCGTCACTGCCTGCGATGGTGAGCATGCCGCGCGTGACGCAGGTGCCGAAGCGGAACTGATGGCGGTGGAGATCGACCGTCACCGGAATGCCTGCCAGAGGCTTGCCATCCGCGCCGGTGAGTTGTGCGGAGTAGTCGGCCATCCGGGAATTTTCGATGCGGGCCAGCGCGGCCTTGCGCCAAGGTGCGTCCGGCTCCCGGCCTTCGTAGGTCACCTTCGGGCGGGGCAGCTTGGAGAGGTCGAAATCCGGGCCATAGTTGAGCACACGGATGGCGGCGATCTCGACGGTCTGAACCATTTCTCCTAGCAGAATGGTGACTTCGCCGCTGCCGGCGGGTGCGTCGCGCGAGGCGATGAGCGGGTGGTGGATTTCCTGCCACTCCGCGCCGAAGCTCGCGTTGTCGGTGGTTCCGAGCGGGTCGAATGTAGGGGCTGAAATCTGCACCTTGGCGGTTGCGCGGCCCGGGTGCGGAGTGATGGAGCGTGCGAAGTAAGTGACTAGCAGACGGTCATCCTTGCTCACGGATCCAGCGGCCAGCGGCCGGGTGATGTAGGCGCTCCAGGGCTTTTCGGGGGTGGCGGTGGCCACGGTGACGCGAGTGGCTTCCGAAAAAACCTGTCCGGAAATCCTGATGTTTTCGACCTGTCCTTCGCCTTCCGCCCGGGCGGAGATTTTGGAATCGGAGTTGGAAAGGTCGGTTCCGCCCGCGGGGATTGGCGGAGCTGCGAACAGCGGGACGGCGAGTGAGATCAGAATGAAGGCGGTGGATCGCATGGGATGAAGGAATGGATCAGATGAATACGTCGCGCGCGGATTGGGAGCTTTAAGTTGCCATCATACCCGATCGGGTAGGTGCCCGAGGGACCGATACTCCCGGTTTTCTGCTTCCCATTCCACGAGGACGGATCAACTGTTTTGGACTTCAATGGAATTGATGATTTGGGTAAGACTGCTTGTTCTACTGGTGCTCGCGGGTGGGACCGCCCGGATCTGTGCAGAAGCGGAGGCTCCTCTGACCGCTGTGTCTGCTATCCGGGATCTTTCCCGCGCGGATACGGCCAAGGCCCTACCGGTGAAACTGACCGGTGTGGCGGTCTATCTCGGCTGGGATCATTTCGTGCTGCATGACGGTCAGTCCGCCGTGTTTGCGGACTTTCGCTTCTCGAAGGCGAAGGGATTCTGGAAAGAGCCTCTGCCGGATTTGTCCGGATTGAAAGCCGGGATGGAAATCGAGATTGAGGGCGTCACCGACCCCGGCGGATTTTCGCCCATGGTGCTGCTGACCCGTTACCAGCTTCTCGGCACGAAGCCAGTGCCCGCGCCGCTGCCTACTTCATGCGGAGACCTGCTCTCCAGCGCGATGGACTCCCAGTGGGTGGAGGTCGAGGGGGTTGTTTGCCGCTACCTTCCGGATTCCAGCGACACGGGACCGGCCTGCCTCACCCTGCAGGTGAACGGTCATCGCTATCCGATTCTATTCCGCCATGACCTCAACACCGCTCCGGAGGATCTGGTGGATGCCAGAGTGCGGGTGCGCGGGGTTGTTCTTGATATCACCAACCTGCGGTCGGAAATCGCCGCGGTGAAGATGCACGGCAATGGAGAAGCGGACGTCGACATCCTCAGGCCGCCGCCCGCAGACCCTTTCATGGCTCCCCGGGTGGCACTCGACCAGCTCATCCCGTTTTCCTCAACGGGCGACAACGAGCACCGCAAAGTGGCTTCCGGCGTGGTGTCTTTCGTGGTACCCGGAAAATTCTTCTACCTCACAAACGGCAGGGCGTCGGTGAGAGTGGCTGCCGATGATCCGGGAATTCACTGCGGAGATGAAGTGGAGGTTGCAGGCTTTGTGGATCGTTCGCGGGTGCTTGCGGGTTTCAGCGAGGCCTGTGTGAGGGTGGTTGGTCGAAGGCCTCCACCCATCCCCGAGGCGGCGACTGTCCACGAAATCCTGAATCCCAGAACGCGGAGTTATGAGGAAATGATCACCGAGCCGGGCCATCCGGACAGAGACGGGGCATTGCTCCGGTTCTCAGGCGTGCTGCGGCGGGTGCTTCCCCGCGACAAGGACGGCAACACCAACCTGGTTGTGGAGGTCGAGGAAACCCTGGTGCGGGTTCTGCTGCCCACCCGGGATCAAGACTCGAGGGAACTCGTCTCGCGGTGGACCGAGGGCTCCGTCGTGGAACTGTCCGGAATCTGCGAACTGGAGATCGAGCGTCTCGACATATTGCCCTGGTTTTCGATCACCGGTTTCCACCTCTGGCTTTCCTCGCCGGACGCGTTGCGCGTGGTTTCCACACCGCCGTGGTGGACTCCGCAACGCCTTGGCATCGTGCTTGCAGGGCTCTTGCTGGTTCTTTGTCTGGCGCTGGTCTGGGGCTACTCCATGCGCTGCCAGGTGGCGAAACGCGGTCGCCAACTTGCCGGAGAAATTGCCGCCCGGGAAGCGGCCGCGCTGGAGTTCGACGCCACGATGCACGAGCGCCGACGGCTCGCCAACGACCTCCACGATACGCTGGAACAAGCGCTCACCGGCCTGGCCCTGCAGCTGGAAATCGTCGAACGCAGCCAGGACCGCGATCCGGAACGCAGCGCCAGACATTTGACACTCGCCCAGCAGTTCCTCGCGCGCAGCCGCGGGGAAGTCCACCGGACCGTGTGGGACCTCCGGACCCTTGGCCAGGACGGCCGGGATTTTCTCGATATTCTCGAGGAGCGCGCTGCCGCCATGGTGGTTGGCTCCTCCGTATCGATCGTCGTCACCAGGACTGGGGATTCCTTCCCGTTGCCGGATCTGGTAGCCGGTAACCTCCTGCTGCTTGCCCAGGAAGCCGTTACCAACGCCCTCAAGCACGCCCGGCCCACCGTCATCCATGTTCGCCTGGGTTTCATCGAGGAACATGTGGAACTCGAAGTCGCCGATGACGGGCGCGGCTTCGATCTGGCATCCTGTCCCGGCCAGAGCCAAGGGCATTTCGGGTTACAGAGCATGCGGGAACGCGTCAAACGCCTGGGCGGATCCCTGGAAATCCGAAGCTCAGGGGGGCGAGGCACCTCCATTTTCACCCGGGTCCCGGTGCTCCCCCTGGCACTTGAGGTCGGCGCAAAATCTAACGGGGGTGATGCGGGCTTAGATAAATCACCCTAAACTCCACACACGATGACCCGTAAAATTCGAGTTTTGATTGTCGATGATCATTCCATGGTCCGCATGGGTATGGCTGGAATCCTGGCCATGGAGCCGGACATCGAAGTGGTGGCCGAGGCTGAGGATATGGAGCAGGCGGTGGCGGCCTTCGTGAGACTCCGGCCCGATATCGCCCTGATGGATGTGCGGATGCCCGGAGGCAGCGGACTGGAAGCGCTGGTGCTCATCCGCAGCATCGAGCCTGAAGCCCGCGTGGTGATTCTCTCCACCTACGATCTTGAAGAACCCATCCTCGCCGCGCACGCCGCCGGAGCCAGTGGTTATCTGCTTAAATCCGTGAAGGGAGACGATCTGGCCGCCGCCATCCGGCGGGTGATGGCAGGGGAATTGTGTTTTCCAGGCGCCTTGCAGCACTACATCGCCGCTCGCGCCAAGACCAAGCCTCTAACGCTTCGGGAAATCGAAACCCTCGACCTTCTGCGTCGCGGCCTATCTAACAAAGATATCGGCCAGGCACTCGACATCTCGGAAAACACCGCCAAATTTCACGTCAAGGCCATCCTCGCGAAGCTCGGCGTCGCGGACCGTGCCGAGGCCGTCGCCGCCGCATTCGAACGCGGGTTGCTGCAAGTCGATTGAGCTGGCGGCTCCTACCCGATCGAGCAGTAGGCGGATTCACGGGTTTGTCCCACCCTCCATCCAGTTCCATGGGCGAATTGACCTTTTGGGTGAATTCAACCCCCTACGGAACCTCCGAAAAACTCCCGTTGTCGGTAGCCCGTCAACGCCCCCATCCCAAGACCGATTTTCGCGTCGGTAGATTCTATAAACCCCAATAAAACCACCATCCATGAAGCCAAAAAATTCCCGCAGTCTCTCCGTGCTCGGAGCCATCGTCTTCACCGCCAACGCCGCCCACGCCGCGCCGGTCACCCAAACCGCCACTGACGGCATCGGCAGTGCTTCCTTTATTGACTCCGCCCGTTGGAGCAATCTTGCCGCCCCATCAGCAGGCAACACCTACTCCACGAACGGATGGATCTTCCGTACCCCCACGACAGACGCCAACCAAACCTTCGCGGGAGATTCACTCTCGGTGGACACCAAATCCGCGGCCAGCGGCGTGGGTGCCACCGTCATCACCAAGGTGGGCGGAACCCGGACCATCACCTTCCCCAGCCTGATCATGAACGGCGGCATCTTCAGCCAGGGCCAGGGCGGCGTCACCCACACACTCGCCGGAGCCATCACCGCCGCCGCCACCTCGGGCTTCAGCATCACCGACTCCAGCGACCGCAATCTTTTCGTCTCCGCTCCCATCTCCGGTGCCGGTCGCCTCCATGTCGGCTCGTTCGGCCAATACAACGCCGGCGATCCCAACTACGTCCCAAACGCCTTCACCTCGACCTTCGCAGTCTCGGGAAACAACAGCTCGTTCAGCGGCGGCTGGACCCTCGGTGGCGGCTATGACGCCCCGGTCTTCGGCGGCGCGGGCTCCTACCGCCTCAACTTCAATGCTTCCGGCATCACCTTCCGCCTCGGTCACGCCAACGCGCTCGGCACCGGGGCCCTCCAGCTTCACGCCGGCACGGTGAACCTCAACGGCTTCAGCCCGACCGGACTTGCCGGCGTCACGGTGCCTGACGCCGCCTCGGCCACCATCCGCACCGCTGGCAGCACCCTCACCGCGAGTGCCGTCTCGCTCGGCACCACCACGGGAGCGACCCTGAAAATCGACAACGCCGGTCTGGCAAACCCCGGCACCGCTCCCATCGCGAGCACCACTCTCACGGTCAACGGGCCCTCGACACTCGGCGTCCTCGGCACGGGACTTTCTGTCGGCACGTTCCCGCTCATTTCCCACACCGGCGCGATCGCCGGAACCATCGGCTTCGGCGATATCACGCTTGCCTTGCCACCGGGCGTCGATGGCCAGCTGTTGGACAATACCAATTCCCTCGATGTGAAGATCAATAGCATCGAGTTTATCAAGTGGACGAACGGTGCCGTCACCGGCAACTGGAACATCAATACCGACGTGAACTGGAAGACCGCCGTCGGCCTGATTGACTCGACCTACCAGCAAAACGCCGCAGGCGGCCACAGTGTGCTGTTCAACGAGTCCGAACCCGAAGCCAGTCCGGTGGCCATTGCCATCCCTGCGACCGTCAGCCCCAACGCGATCACGGTCAACAACCCGACCAAGGACTACAACTTCACCGGACAAAACATCACCGGCAGCGCCGCCTTCGTCAAAAACGGCGCGGGCACCGTCAACTTCGCCAACACCCTGCGCGTCACCGGCGGCAACACCATCAACCTCGGCAAGGTCGTCCTGACCGGCGGCGCTTCCGGCACCACCACCGCCATCGCCGCGGGCGGTACCCTGGAATACGCGCATGCCGCTAACACCAACCAGGCCGCACACTCTTACTCGGGGGCCGGCAAGCTCCTGAAAAGCGGCGCCGGGACCCTGACATTCAACTCCGGTAACAGCACCCTCGCCCTCGCCGCCGGCGGCCTGATCGACGTCCAGGGCGGCAAGCTCCAGTTCGGCAACTTCGACTCCCAAAGTAGTACCGCTGCCGCCAACCAATCCGACCTGAACATCGCGGCCAGCGCGACCTTCGATGCCTATGTGGCCAACGTCGTCGTGGACAGCCTGACCGGTGCCGGCACCTATCAGGCTGGCTACTTCAACTCCCGGACCCTGACCGTCGGGATCAATGGTGCTTCCAGCACCTTCTCCGGCACCATCAAGGGCAACGGCGTCAACGGCGACTCCCAGACCCAACTCGTCAAGCGCGGCAACGGAACCCTCACGCTTACCGGCACCATCACCGCGCGCGGTGCCTTCGGGGGAAACTCGGTGGAAGTCCGCGGCGGCACGCTGCTGTCGCCGAGCACCCTCATCCTCAGCCCGACCGATCCGCTTTCGACGACCGGCTACACCGGCGGCCGCGTTCACGTCGCCCCGGCTAACGCCGACGTCGCCGTCCTCAACCAGACGGCCGGCACTGTCGTCGCCAACACCCTGTCGATCGGCGAATCCGGCCAAGCCACCTACAACATCTCCGGCGGCACCATCAACACCACCAACATCGAACTCGCCTACACCGGCGGCGCGATCAACGGACCCGCCACGCTCAACGTCAGCAGCGGCGCCCAGGTCAACCTGAACGGCAACGGCAGCGTCGTGATGGGTCAGTTCTTCGGCCGCCCCGTCACGGTCAACCAGACCGGCGGCCAGGTCGTCCAGTTCAGCGACACCGCCACCACCCGCGGCGGCACCGGCTCGCTGAAGTTCAACGGCGGCAACCAGAACCTCACTTGGAACCTCTCCGGCGGCACGCTGTCCCTCGCCGGCATCAGCTGGCTGCCCTCAGGCTCCGGCGCGGGCGGCGGAAACGGCGTCCTCAACCTCAACGGCGGCATCCTCCAGATCACCAACGCCGCCTTCGCAGCCCCCACTGGCGATGCTAACGGAAAACCGAAGGTCGCCGCCAGGATCCTCGGCGACGAACTGACGGCTAACAGCGGTGCGCGCATCGACAACTATGGCCTTAATGTCACCTTCGCCGCCCCGATCCTCCACGGTCCGACGCCCGGCGTGTTCGACGGCGGGCTCAAGCTGGAAAGCTCCGTTGTCGTTCCCGCTGCCGGCTCGCTCACGTTGACAGGCATCAACACTTACACCGGGAATACGACCATCGTCCCGGGCAATACCCTCGTCCTCGCCGACAACGCGGAACTCGCCTTCGTCGTCCTGGGCTCGGAAGCCACCAAGGTTACCGGTGCCGGAACCGCCACTCTGGCAGGCGATTTCCGGATCGACTTCTCCAACGCGGATACAACTCCCGGGACCGAGTGGACTCTCGTGGATGTGAGCAGCCGCACGTTTGATTCCTCCTTCCAGGTGATAGGTTTCACCGAATCCGGAAACGTCTGGACCAGGATTGCGGACGGCAATAAGTGGACCTTCACCGAGTCCTCCGGCAAGCTTTCGGTTGCCGTCGCTCCTCCGGGTTATGATACTTGGATCAGCAACTTCTCTGTGAGTGATCCCACCGCCGGTGCCGACCCGGATTTCGACGGTATGGAAAACCTGTTGGAGTATGTGCTCAACGGTGATCCGTCGATCTCGGATCCGGCCATCCTGCCGACCGTAGACAACACCTCGGACCCGCTCAACCTCGTCTTCACCTTCACCCGTCGCGAGGAATCCGCCACCGACACCACCCAGGTGTTCGAATATGGCACCAACCTAACGGGCTGGACCCCGGTGAACATCACCGGAACTCCGGGTGCCGAGGTGACCATCGTCACGGCATCCGCCGGATTGCAGCTCATCACCGTGAAAATTCCGAAGTCCGTGGCCGGCCCCGGCGGCAAGCTCTTCGGACGTCTGGAGACCATCAAGCCCTGATGCTTGATTTCACGCCGCCCGCGCCGACCTCCCCGGTCGGTGGCGGGCGGCTTTTTGTGTCAAAACAGGCGGGTCATGACACACCTCTCGTCGTCTCGTTCATCCATGAATTCACTTCAAAACCGGCTTTCCGCACTCATCCGGAGGTTTCTGCTAGCCACCGGTGGGCTGCTTTTTCAAGCCTCCGCACAATCCGGACTGCCCGTCACTTCCGTCGTGGATTCCTTCGCCCCGGAGGGTGTTCGCAACCTCAGTTATTCCGGCGGGGGAATCGGCAGCGTGTGGAGCAATTGGTTCGGCGGGGCCTTTCAATCGCTTTCCTGGGACTCGACCACGGATGCGGACGGCAGCGCCAACTCCGGTTCGATGAAGATCCTCGCGAACTTCTCGGGTACCAACAACCAGTTCACGGTGATCAATGGCTTCAACGGCATCAGTCCTTCTATCAGCGCTCGCCAGTTCACCGCTCTTGAGTGTGACATCAAGTTTGCTCCCGGCTCCGCGACCTATCTGAGAAACGGCGCGGCCACCTTCGGCTACGTCGAGTTCGGAATGGCGACGCCGAGTTATGGCCAGCTCTATTTCGGCGGTGTATATGTGCCCGCCACCGAGACGGGCTGGGTGCGTGTCACCATCCCCCTGAATCCGGCCACGAACCCGAATCTGCTCAACATCAACAACGTGATGGTCCACATCTGGGGTGGCACCTCGTTGGCCGGCGCGAGCACCCTGTGGGTGGACAACCTGAAGTTCACCGGCGCCACCGTCAGTGGTGCCGCCACCGTCAACTATGCCGACACTCGCCAGCGCATCGACGGCTTCGGAGCTTCCTCGGCTTGGAACAGCACCTGGTCCGCGGCGGAGGCCGATCTGTTTTTTTCCACCGGCCCCGGCGGCATCGGACTCTCGCTGCTGCGCAACCGCATCGCGCCTGACGGGACGACGTGGGAAACCAGCCTCATGCAAATGGCCCAAGCGCGCGGTGCCCGGGTCTGGAGCGCGCCCTGGAGTCCGCCCGCCAGCTACAAGGACTCCAACAACGTCAACGGCGGCAACTTCATTTCCAGCGCCGCGAACTATCAGAGCTATGCGAATCATCTCGCGAACTACGTGGCCTCGGTGAAATCAGCTTCCGGAGTGAACCTCGACGCCCTCTCCATCCAGAACGAGCCGAACGCATCCACCACCTACGAGTCCTGCGTCTGGACTCCACAACAGATCCACGACTTCGTTCCCTATCTGGCGGACGCACTCGCCGTCCGCGGTGCGGGAAGCACGAAGATCATGTTGCCGGAAAGCATGCATTGGGAATTCTCCCTCGCGGTCCCGACGATGGATGATCCCGCCACCGCCCGCCGTGTCGGGATCCTCGGCGGCCACAACTACGGCAGCAGCCCCGTCCCGGTCACCCGCTTCGGCTCGCCCGTTCCCAAACCGCTCTGGCAGACCGAGCACTTCATTGAAAACCAGAACCCCGCGGCCAACGGCCTCGAGCTGGCAGCGGAGATCCACGACTTCATGACCATCGCCGGGGCTAACGCCTATCACTATTGGTGGCTCAGGAGCAGCGGCACTGGCTCACTCGCCGGTGACAGCACGGCCTCGCCCGCCAAGCGTCTCTACGTGATGGGTAACTACAGCAAGTTCGTCCGCCCCGGTTTCCACCGCGTGGGCGTCACGAACGACACCACCGCCCTGGTCTCCGCCTATAAGGATCCTGAAAGCGACAACTTCGTCATCGTCGCCGCCAACCCCACCGCCTGGCCGGTCACCCAGACATTCGATCTAACGAGCTGCCCCGCCGTCACCTCGCTCAACCAATGGGTCACCTCCGCCACCCTCTCGCTCGCCAGTCAGCCGCCTGTGGCCGTTAGCTCCAGCTCCTTCACCTACGGGATTCCCGCCTACTCCGTCGTCACCTTCAGTCCGGGCAACGGTCCGCGTCCCGTCGTCGCCCTGAACACGAGCGATGCCAACAACAAGTCCTCTTTCAGCGCGGTGGAAAACTGGAACGACACGGCCGCGCCCTCACCGGACAAGGATTACACCGCCTCGCGCTCCATCCTGCGCACGCCCGTCGCATCCGGAAATCACAGCTTCGCCGGCCATTCCCTTGCTTTTCCTCCACAAGCCATCCTCCGCTTCAAGGGGACTAACAACTCCACCGTCACCATTCCCCGCCTGAAACTGGATGGTGGCGCGATCGAAAATGGCAATGCCAACACATCCTTCACGCTCGCCGGAAAAATCACCGTCAATGCCAATTCCGTCATCTCTCCCTCCAGTGATGCATCCCGCGCGATCATCATCGCCGCCGGCCTGTCAGGCGACGGCGACCTCGTGAATGGCAACGGCGGGCCCGGCACCGTGACCTACAGCGGGAACAACGAAGCGTTCACCGGAAGCATGATCGTCAACGGCGGGACCATCCTCAAGGCTGGCTCGCAAAGCCGGCTCGGCGGCAACCCGCAGTATTTCGAGCCCGGCCAGCTCACCCTCGACAACGGCACCTTCCAACCCACCGCAGGTTTCGTAATGGCTCATGCTAACAGCGGAATCACCCTCGGTCCCGGCGGCGGCACGTTTTCCATCGAAAGCGGTCTTGTGCTCACGGTTGCCAATCCGGTGGCCGGCGGCGGCAACCTGACGAAGACCGGAACAGGCTCTCTCATCCTCATAGGAACGAATACCCACACCGGCATGACCACCGTCTCAGCGGGAACCCTCACCGTAAGCGGCCTCAGTGGCACCGTGACCACCGCCACCGGAACGACCTTCGGCGGCACCGGCGTGATCGCCGGAAACACCATGATCAACGGCCTGCTCGCGCCAGCGTCCACCGGACTAACATTCCCTGGCGGTCTTGGCTTTGGCTCCACCGGCAAGGTCCAATGGAAACTCGCCGGCAACTCCCAGGAAACCGCGAACAAGATCGCCGCGGCTGCAGTCAGCGTCACCAGCGGTGCGAAGATCGATATCCTGCTCAACAGCTCTGGCAGCACGACGAATTTCCTCCACAGCTTCTGGCGCACCTCGCGGACCTTCCCGGTGATCACCGCATCTCCGATGACCGGCTCTTTCACGCTCGGCGTCGTGACCGCCGATGCCGGCGGCCGTCCGGGCGCGACTTATGGCTCCTTTACTCTGCAAAACACAGCCTCCGGAGTGAATCTCGTCTGGACGCCTATTCCAGGCTTCCCCTCGCTGGATGATCCCACCGTCGCGCTCACGAGTCCCTCCGGAAGCACCGTCTCCGTCCCTTCCAACACGCTCAGTTTGCGCGTCAGCGCCTCGGTCACCGGTGGAGCGGGCACCACCATATCATGGTCGCAGGTTTCCGGGCCGGGCGTTGCCACCTTTGCCGATCCCGCCGCGTCCGACACGCAGGTTTCCTTTTCCTCAGATGGCGCCTACATCCTTCGCTGCACGGTGACCAACGCGGTCGGCAGCACCTATCAGGATTTCACCGTGCTCGTCGCCCCATCCTCGTCGCTCGAACTTCGCGAGGGCGTGAATGAATACTCCCACGCCGGCACCTTCATCCGAGCGGACATCCCGACCATGAACTCAGGCGTTCGCGACCAGATCGTCGTCGGCCGCAATAACGCCGCTCTCCGCGGCCTGCTCACCTTCGACGTCTCACAAATTCCTGCGGGTGCGATGGTCCACAACGTCACGCTCGATCTCTGGGTGGTCTCCGCCGGCAGCGGCACGGCGCTCAACACGCTCGAACTGCACAAACTTCTAACCCCATTCGTCGAAGGCACCGGCGACGGCTCCAGCGCCACCAATGGCGCGGGCACCGGTGCCGACTGGCCCACGCGCACCGGCAATGCGGCCGAACCATGGACCACGGCGGGAGGCGCGCCCGGCACTGATTATGAAGCCGCGTCACTGGCCACGCTCGCCGGTTTCAATCCCACCACTGCGCCCGTAGGCACCCATTGCACCTTCGGTTCCACACCCGCGCTGGTCTCGGCGGTCGGCGACGTGGCAGGCACTGCGGCTCCGCTCGGCTTGATGCTCAAGATGGCCGATGACACCACCGGCGGCGGCGTGTTCGCGCGCTTCGGCTCTGACAATCATGCGAACGTCACCCGGCGCCCGCGGCTCACCATCAGCTACTCCGTCAATCAAACGCCCGCCTTGGCAACCGGCACCGCACCCGCCGCGCAGACCGGAGTCGCCGCAGCTCTAACCGGCAGCGCCGGCAACGCGACCAGTTCGCTCTGGACCCTCGTCAACGGTCCCGGCACAGCCACTTTCGGTGATGCCGCACAAGCCGCCACCAGCGTCACCTTCAGTCATCCCGGGGTGTATCTCCTGCGTCTCTCCGCCGCCAATGGATTTGGTGAAACCTCCGCAACCCTGGCTGTCGGCGTGCAGGACCTAACGCCACCGGTGATCACCGTCCCGCCCAACATGACCGTCGAAGCAACCAGCGCCGCAGGCGCGGTGGTAACCTTCTCGACCTCCGCTGTGGATGCGGTGAGCGGCGTGCGCCCGACCACCAACACGACCGCCTCTGGTTCCACCTTCCCGCTTGGGACCACGGCGGTCACGGCGACCGCTAGCGACGCCGCGGGAAACAGTTCCAGCGGGTCATTCACGATCACCGTTACCTTTGCGGTCATGAGTTTTGATTCATGGGCTGCAGGCCACTTCACCCAGGCCGAACTGGCCGACCCCTCCATCAGCGGGCCGCAGGCCGCTCCCGCAAACGACGGCCTCAGCAATCTTCTCAAGTACGCCCTCGGTCTTCCTCCTCACACCCCCTCTGTCAGCGGAGTCGAGGTGGAGCAAACCGGCTCCACCTGGTCCTTCATCTATCGTCGCCCCGCCAACCGGCCGGATGTCAATTATGCCGTGGAAGTGTGCGCCAATCCAGCCGACGGATCATGGACCGCAATCGGAGTGAGCCACGCCCGCATCACCACCGGCGAGCCCGAGACATGGCGGGGCAGCTACACGCCTGGGGCTCGGGAAAGCCGGATTTTCTTTCGTTTGAGCGTCAGCGCCCCATGAATTCAGCGATGCCTTTCAGCGCGCCTGTTTTGCAATAATCATATCTACTGGGAAAGCACGCCTACTCGGATGGACGGGTAAGATTTGGCATGTCTGAACCGTTCTATGTGGATGGAGTCCTTGATGAGCCCACCGAACTTTCGAAAAAAGGAATCCGGGAAACCCAGAGGAGAAATTTTTACAGCCGCCCGCATGATTGCCTGCGGAATCATCGCGGCGCTCGCGTTTTCCCCTGCCGCAGCCGCGGATGACGCCAGGTTCCTCCAGGCCGAGCAAAACTCCCGGCTTGCTGCCGAGGCGTTTTCCCGCAGCCGGAAATACATCGACGGCTGGCTCGCCCACGCCGATCCGCAGAGTGGGCTCATCCCGCGCAACATGAAGGACCGCTACTGGAACGGTCGCGACGCCGCGGCGGACAATTATTCGTTCATGGTCCTCACCGCCGCCATGACCGACAGGCCGCTGCTGGAAGGTCGTCTAACCGACATGCTGCGTGCCGAGGCGCGATTCACCCGCCGCGTGGACAACCTGCCGGATGATTTCCTCTTCTCCACCCAATCCTGGCGGCGCGAGAACGTGGACCGCGATGCCATGATCTTTGACGGCGCGGAATACGCCAAGGACGGCCTGCTTTACATCACCGAGTGGATGGGCCGCAGCCCGTGGACCGACCGCATGACCGGCATCATCGACGACATCTGGAAGGATCCGGCCGTCGAGACTCCCTTCGGAAACATCCCCACGCGCAACTTCGAGGTCAACGGCGACCTGCTCCAAGTCTGCTCGCGGCTCTATTGGTTCACCGGCGAGCGCAAGTACCTCGATTGGGCGGTGCGGCTCGGGGATTATTTCCTGCTAGGCAGCAACCATCCCACTCGCGACGCGGATTCGCTCACACTCGGCGACCACGCGTGCGAGGTGATCAACGGGCTGTCCGAGCTTTATCTGGCGGTTTCCCGGGTCATGCCGGAAAAACGCGAGGCCTATCGAAAACCTATCCACGAACTTTACGACCGGATCCTCCAGACTGCGGTCAACGAGCACGGCATGATGTTCAAGACCGTGAATCCGAAAACCGGCCGGGTGATCGACAAGGATCTGACCGACAACTGGGGCTATAACTACGACGGCTTCTATACCATCTGGCTGGTGGATGGCACCCCGGCCTACCGCGAGGCGGTGCGCAAGGCATTGTCTCACTTGAAGACGCACTACACCGGCCAGATCTGGGAGCGCGGCAGCCACGATGGCTATGCGGATTCCATCGAGGGTGCCATCACCCTGCTCAACCGCGAGCCGGTGCCCTCCGCCTTCGAGTGGGTGGATTCCGAGATCCGCACCATGTGGGCGAAACAACAGCCCGGCGGCGTCATCGAAGGCTGGCATGGCGACGGGAATTTCGCCCGCACCTCGTTGATGTATGCGCTGATGAAAACCCAGGGTTGCCGGCTCGAACCGTGGCGCGCCGACCTCCGCCTCGGCGCGGTCCGCGACCGGGAAAAGCTCCATCTCTTTCTATCAGCGGAGCGGCCGTGGACCGGGAAACTGCTTTTCGACCGTCCCCGCCACCAGACAATCATGCATCTGCCCGTCGATTACCCGCGCATCAACCAGTTTCCCGAATGGTTCACCCTGCCGCCGGACAAGCACCCGGACGGCATGCCGGTCACGCTTGAACCCGGCAAGGCCGTGCGCATGACCATCACCGGGTCATGAACCGCTCGTGCGGCGTGGCCCCCGGAATCGCTTAATGCGTTGCCTTGTTGTCCGCTCAAGCTCAACCTCGGGCTGCGGTGTTGCCCCGCTTCCTCATGAAAAAACTTTCCCGAGATCTCATTATCCTTCCGCTCCTGATAGGCGGTTTCGCAACCGCCGCGCCGCGCCTTTGATATACACAGCCGGCCGGGAATTGGAACGAGGCGCTTCCCGTCGGCAACCGCCGCCTTGGCGCGATGGTCTTCAGCGATCCCCGCAAGGAACGTCTCCAACCCAACGAGGAAAGCTTGTGGGTGGGCACTCCCACCGAGGCATGGCCGTTGGACTATCTGAAAATCCTCAACCAGGTGCGCGAACTCGTCTTTGCGAATCAAAATGCCGAAGCCAACGCCTACAGATACACTCCCCCCCCGCGACCCAATCTCTCCACATCCCTGTTCAGGGAGTTTACATGGATGTTTTACGACCAAACATCCAAGTTTAAAGAATCCACCCCACCGGACCGCAATCCAGAGTCTGCGCTAGCAGGCATCGAAACGACGCGAAGCGCACCCCGGCTGGCCGCAAGGCAAAATTTGTTCCGGCTTTCATTTATTCATCCATTCATTCAGCCTCCCGAGGAACATCGGTATTAATCAGAGAATCGATTGACGATTGACGAACTCCGATTGTTGATTTTTGACTTGGAAGAAGGCCCCTCTCCACGGACCGCGGCCTTCCAGCCCGCCCGCGAAGCGAAAAGCCCAGAAAACGCCAGGTAGCGCCCTCTCGACGAGAGGGCAGCCAATGAGGTGTGAAAGAACCGTCAAAACACATGCCGCTCCGCAGATCTTGGGCCATACTTTCTTCCCCCCCATTGTCTGCTACCCCGGCCCCAGGCTTCGAAGAACTTAGCCGGACAAGCTGGTGCAGCGCCACCCACAGACCAGCCCACTCGGCGAAACGATGAACTACAAAGAGCACAAAGAATCCAAAGCCCGGCCTGCGTCACTGCGCCGCCATCTTCTAATCAAAAATCCAAAATCAACAATCATCAATCGTCAATCAATCTCGTCTTCCTCTCTCAGCGCCCCACCAACTCATCCAGCGGACTCTCCGCCCCCTTTCCCCCGGAAGCCCAGGCTGCCTGAAGCCTGGGAGCAAGCTAACACGATGAAACAATTTCGAAGATTTGGAACGACCGCGGCGTCACGCCGGCACCTGTCCTTTGGGCAGAGTGCGAGAACAAGATGGCGGCGTTCCATCCCATTTGTTATAGAAAACAAGGATTGAAATCATGCACCAGATCAAATCAACGGAAGTGATCGCCCGAGTGCGTATGGAAGCAAGACTCCCTGTTTCAATCCGTAGCCATGGGGCTGCCGCCCCAAACCCCGCCGAGCTGTCGTCAGCTCGACCACGATGGGAATCGCCCCCAAATCCCCTCCGGGGACTTCTCCCCTCCCGTCCCCCAGGGGAGGCGGGGGGAGATTTTTCAAGAGCCATGTTTGCACGCGCCGGGCGTGGGTAATTCTAATTGTCGCTGGACAAGCTCGGGCCTTTCAGGCTCACCCGCCTGCTTCGGACGGTTTGGAAATGGTACCAGTGCTCGCAGATTCACGTCACGTAAAAGCTAAAGATTTGTTTGCGGCGCGGCCTGTGACAGTCCCGCCGGTCTTCCCGACTCGCAAGCGCAGGCTTTGGATTGCGCTTCGATTCTCAGAGGCCGTCTGAAAAATCAAAGATTCGCAGGATTTGTCTGATTCGTGGTGCCGAAATCTTCATAGTCCCCGGGATTTGCCACGCTCAACAGGCGGACTAAAGATCCGCGCTCCAATTCCAAGACCGCCTTTAAGGCTTAAGGTAGCGCTTTTTCGATGGTGTCGAGATCTGCACCGAGACGGCGTTTCGCGATGGCGTCGAGCGCCTTGCGTGATCCGGTAAGGTGGATGGTGGTCTGGGTGTGGGCGTGGGACTCGCCGGGCTTGAGGAAGAGGGCGGGGCTGGAGGTTTCCAACTCGTAGAAGGGACCGAGTGGCTTGGCTCCGGGCTCGGGCGGGCCGTCGTTGTAGGAGTTGATCACATCGCCGCCGAATGGATCGATATTCTCTTTCCATTGGGAATCGACGTAGGGCCAGCTGGCGGCTGCGGAGTTCTCCGATGTCTGGATCACAGCCAATGTGAGCGTGCCGCTGTCCGCCTGCCAGCTTCCGGCGATGCCCTTCGAGCGTTTCGGCGGGATACCGATTTTGCCCCGCTCCTTGCCATCGCCTTTGTAGAAGAGAACGGACTCTGAAAACTTGATGCGGGTTCCTGGGATATCGCCAAAGTATCCGGTGTTGGCGATCGGGCCGAGCGCGGCTTTGTCGCCGGGTGCGAAGGGAATGGCGATGGTGGTTTTCGGAGTGGGATTGAACATGCCTAACAACCAAATGGACGGCGCGCCGGTTTCGCGGGTCCAGGGCTTTTCACCGGTGTTCTTGACCGTATTTTCCGTGGTGTAGGCGACGGCTTGGACCGCATCCGGGATATCGCCGCCGAGGATTTTCGTGAGGAGTTCCGGTGGGGTGAGGGAGACGCTCCGCCTGACCTGCATGTCGAAGGTGGTGCCGGCGCGGTTCTGCAGGCGGAGGGAGCGGATGAAGTCGGCGCTTTTTTCGGTGGGAGTGCCGGAGACTTCGAAGGGTTCGGTGTCGATGGCGGCGGGGGTTTTCCAGTTTTCGAAGGATTGTTCGACTTTCGGAGGGAAGAACAGGGCGAAGGGACCGCCTTCCGGGCCGAACCAGAGGCGTTCCTCGCCGCCGAAGACATGGATGTGTTTGGCGAGACCGGCGCGTTCGGATTCCGGCTTGATTCCCTGGGCGATGACTTCCGGATTGATCCAGCCGAAGCCGGCACCCTCGGGCCCGGTGGCGGTGGACGTCATGACCCGGCCCTGCCAGGCGGGCGCGATGGCCACGCGCGCGGTGCCGGAGACCAGTTCGATGATTTCGGTGTGGCGCTTGAGCAACGCGAGGTCCTCCTGATAGGTGGCTGCCAGAATTGGGCCGTTGGTGAGAATCAGGGTGGCGGGGATCAGGATTTGTTTTGGTTTCATGGGCTTGTTTTAGAGGTGGTTAGGTCATGTTTCATACGGAAGCTTCCGGGGCGTCTGCCGACGTGGGATAGGAAGGCTGCCGAAAACGCGTGGGCGGTGGTGTAGCCAACTTCGACGGCGATGTCGTCGAGCTTGCGATCGGTGGCGAGCAGCAATTCCATGGCCCGGTCCATGCGGATGCGGGTGACCAGTCCCATCGGGCCGATGCCGTAAAGGTCCGCGCAGAGCCGGTGCAATTCGCGGGTGGAAGTCCCGGCGCCGTGTGCGAGTCTGGCGACCGACCATTTTTCGTCGGGACGCTGGATGACCTCGCCCCAGAGGCTGTCGATGCGGGTGACGGGTGCTTGCTCGGCGCGGCGCGGACCGAAAACCGCCAGTTCGCGTTCGAGCAGGACGGCGAGAATTTCCGCGTAGTGGAGTGCGTTCTGGCTCGCGCCGAATTCGGTGGACGCGCATTCCCGGAGGCAATTTTCCAGCAACCATTCCATGTCTGCTGCCAGGCGCGAGGGATGAATCCCCGGGCCTGCACTGGAGAGGTGCTGCCAGCGGGGGATGCGCAGGATATGAAACCAGAGGCCCCGTGCGGCGCGGGAATCGAGCCTCACCCAGTGCGGGCGGAGCGCCGGGCACAAAGCCATTTGCCCCTTTACGAGAACGCGCGGGTCCTCACCGAAATCCACGGTGATAGATCCGCGGGTGACGATCCAGATCAGATGGGTGGGGGAGCAGGGAGTGCCGGCGTGGAATTTTTCCCTGAGGATGTCCTGACCTAACAAATCAATGCCGGCGTCGCGGAAGGGCCGGAAGGCCGGATTGGCAGTATCGAGACGTGGCGAGCGGGTGGCCTCCGCCCATTCCAGCCAGGCGGCCTGATCGGCGGTCGGGGGGACTTTCGGGAATGACGGGCGGGACATTGGGTTTGGCGGGCTGTGTGACTATCGAAACTTCCTGCCGCCCGGGTCAAGCGGTCATCTTGGCAGGATGGCGTATTCGTTTGGCGGTCATGCGTATGGGTTCGGCCGCGGATTTGGAAATATTCGGTGGATTGCGCGCGTTGCAGGTCACGGACCCGGACCAGGATCCGCTCGCACCATGTCAGATTCATTCAAACGCCGCCAATTCCTCAAACTTTCAGCAGCCACCTCGTTGTCCGGAGTTTTCCTGCCGGGGAGGATGCGCTCCGCAGAGGAAACAGGCTCGATCTATCAAAACCTGATCCCGGCCCGCAAGGAGCTGGACGCGGAGTGGGCGCTCTCGCTGGCAAAGCGCGGCGCGCCGCGCGACGCCGGAATCACGGCGTCAGAGAAGACGGATCTGGCGCGGATCGGGATGACCATTGGCGGGATCGGCTGCGGCACGGTGTATCTATCAGGGGATGGGCGCTTGTATGTGTGGGATGTTTTCCACCAACCGCACCAAGGCGTGGTGGCCCAGCAGGTCGAAGTGCCTGAAGGACTGGTCAATATCAGCCAGGGATCGAAGAAGGTGCGGGAAGCCGATGGCGCGAACTATCTCAGCCCGCCGACGCCTGACACCCATCCGAATCCCTTCCGCCAGGGCTTCGAACTCACTCTGGACGGAGAATCCAAGCCTCGTCCCCTCGATGCCGGTGGATGGGGCGAGGTGAAATTCACCGGTCGCTGGCCGCTCGGGGTGGTGGAGTATTCGGATGCCGAGTGCCCGGTGGCAGTCCGGCTGGAGGCCTGGACGCCATTTATCCCGCTTTCCACGCTCGACTCCTCGATGCCGGTGACGGTGATGGAATACACGCTGGAGAATCGCAGTGGGCAGCCGGTGACAGGGTCGTTGAGCGGGATTTGGGAAAATCCGGTCTATTGTCATTCCAAGCGCGGGAAACCTCTGAAGTCGACGAGCCGGATGGTGCGGGAAAACGCGCTCACCCTTTTGGTACACGAGCCGGCGGACGATTCGACGTCGCGACGCCCGGACATCCTTTTCGAGGATTTCGAAAAGCCCGGGCATGGAGACTGGGCGATCGAGGGCACCGCTTTCGGGAGCGGTCCGGTGGAGCAAAAGCGGGTGCCGTCCTATCAAGGCAAGGTGGCCGCCGAGGGCGAGCGGTTGGTCAATTCCCATGCCAGTGCGCCTGGCACCGGGGACAACGAAAAAGACCGACCGACGGGCACGCTCACCTCGCGCGAATTCACCCTCGAGCGAAAATTCGTCCGCGTCCTGCTAGGTGGCGGCAAGCTGCCAGGCGAGACCGGCATTGAAATGTTAGTCGATGGCCAGGTGGTCGCATCAGCGACTGGAAACGACCAGAACCGCCTGCGCTGGACCACGCTCGATGCGGCAGCCCACGAGGGCAAGAAAGCCCGACTCCGCCTGGTGGATCGCGCCACCGGCCGGTGGGGGAATGTCGGGGCGGACCACATTCTTTTTTCCGACGATGCCGAGCAAGGTGGCCTCGCGGGTGACCGCGGGACAGCCGTGCTGGCCGTTCTGGGAGAAAAAGCTAACGGCGACCCCGCGCAGGGGAGCTTGGTCGTGCCCATCGTGCTGCCGCCTGCGGGAAAAGTCACCGTCCGGTTCGTGCTGGCATGGCATTTCCCCAACCTGCGGGAGCTGGAGGGCGTGGGCAGGATGGAGCCGCAATACACCACGCGCTTTCAGGATGCCGCCGCAGTGGCGCGCGAGGTGGCCGGCCGCTTCAAGATCCTGCGCGACGGCACGATGGGCTGGGTGGCGACATGGAACGACTCGACGCTGCCGCAGTGGTTGATGGACCGCTCCATTCTAACGAGCAACACGCTGCAGACGACCAACTGCCATGTGTTGGGAAAAGAAGGCCGCTTCTGGGCCTGGGAGGGCGTCGGGTGCTGCGCCGGAACCTGCGCCCATGTCTGGCACTACGCGCAGGGCGTCGCCCGCTTGTTTCCGGATTTGGAGCGGAACCTGCGCGAAGTCACCGACTTCGGCGTCGCCATGAACGACGACGGCGGGATCCGGTTCCGCGCGGAGGCGAACAACATGATGGCCATCGACTCCCAGACCGGCGTGATCCTGCGCACTTGGCGCGAGCATCAGGTTTCGCCTAACAATCAATTCCTCGCACGTGTCTGGCCCGGAGCGAAACGCGCGCTCGACTGGCTGATCCGCTTCGACGAAAACGGCCGCGGCGGACTGGATGGTCTGCTGGACGGCAAACAGCACAACACGCTGGACGCCGAGTGGTATGGAAAAGTGCACTGCCTGTGTTCGCTCTATCTCGCCGCCCTCCGCGCCGGTCAGGAAATGGCACGGGAGATGGGCGATGCCGAATACGCCGCGACCTGCGGGAAAATCCACGCGATGGGCGCGGAAAAAATCGCATCGCTCTTCAACGGCGAGTTTTTCACCCAGGAAGAGGATCCCGCGCATTCCACGGCGATCGGGGTGGGGCTGGGATGTTATATCGATCAGGTCATCGGCCAGTGGTGGGCGACGCTCGCCGGACTGGGGAGGATCCAGGATGTGGGAAATGTGAGAGCAGCCCTGAATTCGCTGTGGAAATACAACTTCGTGCCAGAGATCGGGAGTTTCCGGAAGGTGTTCAAACAGGGCCGCTTCTATGCGATGCCCGGTGAGTCCGGCCTGATCATGTGCACCTGGCCCAAGGGCGGACTGCGCGAGGATTTCAAGAAGCACTGGCAGTATGCGTATTTCAACGAATGCATGACCGGCTTCGAGTGGCAGGCCGCCGCGCACATGGTGCAGGAGGGTGCAGCCATCAGCGCCGCGGACTATCAGAAAATTTCCGGATTGCTCGACGACGCAGCCGATCCACGGACGCTGACGGCGAGAGGTCTGGCGGTGGGTCGGGCCATCCACGACCGCTACGCGCCCTCGAAGCGCAATCCCTACAACGAGATCGAGTGTTCGGACCACTACGCCCGTGCCAATGCCAGCTATTCGCTGTTTATGGCTGCCTGCGGATTTTCTTACAATGGTCCGGCGGGGGTGATCGGCTTCGATCCGAAAATCGGTCCCGAGGATTTCAAGGCACCGTTCACCGCGGCGGAAGGGTGGGGCACATTTGAGCAGAAAATGACGCCCGGCAAGGCGTGGTCCGCGACGATCAGGGTCGCCCATGGCACGGTGGCGCTGAAGGAAATCCGACTTCCCTGGCTGGCGCCCGGAGTCCGGGTGAGACTCGGTGCGGACGCCGTGCCGGTGGTCGGCGGCAACGGCGTTGTCCGGTTTTCGGCGCAGTTTCAAGTTGGCGCAGGCGCGGAACTTGTCATCGAGGGTGCGGTTTAGTATCTGATCGGGTAGGCGAGGTTTTCTTGGTTTCCGGAGTATCCTCGAAGCTCCGCTGAAAAGCAGCGACTCGGGCAAGGTCGGTCTTTTTCCATCCGGCTTCAAACCACTGCCATGACTACTAGCAACTTACTCTCCGTCCCATTGACACTTGCTGTTTTACTGTCCGCACCCGGGGCTCTCGCTGGCGAATCCGCTGGCCGGTTGCCTCATGTCGGCAATCCCATCCTGCCCGGTTATTATGCGGATCCTTCCATTGTCACGCACGAAGGGCGGAACTTCATCTACGCCACGCGATGGCTTGCCGCGCCGGGTGAGCGCGAGCCATGGCTCCTGAGGGACTTGGGGGCCGAGGTGGATCTCACGCAGCAGGAAATTCGATTCGAATACGCGTGGAAACCCAGTCGTTTCCGGATTGAGGCTACGATGGATGGCAAACAATGGACGCCGGTGGCGGACCCTACCCATGCGCCTGGATCCGGCTCGCCGGTGGTGATCAAGGAGGCGGTGAAGGCCCGCTTTCTAAGATTGGTTTTCCCCGCGGTGGAAAAAGGTTCCGAGCCCGGCGTTTTTGAGTGGATTGCCGGCTGATGGTTTATACCGTGGCCGGTGGCGACGGAATTTTACCGATTCCAATTTCATGATTCCGGCGTTAAACCCAGTGTGATGTTGCAGATGCGAAAGACCCCCTATCTTCGGCTCACTGCATGGGTACTTCTTGGCGGTTGGATCGGATGGACGCCATGCAGCGCGGCCGATGAGTCACGGGTCCTAACGAGTTCCGCGGAGATCCGCGCATTGTCGCGTGAGGAGGCGGCCAAGGGGCTGCCGGTGCGCCTGCGCGGCGTGGTGACCTGGCAAGACTCGGATCCGATGCCGGATTGCTTCGTTCATGATGGCGAGTGGAATATCTGGGTGGGACGCGCCATCGCCACGGAGCGGGGTATCTGGCAAGGTGGTGAACCTCCCGCGAAAGACTCCGAAGTGGGGGCGCTGGTGGAAATCGAAGGGGTGACTGATCCCGGGGGTTACGCGCCGTGCATCCTGCCGATCCGGTTCAAGCGGGTGGGTTCCGGCCCGATTCCCGAGGCGCGGCGTCTGCCGCTGGAGCGGCTTCTATCAGGAAGTGAGGACGGCCAGCGGGTGGAGGTGGAGGGAGTGGTGCAGGAAATTTCCCCGCCGGATGAATTCGGCGATTCGAAAGTCATGATCGTGGTGGACGGGCATCCCTGCCGCGTCGCTTCTGAAAACGGCCGCGAATTCGATGTCACGAAACTGGTGGATGCCCGGGTGCGGGTTCGTGGCCTGCTCGTGCCCTTGCCGAATCTCCGCGCCGAAGTGGCCGGCCTGCGGATGAACGTGATGGGGGCCGGTGATTTCGAGGTGCTCGAAGCCCCACCCGCTGATCCCTTTCAGGCACCGCGGGTGTCGCTCAACCGCTTGCTGCCATTTTCTCCGGACGCGAGTCCCTATCACCGCAAGGTTACGGAGGGCGTGGTGACCCTCGCGGTGCCCGGGCAGTTCTTTTTCCTGCAAGAAGGTGCTAACAGTGTGCGTGTCCAGTCGGAAACCGCCGATGTCCAACCAGGCGATCGGGTCGAAGTGGCGGGGTTCGTCGATACGTCCCACACGCTTGCCGCGCTCATCGGGGCCATCGTCCGGCCGCTGGGCCGCAGCGAGGTTCCCGCGCCGGTGGATGTGACGGTGGACCGCATCCTGCATCCGAATTTCCGCAGCGTGTTCGAGAAGGTGGCGGATGCGGATTTTAGCGGTCGACTCGTCCGATTCCCGGGCAAGCTGGTGAGAATCGAGCGCCGTGAAATGGACCAGCCGCCGGCATTGCTCATGGCATCCGGGGGTTATGTATTTCCCGCGTTTCTCCCAGCTTCCGATTTGAAAATGCCGGAGAACTGGGTGGAGGGGGCCGAACTGGAACTCACCGGCGTGTCCGAACTGGATTTCAAGGAGGACGCGACCACGCAGGGGTCGATCTCAATCAGTGGCTTCCAGCTCTGGCTGCGGTCACCGCAGGACATCCGCGTGCTCTCGGTGCCATCCTGGTGGACGCCACAACGCCTGACCATGGCGCTGTCAGGTGTGGCAGCCGTGCTGGTGCTGGCGATGGGTTGGAACTTCGCGCTGCGACGACTCCTGATTAAACGCAGCCTGCTGCTCGAGGAGGTGATGCGCGAACACCGCGACTCCGAGCTGGAGTTCCAAGGAGCCCAACAAGAGAGGCGCCGTCTGGCGAGCGACCTGCATGACGGCCTCCAGCAATTGATGGCAGGAGCGGCCTACCGGGTGGAGGCCGCCGTCGCGCACCTCGGGGAAATCCCGGCGGTGGTCGAAGAGCAGCTCACTGCGGCGCGCCGGGCGCTGGTGCGTTCGCAGGCCGGATTGCGCGAAGCCTTATGGGGCTTGCAACACATGGAGGAGGACTCGGATGATTTTGCCGCCCTGCTGCGCCATGCCGTGGGAACTGTCGAACATTGGCCACCGGGATCGGTCACGGTGACAGGCCAAGGTGCTCCGTTTCCAGTCTCGCGCCAAGTCATGGGCAGCTTGTTGTTGCTGATGCAGGAAGCGGTTGGAAATGCTTTCAAACATGGAAGCGCGAAGCAGGTGGGTGTTTCCCTTCATTACGGTCCCGAGCTCCTTGAAATTCGGATTGACGATGACGGCTGCGGCTTTGAACCAAATAAGGCTCCCGGGCCCAAGGAAGGACATTTTGGCTTGGAGTCCGCTCGACTTCGCATGAAATGGCTGGGCGGAAACGTGGATTTCCAGAGCGAACCCGGCAAGGGCGCGCATGTCATTTGCAGTGTTCCCAAGGCCATTGCTCTCGCGGTGGAATCGGCCCAGATGAGTGTGGGGAAATAGACCGGATTGCTCGATTGATAAAACTCCGAAAAATCACATAACAAACTCGATATGACTCCTGACAAATCCCTCCGTCTGCTCATCATCGACGACCACGCGGTCGTCAGGGAAGGCCTTGAGGCGATGTTGGGGGTGGACCCGTGTTTTCAAAGGATCGCGACTGCGGCGTCCACCGAGGAAGCATTGCCACTGTGTGAAAGTTTTCATCCGCACGTGATTCTACTCGATTTGAAAATGCCCGGCAGCGACGGCTTCAATGCGCTGGAAATCATCCACCGGCGTTGGCCGGAGATCCGGGTGGTGATTCTATCAGCCAGTGCCACTGCGACCGAGGTGAAACTGGGCCGGAGAAACGGTGCTTCAGGTTATTTGAGTAAATCTGCAGACCGGGCCACCCTCATGCATGCCATCCGCTCGGTAGCTGCGGGCGAGATTGGTTTCTTCCAGGAATCGGCGCACCTGACGCCGGAGGGGCACACACTGAGCGCCCGCGAACTTGAAGTCCTCCGCCACTTGGGCAGGGGGCTTTCCAGCAACGAGCTTGGGCGCGTTCTCGGGATCGGCACGGAGACGGTGAAGAGCCATATCAAGTCGATTTTCCAAAAGCTCGAGGTTGTCGACCGAGCGGAAGCCATCGCCCGCGGGTATGAATTGGGCTTGCTGAGTGTCGAGCGCTGAATTCGCGCCGGAAAGAATCCCCCGTGCGGGGGATGGTCGCTTGTCGCAGGAGAACTAGGATCGTTACCCCTGATATGACCGCGCACAGAATTTTTGGATTG